>NZ_JBTGNX010000004.1:0-181436 GCF_054332415.1 Haemophilus sp. SZY H56 | reverse complement strand
AAAGAACTTGAAGATGGTATTCAAACGAATGTAACTATCCCAACAGGAACAAAAGCAGGTGATACCATCACTGTATCTGTAACCGATCCAAACGGTAAGACAGTTGAAATTCCACATACCGTGACAGAAGATGATATCAAAAATGGTTCAGTAGATATTACGATTCCGAAAGACAACGTGCCAACAGATGGTGATTACACCATTACAGCTAAAGTGACTGATCCTGCAGGTAA
Organism: Haemophilus sp. SZY H56; assembly: GCF_054332415.1. Taxonomy (NCBI): domain Bacteria; kingdom Pseudomonadati; phylum Pseudomonadota; class Gammaproteobacteria; order Pasteurellales; family Pasteurellaceae; genus Haemophilus; species Haemophilus sp. SZY H56. The sequence goes on along the minus strand of NZ_JBTGNX010000004.1, from coordinate 181,203 downwards.
TACAAGTGCAACCAGCGAACCGAAAAAAGTCACAGTAGACACAGGCATCCCAGGCGATGTTGATAACAACGGTGAAGCAAGTAATGGTGACACTGATAACAACACTAAAGATGGCGCACCAATCGTAACCATCACAGATGGTAACGGTGACGAGTATATCAATGCGAAAGAACTTGAAGATGGTGTTACAACAAAAGTCACTATCCCTGCAAATACCGAAGTGGGCGATGAAATTACATTAACGGTAACCGATCCAGAAGGTAATAAGTCAGAAGTTACGCATAAAGTAACTAAAGATGATATTGATAATGGCTCAGCGGAAGTTACTATTCCTAAAGATAAGGTACCGAGTGAAGGTGATTATACAGTAACAGCGAAAGTGACCGATCCAGCAGGTAACAGCAGTGCGGAAAGTACCCCAGCAGGATTTACTGTGGACAAAACTGCACCAGCAACACCAACAGTGACAGCGAATGATGATGGCTCAATGACCATTACACCGCCAGCAGATAAAGATACCAAAACGGTTGAAATTACTTATACAGACGAAGATGGTAACGAGCATCCTGCAACATTAACGAAGGGTGATGATGGTAAATGGAAATCAGATAATCCAGATGTTGTTGTCAATGAAGACACAGGTGTTGCAACTATTGCCAAAGATAAAGTAAAAGATGGTTCAACTGTGACTGCAAAAGCAAAAGATAATGCAGGTAACACAGGTGATGATGCTTCAGCAGAAGCAAAACCAAATAGTGATGAACTAAGTGGTAAACCTGAGCTTACTATTGCTGAAGCGGACGATGGTAAAGTGACGGCGACTGAATTAAATGATGGTATCCAAACGGAAGTGAAATTACAGACCAATTCTAAAGCCGGGGATGTAGTTACATTAACCATCACAAATCCAGATAACACAACGAAAACCATTGAGCATACTGTAACTGAAGATGAAGCAACTGCAGGTAAAGTAGCCGTTACTATTCCTAAAGAAAATGTAACAACAGATGGTTCTTATAGCGTCTCAGTAAGTCAATCACGTGATGGTAATGCAACAGAAGGTAATAAAGAAACCTTTACTGTTGATGCTCGTGTACCTGGCGATACAAATGGCGATGGTGAAACTGATGATGCAGGTAAACCAGTTGTACATATTGAGGATAATGATGATGAAATCATCAATGCTTCTGACTTAAACGGTGAAGGTAAAGCCACAGCGACTATTACATTCCCTGAAAATGCAGGCTACAGCGCAGGTGATACGTTAACTGTCACTTATCCAGATGGACAAACTGAAGATATCGTATTAACTGAAGCTCAAATTAAGGATGGCGTAAAAGTGACATTCACTCCGCTTGCCGCGGGTGAAAGCAATGAAGTGAAAGCTATCGTTAAAGATCCACAAGGTAATAGCTCGAAAGAAGGAATCGATACAGCTAAGACTGAGGAGGCCGAAGTTCCACCAACGAAAATTGTGGTGGAAGTGAAGGATGATTTCACTGATGAATATAAAGGTGCAAAAACTCGTTCCGAAGGAACTGAAGCAAATGGTCTATTATCAGGAAATGGTGGCTTAGATAACTATGAAGGTGTAGTTGGTGCTAATGGTAAAACCATTGATGCAAGTGATGCGACGAAATTACAAGCAATCAAAACACTTGCAGATGGTTTAACAAATGATGCAACCCCAACTGTCACTTTCACGTTGGATAATAAAATTACTTCTGCACAAAATATGGTGATTTACCGCGAAACCGTAACAAAAGATGGTGACGTCTTCAATAAAGAAGTACTCACCGATAAATTTACGGTAAGTGCGGATGGTAAAACATACTCTTTCACTGATGCATTGCCAGAAACCTTTGGTACTCAATATCGCTATACTGCAGAAGTACAAAATCAAGCAACGAAGGCAGTAGAACTCACGACTCGTCAAGATATTTATTTAGATACTCAAGTTGAATCGATGGAAGTGACTGCGATGGCAAACAATAAAGAGGGTAACTTAACGTCTATTACGTTCAGCATTACAGATCGTTCAGAAGTGGATGCGGATGTTAAGATTAGCTACCCGAATACTGCAGGTACAACATCAACCACTACAGCAGTGAATAATGGAGATGGCACTTACACCGTTAATTTTGCTGACAACTTTAACCGCTATTCAACTGACGGTATGCAAGTCACAGTGATTGATGCAGCAGGTAATATTGCTTCAACGAAAACCATGTATATTCGTAACCTATTTAGCAATATGAATACTGAAATGGGGCCAGATCCATCGCAAGCACGTAAATTTAACGTTGGGTTAATTACAGATATTATTAACCGTCAAGCAACGAATGAAAATGGCTTGAAATTCACGGATGATAATGATCACCTCGTGGTTGGTTTAGATGAATATGCACGTAGCTCGGGTGTAAATGGTAACATGGCGTCCATGGTTGGTGGCGGAGAATTGAATGTGGATACCGGTGCGGGTGATGACCATATTCAATTACGTGGCAATTTACAGTCATGGCGAGGTGGCTCGTTAAAAATGGGTGAAGGTAACGATAAACTGACCTTCGATACAGCAGAAATTGCAACTGGAGGCCAATATAATATTGACTTTGGTAATGGTAACGACCGCTTAGTGATTAATGGTGCGGTTAATACCCAAACAACGATGAATGTCTCCTTTGGTGAAGGTAATGACAGTATGTATGTGAAGAGCAACCTTGATGGCTCAGGCAGCGGACGTTATGACTTTGGCAACGGCGACAATAGCCTAGAAGTGGGTGGTTATGTCACAAAATCACAAACATTCCTCTTCGGTAATGGGTCAGATTCATTCGTAGTTGCAGGACACGTTGACTATGCGACAGTAAGCATGGGTGCAGGTAACGACGTGTTTAAAGTAGGTAGTAACTTACGTCATGGTGCAAACGTTAATATGGGGGAAGGCGACGATGTACTCGTAGCTGGCGGTATTAATAATGCTCTTGACGCTCAAACAGTCACTGTTGATATGGCTGAGGGTAATGATACTGCAACATTTACCAGCATTAATGGTGGTAAAGTTGACATGGGTACGGGCGATGACGTATTAAATATCTCTACCCTTTCAGGTGGTACAATTAATCTTGGTGCAGGCGATGATATTGTTAACTTCAGTGATCGTGTAACTGGTGGTACAGTTGATGGTGGCGAAGGTAATGATATTGCCGTATTAAAAGAAGTCGGTCATAGCTATGAAATGTCTAACTTCAAAAATGTTGAAATCTTTGATTTAACAGCAGATGGTCGTCAAGACATTAACATTAGATTATCAGACTTACAACAAGATGGTGATACGCTTGCGAAGGTCTACATCCGTGGTACATCATTAGATACTGTCGATTTAGGTAATAACAATAACTATGACGATACAGCACAAAACTTGAAAGATACCTCTAAAGGTATCGCAGGTTCAAATGTGGGTACATGGGCGAAAGGAGCCGAAGAGACTGTAGATGGTGTTACCTATGATGTGTATTCTTACACCAGCGGTAATACAGGTACGATTACGACTGAATTAGTTTATATTGAACAAGGTATTCAAGTAATCTAACTTATCTAAGATCGTTATAATCAAACACCCCTCTATGAGGGGTGTTTTTTTATGTAATAAAATGAACCTAATTCACATAATTATGTATGTGCCTCTTACCGTTATTTCTTTGAACAAACGGCACCTTATATGCAAGCCATGGCGCGCCAAATTCGGTTACATCCATCAGTCGCTTAAGGTAGAATAGTGTTTTTCTATTTTACTTTTTGATTTATATGAATCCTTGGACATTACTTGCTATCTCTATTTGCCTTGAAATCGTGGCAACGAATTTATTAAAAGTCAGCGATGGCTTTACCAAACTTTTACCTACAATTGGCTCATTAACCTTGTATGCCATTTCGTTTTATTTTGTCTCCCTTGTATTCCGTACCCTTTCCGTGGGGTTGGTTTACGCCATTTGGTCGGGTGTTGGCATTGTTTTGACGGCCATTGTGGCGTATTTCGCTTTTGGTCAGAAAATTGATACTGCTGGGCTGATTGGTATGGCATTGATTATCAGCGGTGTTTTAGTGATTAACTTGTTTTCTCAAACAGGACATTAATCCTCCAAATGAAATGTGATCACGCTCACAAATTTTATTTTTCTTCAAAATAAAATTATGTTGGTAATCAATTCATCGCTATAATTCTCCCGCATTTTTAACCGCACTTTGTGCACTTTAAAGGAAATTTTATGAAAAAATTACTTTGCTCATTATTTGCGCTTTCTGCTGTGAGTACAGCAATGGCACAAGAAGTAAATATTAAAATATTGGGTACCTCTGATATTCACGGTCGCGTTGTACCTTGGAGCTATGGCGCAGACGTAGATGACAAATCTGGTTCTTATGCGCAAATCGCAACTTATGTGAAAGATGTGCGTAAAAACAACAAAAACGTGGTGTTAGTGGATGTGGGCGATGCGATCCAAGATAACCAAGTCGATGTGTTCGCAAAAGATAAAAAATATTACAAAGATCACCCAATTCCAAAAGTATTAAACGAAATGAAATACGATGTTTTCGTACTTGGTAACCACGAGTTTAATTTTGGGATGGAAGCATTAGATGAAATCTTAAAAGACATCAAAGCAAAAAAATTAACCGCAAACTTCTATTATAAGAAAAACGACAAACGTTATATTGATGCGACAACCATCATTGAAAAAGATGGCGTGAAACTAGGGATTATCGGTTTAAGTACCCCAATGTCAGCAAAATTTGAAGAAGACACAGGCAACTTAAAAGACATGAAATTTACTTCACCAACTGAAGAAGCACGTACACAAGTTGAGAAGTTAAAGGCGAAAGGTGTTGATGCAATTATTGTGATTGCTCACATGGGTATCGACAATGAAAACAAGATTCCAGACACCGGTATGCGTGATGTGATCAATGCAGTAGACGGCATTGATGTCGTTATCGCGGGTCACATGCACAAAGATGTACCAAGTGAAACCATTAAAAATACCCTTATCACTGAACCACACCGTTACGGTACCGTAGTATCTGAAGTGGATCTCACTTTTGATATCAACGATAAAAAAGAAGTGAAATTGGTGAAGAAAGAATCCAAAACCGTTCCAGTTAAAGCACTTGAAGCAGATAAGAAAATTGCGGAAATCTATAAACCTTACCACGAGAAATTACGTGAATTAAACAACGTGGTGATTGGTCAAACCGAAAACGAAATGGTGCCACAAGAGACTAAACACGGTGTATCAGCGGCATTCTCAAAAGATACCGGTTTATCTTCATTCATTAATGATGTTGAACAACATTACAGTGGTGCAGATGTGGTGACTTTCTCTTTTGACCACCAAAAAGCACGCATGAATAAAGGCGATATCAAGAAAAAAGACATCATCTTTAACTATCGTTATGCGGGCGGTGATGTCACCGTTTATGAACTGACCGGTAAACAATTGAAAGAATATATGGAATGGTCAGCTAACTACTTCGATACCATCCAACCAAGTGACACTGAATACCGTTACAATGCGGAACGTAAAAAATCAAAATATGTGACTTACGACATTTTTGGTGGCGTAAATTACAAAATTGACTTACGTAATCCACAAGGCAGCAAAATCGTTGATTTAACCCTTGCTGACGGTAAACCGGTAACGGATGATATGAAATTAAAAGTGGGTATGAACTCATATCGTTTCGCTCAGTTAAACGGTAAAGGTGGGATTTGGGAAGGCCAACAAATTCCGGTACTTTGGGAATCTAAAGTGGCAATGGGCCGTGAAAAAGGCACGATCCAAAATATGATGATCGATTACATCACCAACGTGAAGAAAGGCAAAATCGATGGTCAATCTCACAACCGTTGGGAAATCATTGGATTAAACTAATCGGTCTTTTTAAAATACGATAAAAAACAACCGCACTTTGAGGCAATTGAATCAAGTGCGGTTATTTTTTTCTTTGTTTTCAGCTAAAACTTGTAAATAATCAAGGTAAAATTGAGCTCAACGTAGTAAACTACAAGCACTTTGATCCTTTAGGAGATGACAAATGAAACCTTATTTAATCGCCCCTTCTATCCTTTCTGCAGATCTTGCTCGCCTTGGTGATGATGTGCAAAACGTATTGAATGCTGGTGCGGATGTCATTCATTTTGATGTAATGGATAATCACTATGTGCCGAATTTAACCTTTGGCCCAGCGGTGTGTAAAGCTTTACGTGATTATGGTATTAAAGCACCGATTGACGTGCATTTGATGGTGAAACCGGTCGATCGTATTATTCCTGATTTTGCCAAAGCCGGTGCGGATTACATTACCTTTCATCCTGAAGCCAGTGAACATATTGACCGCTCTTTACAGCTCATTCGTGATCACGGCTGTAAAGCGGGTTTAGTGTTTAATCCTGCGACACCATTAAGTTATTTGGATTATGTATTAGATAAAGTGGATGTGATTTTGTTAATGTCCGTGAATCCAGGATTTGGTGGACAATCTTTTTTACCTTCAACATTGAAAAAATTACAACAGGCACGTCATCTGATTGATGAAAGCGGTTTAGATATCCGTTTAGAAGTTGATGGTGGGGTAAAAGTGGATAATATTGCAGAAATCGCCGCAGCGGGTGCAGATATGTTTGTGGCAGGCTCAGCGATTTTTGGTAAACCAGATTATAAACAAATCATTGATCAAATGCGTACGCAATTAGCGTCTGTAAAATAAAAGGTAGTAGTAATGAAGACTCAATTTAAAGTTATCGGTTTTGATTTAGATGGTACGCTTGTGAATAGCTTGCCGGATTTAGCATTATCCGTGAATTCAGCATTAGCGGATTTTGGTTTTGCCCCTGCATCAGAAGCACAGGTTTTAACTTGGATCGGTAATGGCGCACCTGTATTAATTGCACGTGCTTTAAAATGGACTGAAGAGCAAACGGGTAAAACATTCTCTGAGGCTGAAATCGAGCAAGTGAAAGAGCGCTTTAATGTGCATTATGCTGAAAATCTTTGCAATGTGAGTCGTTTATATCCAAATGTAAAAGAAACATTGGAAACCTTAAAGGCTCGCGGTTATACCTTAGCCGTGGTAACGAACAAACCAACTCGTCACGTTCAGCCGGTATTAGCCGCATTTGGTATCGATCATTTATTCAGTGAAATGCTTGGTGGACAATCATTACCCGCGATTAAACCACATCCAGGCCCATTGTATTATTTATGTGGTAAATTCGGTGTAGAGCCTCGCCAAGTGTTGTTTGTTGGTGACTCTCGAAATGACATTCTCGCTGCACATTCAGCAGGTTGCCCGGTTGTGGGATTAACTTACGGATACAACTACAACATCCCAATTGCAGAATCAAATCCAGATTGGGTGTTTGATGACTTTGTGAAGTTATTAGAGATTCTTTAATTTATTACATTATCCATGTTTATTTTATAAAAATAAAGCAAGCACAAGGCTTGCTTTATTAATTTTAGATTAAAACTAATTATTGTTTTTGAGCGCCGAATACCCCAAGGTAAGAGGCTTTTTCATTTACATAGCTACCAGCTAACTCACTAGCGTTATTTCCGTAGAAACGACCGACAGCTTCTGTACCTTCAGCAGTTTTACCGTGGAATTGGTTACCATCAATTTTTGCAGAAAGTTTAACCTCGTTGATATTGCCAAATGCTTTTCCATCATCTGGAGTAATAGAACCTTCAAATGATTTATCAGCAAAATTTACATTAAATTTTGCGTTACTTAAGCGATACGTATCAATAGCTGAATCACTATCTGCATAACCGTGTACACCTTGTCCAACATAGGTAGCGTTACCGCTAGTTGGCATGTCGGTTGTAGGATTGATACCGTAAGAGACTAAGTAATAATTATTTAAGCCATCCTCTGTAATTAATCCCCAACGTACATTTTTATATAATGAACCGTTAACTATGCGGGTAATATTGTTTGCCGTGATTTTGAGAACCTTTCCATTCCCCATTCCGGCAGGAATTATATCAATACTTTTACCTTCAACATCTAGCACATAAAGATCTGGATTACCAGAAATGGATGCGGTGTGAATAGTTCCACCTTTTTTAGGTATGACGAAACTAGCATGTTTATCTGTGAGTGCTCGATTAGTATTACCACTTTGAGTATTAGGGGTTGATGGTTGAGCCACATTTTCAGTTGGAGTAGATTGGCTTGATGCTGTCTGATTGTTTGTAGATGTAGTAGTACTTGGTTGCTGAGTCGTATTATTGGCAGTAGTACTTGGTTGCTGAGTCGTATTATTGGCAGTAGTACTTGGTTGCTGAGTCGTGTTATTGGCAGTAGTATTTGGTTGCTGAGTTGTATTATTGGTAGTAGTACTTGGTTGCTGAGTTGTATTATTGGTAGTAGTACTTGGTTGCTGAGTCGTATTATTGGCAAGTAGTACTTGGTTGCTGAGTCGTATTATTAGCAGTAGTACTTGGCTGACTTTGCTTAGTCTGATTGGTTGAAGCTGAAACATCTGGGGCATCACTACCACCGCCGCTGCTACCACACGCAGATAATACTAAAACGGCTAATGCTGTAGTACCAAATTTTAAAACATGATTTAAAGAAAACATACTAATATTCCTTATTGAAAAAGTAGACATAAAATACCTTCAGAGGTATCAGACTGGACTGTATCATTAGAAATTTAATTTGTCTATAAGTTAGTTAATTTTATAAGGTTAAGTGTTTTAATTTAAAAGTAAATTACAATACTTATATTTTGTTAAACCTCCCACCAAATCAACGCCCATTTGCGTTGTCCGTGCTTTATCGGTTCATTATGTATTTGTTTTTGTTGATAGAATTGGGCTAAATCTTGTTTTTCTTTTTCGGTGAGATTGCCGAGAGAAAACGCCACGGAGTTTAATAAATCCTCAAAGGTTTCACCTTGGAAATAGCCCGACTCCGTTTCAATAAAACTCACATTGGCGTGAATGCCTTTTTGGTAAAGGCGATTAACTAAATAAATATAAGTTGGGAAGCCTACATCATCACGGCCAATAGCTTCAAATACGCCTTCATCGAGAAAATGGCGTTGTGTCACCGAGGTTAAAAAGACCCGCTTTTTTGCCTTACTTTGCAGCTTTTCAATCATGTCATCCAAATCATCGACAAGCGTCGAGCGAGAGGCGAGAATTACATCCGCTTGAGGTACATCATCCCAGTTATCTGACCATGATTTATGTAGAAGCGTAATATTATTCAGTTGATGCTTTTCTTTATATTGTTGCACCATCTCTAACATGCCTTGGCTGTAATCGAGGGCATACACAGCTTGGCATTGTTGGGCTAAAGGAATCACAAACGTGCCGGGGCCACAGCCGATATCTAATACAGTTTCATTGGGTTGCACATTCATGGCTTTAAGTAAGATCTCGTTATAACGGCTTGGTTTGCCCACTAAGTTCTCAGCCATTTTAGAGGCTTTTTTATCCCATTTTGTCGGTGGAAGATTATAGTGATTACAGGCTTTTAGATGTTGTTGATAGAGATCGTTGAAATTGATGTCATTGATGATCATAGTGACGCCCCAAAGTGCGGTTAGTTTTAGGATTGTTTTAAATTGCTTGATGATTATATGCTTTCTCCCATTGAAAATCATTTTAAAATGATTGACGCAAACGTTTTCGTTTTGGTGTTTTTCCTTTATAATAGCCTGCGATTTTCATCTCAAACACAACTCAAAGGTACCCGTATGTTTCAAACTTTTCGTGGCTCACCCGCCCTTTCTGAATTTCGTATCCAAGGCTTAATGCAAAAATTCCAACAAAATCAATTACCGGTAAAATCGGTTTATGCGGAATATTTGCATTTTGTGGAATTAAATCGACCGCTTGTTAGCGAGCAGGAAGCTAAGTTAAAAGCATTGTTACATTACGGCCCAACCTTGGCTGAACACGACGCCAAAGGAGAAACTTTTATCGTGATTCCACGCGTTGGCACGATTTCTTCTTGGTCTTCTAAAGCGACCGATATTGCGCATAACTGTGGTTTAAGTGAAGTGGAGCGTATTGAGCGTGGTTTGGCGTATTATTTTGAGTTAAGCCAACCGCTTGATGAAAAAACAACTGAAAAATTGACCGCACTTTTACACGATCGAATGATGGAAACCGTGGTGCGTCGTCCTGAAGATGCAGAGATCTTATTCCGTCATCAAGATCCGAAACCGTTCAAAACGGTGGATATTTTAAAAGGTGGACGCGAAGCTTTGGTGACAGCCAACGTAGAATTAGGTTTGGCACTGGCAGAAGATGAAATTGATTATTTGGTGGAAAACTTCACCCAATTAGGGCGCAATCCACACGATATTGAACTTTATATGTTCGCACAAGCCAACTCTGAACACTGCCGCCATAAAATCTTTAATGCCGATTGGATTATTGATGGCAAAAAACAGGATAAATCCCTGTTTAAAATGATTAAGAATACCTTTGAGAAAACCCCTGATTTCGTGCTTTCAGCCTATAAAGATAATGCTGCAGTAATGGAAGGCTCAAAAGTCGGCCGTTTCTTTGCGGATCAAGATGGGCAATATCGTTACCACAATGAAGATGCGCATATCTTAATGAAAGTGGAAACCCATAATCACCCGACCGCAATTTCGCCATTCCCGGGTGCCGCAACTGGTTCGGGCGGTGAGATTCGTGATGAGGGGGCAACAGGTCGTGGTGCAAAACCAAAAGCAGGTTTAACCGGTTTCTCCGTATCAAACCTTATCATTCCAAACTTTGAACAACCTTGGGAAAATCCGCTTTCTAAACCAAACCGTATTGCTTCAGCCTTAGATATTATGATTGAAGGCCCATTAGGTGGCGCAGCATTTAACAACGAGTTCGGTCGCCCTGCGTTATTAGGTTATTTCCGTACCTATGAAGAGAAAGTCAACAGCTTCAACGGCGAAGAAGTGCGTGGTTATCACAAGCCGATTATGTTAGCGGGTGGTATCGGCAATATTCGTGGCGAACATGTTCAAAAAGGCGAAATCCCCGTTGGTGCGAAATTGATCGTATTAGGTGGCCCAGCCATGAATATCGGCTTAGGTGGTGGCGCTTCTTCTTCCATGGACAGCGGGAAATCAAAAGAAGATTTAGATTTTGCTTCTGTTCAACGTGAAAACCCAGAAATGGAACGCCGTTGCCAAGAGGTGATTGACCGTTGCTGGCAATTAGGCGATGAAAACCCAATTCTCTTTATCCATGACGTGGGGGCGGGTGGTTTATCCAACGCAATGCCTGAATTGGTACACGATGGCGAACGTGGCGGTAAATTTGATTTACGCTCTATCCTTTGCGATGAAAAAGGCATGTCACCATTGGAAATTTGGTGTAACGAATCGCAAGAACGTTATGTATTAGCGGTTGCACCAGAAAAACTCGAATTATTTACCGCACTTTGTGAACGTGAGCGTGCACCGTTTGCGGTCATTGGCGAGGCAACGGAAGAGAAACATTTAACCTTACACGATAGTCATTTCGATAATAACCCAATTGATTTACCGATGAATGTGTTATTAGGCAAAACGCCGAAAATGACGCGTGAGGTTTCGTTAAAAACTGTCGAAAATCGACCGCTTGCAACGGAAAATATTCAATTAAAAGAAGCCTTCCATCGCGTATTACGCTTACCGGTGGTGGCAGAAAAAACCTTCTTAATTACCATTGGCGACCGTTCGGTAACTGGTATGGTGGCACGTGATCAAATGGTCGGCCCATGGCAAATCCCCGTGTCTGATGTGGCTGTCACAACCGCTTCATTAGACAGCTATCATGGTGAAGCCATGGCAATGGGCGAACGTGCACCCGTGGCATTATTAGACTTTGGCGCTTCTGCACGTTTAGCGGTGGCTGAATCCATTACCAACATTGCGGGCACCAATATTGGCGATATTAAACGTATCAAACTGTCTGCAAACTGGATGTCTGCAGCGGGCCATGGCGGTGAAGATGCCGGCTTATATGAAGCGGTTAAAGCAGTCGGTGAAGAGCTTTGTCCTGCATTAGGCATTACCATTCCAGTGGGTAAAGACTCTATGTCGATGAAAACCACTTGGGAAGAAAATGGCGAGAAAAAATCAGTAACAGCGCCGCTTTCTTTAGTGATTTCATCTTTTGCGCGCGTGGAAGATGTCCGCAAAACCGTGACACCTCAATTACGTACAGACAAAGGCGCAAGCCGTTTATTGTTGATTGATTTAGGCGAAAGAAAAAATCGCTTAGGCGCGACCGCACTTGCGCAAGTGTATAAACAATTAGGTGATAAACCTGCCGATGTGGTGAATGTAGCCAAACTGAAAAACTTCTTCGATGCAATGCAATCATTAGTAGCAGAACGTAAATTATTGGCTTACCACGACCGTTCAGACGGTGGTTTAATTACCACGATTGCAGAAATGGCATTTACGGGTAACTGTGGCGTGGATGTGGATATTTCAGCCTTAGGCGACAATGATTTAGCCGTGTTATTCAATGAAGAATTAGGTGCGGTGATCCAAGTCTCTGAAAACGAATTAAGCGCCGTGCGTGAGGTATTAAAAGCCCATGACTTGCTTGGCTTAACTTATGAACTCGGTTCTGTTAGCTTAGAAGATCGTTTTGAAATCACACGTGGCAGCAAAAAACTATTAAGCGAAAAACGCTCTGAATTACGCAGTATTTGGGCAGAACTCACTCACCAAATGCAACGCTTACGCGATAATCCAGAATGTGCTGACCAAGAATTTGAAGCGAAAAAAGCCACAGACAACAAAGGATTATCAGCTTACTTAACTTATGACGTGAATGAAGATATTGCTGCGCCTTACATCAGCAAAGGCGTGAAACCAAAAGTGGCAGTATTACGTGAACAAGGCGTGAATAGTCATGTTGAAATGGCAGCAGCTTTTGATCGTGCAGGCTTTGCCGCGATTGATGTTCACATGAGCGATTTAATGACAGGTCGTTACAACTTAAACGAATTCAATACGATGGTGGCCTGTGGTGGTTTCTCTTACGGTGACGTATTGGGCGCAGGTGGCGGCTGGGCGAAATCCATTTTATTCAACCCACAATTACGCGATCAATTCAGCCAATTCTTCGCCAATGAAAACACCCTTTCATTAGGCGTATGTAACGGCTGTCAATTTATCTCCACCCTGGCAGAAATCATCCCAGGTGCGGAAAATTGGCCACGTTTCGTGCGTAATAAATCAGAACGTTTTGAAGCACGTGCTGCGATGGTGAAAATCAACGACACCAACTCATTGTGGTTTAAAGGCATGGCAGGTTCCCATATGCCGATTGCGGTTTCTCATGGTGAAGGACGCGTAGAATTTAAAACACCTGAGAATTTGATCGCACTTCAAGCGCAAAACTTGATTGTGGCACAATATATCGACAGTCATTTAAACGTGACTGAAACCTATCCAGCTAACCCGAATGGCTCAGCATTAGGTATTACTGCCATTTCTAACGTCGATGGTCGTATTGCCGCGATGATGCCACACCCAGAACGTGTATTCCGTGCGGTGAGCAACTCATGGTACCCAGAAGATTGGTCTGAAGATGGTGCTTGGATGCGAATTTTTAGAAATGCGAGAGTGAATTTCAAATAATGTGAAATTGATCACGGAAAATTAATTAAAAATAAGAGATACTAAGCAATTGGTATCTCTTTTTTATTGCATAAATTTTAGTAATAAAAAATACCAACAATATTAGAGAGTAATATTGTTAATGTTTATATAAAAATTCTTGGGCATTATGCCCGTTATATCCATTGAACTATATGAGGAGTTCTTAATGAGTAGTTTAGTTACATTGCTAGCTAATATTGTTGCGCCATTGCAACGTCAATTTATTAACTTTATCCGCATTGCGATTTGTGTGGTGATGGTTTGGATTGGAGGTTTAAAAGTTTGCCAATATGAGGCCGATGGTATTGCACACTTTGTGTCAAATAGTCCTTTCTTAAGCTTCCTTTACAAAAATGGAGCGAACATGGTAGAAAATGATAAGGGTGTTTTAGTAAAAGAATATACCTTATACAAAAACCCTGAAGGCAAAATGGTCGCAAAAAATATTGAATGGCATAAAGCTAATGGCACCTATACTGCATCTTATATTATTGGTGCGATGATCGTGACCATTGGTATTTTAGTATTAGCGGGAATTTGGTCTCCAACGCTCGGTTTATTTGGAGGCTTGCTCACCTTTGGCATGTCGATAGTCACACTGTCGTTCCTGATATTTACGCCAGAAACCTGGGTGCCGAATTTAGGAGGGGACTTCCCAACACCTAATTATGGCTTCCCATATCTCTCAGGTGCCGGCCGACTCGTGATTAAAGATATTATTATGATGGCAGGCGGCTTAGTTGCTGCAGCAGAATGTGCGAAACGCTATTTAGAGAATAAAAAACAATTTGCTTAATTTTTTTATTTTAAAAGGCTTGCTGGGATAAAAGGCAAGCCTTTTTGTTACTATAAATATAGAAAGAAACTTAATAACAGAGAAGAGATTAATAGTATTTATAAGGTAATTGTCGTGATAATTTCTCCAGATCTTGTACTCAGTGTCATAACTGATGCATAGTATCTAAGATGATTGAGCTGAATATAGCGATTAAATAGTAATTTTTATGAATGCGAGTGTTGAATTTTAACGATATATGTTTTTGTATAAAATAATAGAGGTTATTTTATGTCTATAAAGGAAATTATTATTAAAGCTTTAGTAGCATCAGCTTTTAGTGCAATAGGGTTCTTTGGTGGTAGATATTTTGAGCAGAAAGACAAGCAACAAGTATTTGTAGAGCAAATATATAAGGGATTATATGATAAAAACTCTGAAGTGTTTAATAAGATACAAGATGCTTACTCGAATTATCATCAAATACTATCAGAAAAATATGGATTAACTTCTTATCAACTTAAAGAACCAACTGAAAAGTTTAAAGATGCAATAAATGATTATTCTAAATATTTTGGGGAGCTGGAACGTTTTGGTAATTCAGGTCAAATAGAGGTTGCCAAGAGCTTATATAATTGGCTAACACATATTTATTCAGAATACGAAATGCAATATTCTGTATCGGAAATGTATCAACGTAACATAAGTAACTTATTATACAGTTCCTCAGATTTAGATGATGAAGAATTAAAAAAGCAATTAAAATTATTAGATGTGGAATTAGATAGGTTAATTCAGAGTGAAAATAGGATGTATTATGAAGTTAGTTTATATGAGTATCCGATGGTTAAAGGATTAGAGCAATATTTAAACTACCAGTTTCGTGATGCGATAGGGCTAGGAATAACAAAGAATATAGAGGAATCTATAAATAATTTATCAAAAATGAAATCCTCTAAAAAAGCAAATGAGTATGTAGAGAGTGATTTACCTTTCGGACTTGCAAGAAGTAGGAGATATTCATCTCCTACGATTAAATTTGAAGGTGATTTATCAAATTTAAAGATTATAGAAGAATTAATAAAAGAAGAGATCAGGGGAAAGTTTATAATTCAAGTAATAGAAAATGATGAAAATCTAAAAAAATTATTAGAGACTAGAAAGAAACAAAACAAAAAGTGAAGCCTTATAGTAGTTACGTAGATATCTTTCATAGATAGACATTCAGAATAAGAAAAAGCGGCCAAAAATCATAACGAATTTTGACCGCTCTTTTTATTACTTTTGCTTATGTATTATTTTTGTTTTTTCAAAAATTCAACGCCTGTATCTGGGAAGTCGGTGAATACACCGGTTGCACCAGATTTATTCAATAACGCATCGTACATTTGATTTACATCAGTGAAGAATTCAGGTAACGCATCTTTACGCACAGTGTATGGGTGTAATTCCACTTTGTATTGTGCGAGTTCTTTCACTAATGGGGTGTACACGATGTTGCCTGGTTTAGATTTTTCTTTATCCACTAACATGTACCAGCCTGGACCAACGCCGTCAGCATATTTCACGACTTCAGCCATTGCACCTGGTTTGAACATCCAATCGTAATCGTAGTTCACCCATTTGCCTTTCGCATCTTTTTCTTCAGTTTCATGCCAATCGGTGTATGCCACTAATTGAACAAGTTTTAAATCCATACCCATTTTTGGTAGCAATTCGTTTTTAATACGTTTTAACTCATTGAAGTCGAAGGTTTGTAAGTAAACCATGTCAGATTTCTTGTCATAACCGTATTTTTTCAACACTTTAAGGGTTTCAACTGCAATGTCTTTGCCGTTTTGGTGGTGGAACCAAGGCGCTTTGATTTCAGGATAGATACCCACTTTTTTACCAGTCGATTTTTCTAAACCTTGGATGAATTCGATTTCATCTTCAAAAGTGTGAATTCTGAAATGTGATTTCCAAAGTGGGAAACGTCCTGGGTAAACTTGAGTTTGTTTGCCATCTTTAGTTTCAAAGTTTTCAGTCATATTTAAACTTTGAATTTCTTTTAAGGTGAAGTCGATTACATAGTAACGACCATCTTTACGATGACGATTTGGGAATTTTTGCGCAACGTCAGTTAAACCGTCTAAGAAGTGGTCATGGATAACCACTAAACGACCATCTTTTGTCATCGCTAAGTCTTGTTCTAAGTAGTCTGCATGTTGTGCGAATGCAAGCGCTTTAGACTCAAGTGTATGCTCTGGTAAGTAACCACTTGCACCACGGTGAGCAATGATAATTTTGTCTGATTTCATCGTGTCCACAGAAGAGTGTGCGCTACATCCTGCAAGTACGCCTGCAGCTAATAAAGAAAGCGCTAAAGTTTTGAGTTTCATAAGCATTTCTCCTTGAAAGTGCGGTTAAAAATTCAGTTGTTTTTTTGTAATAAAAAAGGCGACAAGCCTTCGCCTGTCGCCTTTAACTTATAGATTATTTACCGTAGGTATCGCCTAATTTCGCTTTGTGTTTGCCTTCTTCAACCATTACTATGAAGAGTAATAACACCGCTAAGACACCACCACCGATCATGACGTAGAAACCGCCGTCCCAGCCATAGTGTTGTGCTGCCCAACCGATAACAGCTGACGCTGATACAGTACCACCTAAGTAACCGAATAAACCGGTGAAACCTGCTGCTGTACCTGCTGCTTTTTTCGGTGCAAGCTCAAGCGCGTGTAAGCCGATTAACATTACAGGACCGTAGATTAAGAAGCCGATTAAGGTCATTAAGATGAAGTCAGTTAATTGATATGGGTTTTCATACCAAGCTGCATAGTTTGCAAGCTCTGCTTCAGGTGTAGCTGGGTTCATCCAGTATGCCACTACAGCTGCTGTAGTTAAGATCATGAAGATGAAACCGGTTAAACCACGTTTACCTTTGAAGACTTTATCTGATACCCAACCACATAATAATGTACCTGGAACCGCTGCTAATTCATAGATTGTGTAGGCCCATGCAGTACCTTTTATGTTGAAATGTTTTATTTCACTTAAGTAAACCGGAGACCATTTTAATACGCCATAGCGAATTAAATATACAAATACGTTAGCCAGTGCGATGTACCATAACAATTTGTTTTTCAATACATAAGTGACAAAGATTTCTTTTGTACTTAAATCGTTTTCGTAAGTTTTTTCGTTATAGTCATCAGGATAGTCATTACGCCATTTCTCGATTGATGGTAAACCACAAGATTGTGGTGTATCACGCATGACAAAATAAACGGGAATAGCACAGATCATTGCAGCAATACCCGGATAGTAGAGCGATTGTTGCCAAATGTCTTTTGCCTGAGCCTCGATGCCATGAGTACTGAAGAAGATAGCACTTGCTAATAGCACCATTGCACCTGGCATCATGCCACCGATGTTATGCGCGGTATTCCAGATAGATACGATAGTACCGCGTTCTGATTTAGACCACCAGTGTACCATGGTACGACCACATGGAGGCCAACCCATACCTTGGAACCAACCATTTAAGAAGATCATTACCCACATGATGGCAATGCCTGAGGTTGCCCATGGGAATAAACCCATCATGGTCATACAAAGACCAGAAAGCAATAAACCAAATGGTAAGAATACGCGAGGGTTCGAACGGTCAGACATGCCTGCCATGACGAATTTAGATAAACCGTAGGCAAGACCGGCTGCTGAGCCGATAACACCGAGTTCCGCTTTTGAGTACAAGCCGGCTTGAATTAAACCAGGTTGTGCTAAGTCAAAGTTTGCACGCACAAAATAGTAAGCGGCATAACCAAAGAAGATCCCTGCAAACACTTGCCAACGTAAGCGTTTATACGTGGAATCAATTTTCTCCGCTGGAAGTTCCGCAATATGCGGTGCGGGTTTAAATGGTCCAAACATTATTTTTTCTCCAGTTTGTCTTAATTATAAGTTCCCGATCTTTATATCAGGGAAGGGTGAATGATAAAAGAAAAATAAAAATTGAAAAGAAAAATAATTTAAAAATGTGATGTATTTCACAAATTTTATTTTCAAAAAAATGAGCGAATTCGAAAATAATGTGATCTTATTCACAAAATAGTTTTCTTTTTCGCTCAAAGCATTGTTAATTTTACTACACTTTCATACAATAACCTTAGACTTAATGTCTGTTTGTTTATTTTCCTTTTTTATTCATTTTGGGCTGGAGGGAAACAATGGGATTATCACCTAATATGTATCGCGATGTGGGCGATTTTTCACCTATCTCGACGGATGTGATTATCATTGGTGGTGGTGCGACGGGGGCGGGTATTGCTCGTGACTGCGCATTGCGTGGAATTAACTGTATTTTATTAGAGCGTCGTGATATTGCGACAGGTGCAACAGGTCGTAACCACGGTTTGTTACATAGTGGGGCGCGTTATGCGGTAAACGATCAGGAATCAGCAGAAGAATGTATTAAAGAAAATAAAATTCTGCGCAATATCGCTCGTCACTGTGTGGATGAAACGGAAGGTTTATTTATCACCTTACCTGAGGATTCTCTGGATTATCAAAAAACTTTCATTGAAAGTTGTACTAAATCCGGTATTGAAGCTGTCGCCATTGATCCTAAACTTGCCCAGATTATGGAACCATCAGTGAACCCCGATTTAGTGGGTGCTGTTGTTGTGCCAGATGGTTCAATCGATCCTTTCCGTTTAACAGCTTCTAACGTGATGGATGCCATTGAGAATGGTGCAAAAATGTTTACCTATTGCGAAGTGAAAAATTTAATTCGCGAGGGGGGCAAAGTGATCGGGGTAGATGTTTACGATCACAAAAATCGTGTAAATCGCAAATTCTTTGCGCCATTAGTCGTCAATGCAGGTGGTATTTGGGGACAAGGCATCGCAGAATATGCGGATCTTAAAATCAAAATGTTTCCAGCCAAAGGCGCATTACTTGTCATGGGGCACCGCATCAACAAAATGGTCATTAACCGTTGTCGTAAACCGGCGGATGCGGACATTCTTGTGCCGGGTGATACCATTTGCGTTATCGGTACAACCTCTAGTCGTATTCCTTACGATCAAATCGACAATATGGAAGTCACCCCAGAAGAAGTGGATATTCTTTTCCGTGAAGGGGAAAAACTCGCACCAAGCTTGCGTCATACTCGTGTATTACGTGCTTATGCTGGTGTACGCCCGTTAGTAGCGTCTGATGATGACCCATCTGGTCGTAACGTGAGTCGTGGTATCGTGTTACTTGACCACGCAGAGCGTGATGGCTTAGACGGCTTTATCACGATTACTGGTGGTAAATTAATGACTTATCGCTTAATGGCTGAATGGGCAACGGATCTTGTTTGTAAAAAGCTCAATAAAACAGCACGTTGTACAACAGCTGAGCGTCCATTACCGGGTTCAACCGAAAGCCGTGCAGAAACCAATCAGAAAGTCATTTCTCTTCCAAGTACAATTCGTTATTCAGCGGTGTATCGTCATGGTTCTCGTGCCACTCGCTTATTAGATAAAGAACGTCTCGATCGTTCAATGGTATGTGAATGTGAAGCCGTGACAGCAGGTGAAGTACGTTATGCCGTGGATGAATTAAATGTCAATAACTTAGTGGACTTACGTCGCCGTACTCGTGTTGGGATGGGGACTTGCCAAGCTGAGCTTTGCGCATGCCGTGCAGCAGGTTTAATGAACCGCTTCAATGTGGCAACGCCTCGCCAATCTACCACACAATTAACCTCTTTCATGGAAGAGCGTTGGCGTGGTATTGAACCTATTGCATGGGGCGAAGCGATTCGTGAAGCCGAATTTACTTCATGGATGTATGGCAGTGTGTTGGGCTTAAATGATGTTCAACCGCTTGAAACTGACAAACAGCAAGGGACGGATAGCAATGAATTTTGATGTAGTGATTATTGGTGGTGGCCTTGCAGGTTTAACTTGCGGCATCGCCCTACAAGAACAAGGCAAACGTTGTGTCATTATTAATAACGGTCAAGCGGCGATTGATTTTGCATCTGGCTCCTTGGATTTATTAAGCCGTTTACCAAATGGCGCGTTTGTTAAAAATATTCCTGAAAATTTGACCGCACTTTCCGCTCAATTACCACAACACCCTTATAGCATTATGGGAGCTGAACGCGTATTAGCGAAAGCGCAAGATTTCGAAAAATTAGCGGAATCGTTAAATTTAGATTTAATTGGCTCAAGTGCAGAAAATCATCTTCGCGTAACGGGTTTAGGTAGCTTACGTGGTGCATGGCTTTCACCAAATAGTGTGCCAACCGTACAAGGCGACACACCATTTCCGTATAAAAAAATTGCGGTTTTAGGCATTGAAGGCTATCACGATTTCCAACCAGAATTATTGGCGGATAACCTTACACTTAATCCACAATTTGCCCATTGTGAAGTGAAAACGGGCTTTTTAAATATTCCTGAACTGGATCAGTTACGTGCAAATTCGCGCGAATTCCGCAGTGTAAATATTGCACAAGTTTTAGAATATAAATTGAAATTTGATGATCTTGTGGCTGAAATGAAAGAAGCAGCGAAAGACACAGAAGCGATTTTCTTGCCAGCTTGTTTCGGCCTAGAAAATCAAGAGTTTATGGAATCACTTCGCAAAGCAACTGGCTTGCCATTATTTGAATTACCAACTTTACCGCCTTCTTTATTAGGTATGCGCCAACGTATTCAATTACGCCATCGTTTTGAGAAATTAGGCGGACTTATGATGAATGGTGATAGTGCATTAAAAGCACATTTTCATGGTAACAAAGTTCGCGCCATTCAAACTCGCTTGCACGAAGAGGAAGAAATCACGGCAGAGCATTTCGTATTAGCGTCAGGCAGCTTCTTCAGTAAAGGTTTAGTCTCTGAATTCGATAAAATCTACGAGCCCGTATTTCATTCTGATATCCTCGGTGTGGAAGGCTTTAAAGATACCGATCGTTTTACTTGGACTGATCATCGTTTCTCTAATCCGCAACCATACCAGTCTGCGGGCGTGGCGATTAACGCACAATGCCAAGTACAAAAGAGCGGTCAATTTTTAACGAATTTATATGCAGTGGGTAATGTGATTGGTGGTTTCAATGCGTTAGAGCTCGGTTGTGGTTCAGGCGTGGCAGTGGTAACAGCGCTTGCTGTTGCGGATGAAATTCTTCACAACACACATTAAGGAGGCGTTATGAACATTCAACAATTAATTGAAAATGCAAAACAATCCCTTAATGCACCACAACATCATCATGCCTTTGATGAAAGCTTTGAGAGTTGCATTAAATGTACCGCTTGTACGGCAGTATGTCCTGTTTCACGTCAAAATCCAAACTATCCAGGTCCAAAACAATCGGGTCCGGATGGTGAGCGTTTACGCTTAAAATCAGCCGAGCTTTATGATGAAGCATTGAAATACTGCACTAACTGTAAACGTTGTGAAATTGCGTGTCCGTCAGATGTAAAAATTGGTGACATTATCGTTCGCGCAAGAAACAAATACCTTGATCAACAACACAAACCAGCCGTGCAAAAATTACGTGATGCGATTTTAAGTAACACCGATATTATGGGGTCACTTAACACGCCGCTAGCCCCAATTGTGAATACGATTACGGGTTTGAAAGCGACGAAGTTTGTGTTGGAAAAAGCGTTAAAAATCAGCCGTCATCGTACGTTACCAAAATATTCCTTTGGTACGTTCCGCAGCTGGTATATGAAAAAAATGGTGGAAAGCCAACAAAAATTCGAACGCAAAGTGGCGTATTATCACGGTTGTTATGTGAACTACAATAATCCACAATTGGGTAAAGAATTTATTCAAGTGTTCAATGCTATGGACATTGGCGTGGTGTTATTGGAAAAAGAAAAATGCTGTGGCTTGCCATTAAGCGTAAACCAATTCCCAGAACGAGCGAAGAAAATCGCTCAATTTAACACTGATTACATCAGCAAAATGGTGGATGAAAATGGCTTAGATGTGATCAGTGAAGCATCGAGTTGTTCCCTAAATTTACGTGATGAATATCATCATATTTTAGGTATCGACAATGCGAAAGTTCGTCCTCATATTCACATGGTGACACCATTCTTATATCAACTCTTTAAAGAAGGTAAAACCTTACCGCTTAAACCATTGAAATTGCGTGTGGCTTATCACACCGCATGTCACGTGGATAAAGCGGGTTGGGCACCATACACCTTGGAAGTGTTAAAACAAATTCCAGGTTTAGAAGTGGTGATGTTGCCATCACAATGTTGTGGTATCGCAGGGACATACGGTTTCAAAGCAGAAAACTACGAGGTTTCCCAATCTATCGGTAAAAACTTATTCGATAACATCAATGCAGGCGGATTTGATTACGTAATCTCTGAATGCCAAACTTGTAAATGGCAGATCGATATGTCATCTAACGTGACTTGTATCCATCCATTAACATTATTGTGTATGTCAATGAATCAAGTTTAGTGAAAAGAGCGGAAACTGATAAAAAAAAGTGACCGCTCTTTTTGTTATTCAATCCAATATGGAGAATTAATTATGCAAAAAATCTTCAAAGTTTCCTTACTTGCTGTGCTTTCATCCCTTGCGGTCAACAGCTTTGCCAGCACGGCAGAAGTGAAAGTGCTTGAGCCTCAATTAAATTACCAACAACTTCTTACTCAAAGACAGGTTGTGGATGAGTTGCTTGAACAAGCAGTGAAAATCCAAAACTCGCCGGCTCGTGTGTCAAATGCAGGTTTTACGGCGAAACTTCCTTCTAATATGGAGCGTATTGCGGATCTTTTATTGGAAGCGTATAAGCTTGAGCCTTATCGTGTGGATTTTTTGTTTGGCGCAGCGAATGCCAATATTTATAACGGTAATACAGATAAAGCCATTGAGCTTTACCAAAAAGTGCTTGATGTGGCGCCAGATGATGTGAAAGCACATACTTACTTGGCAGCATGGAATCGTTTTAAAGGCAACCAAGCGGAAGCGACAAAACATTTAGAACGCTTAAAACAACTTTCCCCAGAAAGCGCAAGCAAATTAGAAAAAGTTTTTGCCGTGATTGATAAAGCGGCTAATCAACCAATTACCGATAAACTCGAAACCAAGTTACCGGCGCAATCGGCGATTATTACATTGGGTTACGCTTTAAATCCAGATGGCAGCATGCATGATATTTTAGTGCAACGTTTAGAGAAAACCTTAGAAATTGCGAATCAAAATCCAGATGCGTTAATTATTGTGACAGGCGGTGTGCCACAAAACAATAAAACCGAAGGGGATTTGATGAAGCAATGGTTGATTGAGAAAGGCATTGATGCAAGCCGTATTTATTCGGATAACTATGCACGTTCAACAGTCGAAAATGCACTTTTCTCTCGTTACTCTTTAGCGAAACACAAAATCAAACATGCCGTGTTAATTAGCTCAGGTAGCCATGTTCGTCGTGGACAAGCGTTATTTGAAATCGCGACGCAAGAATCTGGTCCACAAGGTCTTGTGATTGAAACGGTAGCAGCATTAGATAAACCGTTAGATCAGTTACAAAAAATCACGGAGAAAGACTTACTGGGTATTTATCGTGACAGCTTAAAAACCATGGGATTGCCGATGTTTAATAGTGGACTATTACAAGATTAATCTCTCTCAAAGAACAAAAATGCGGTCAAACTATTTTCTATTTAGAACCGCACTTTTGTTGGTGCTAACGGCAATTATCACAAAATATTATTTTAATATTCTAAGTATTGAACATGTTTTAGTTTCATTTTGATCAATTAACTATATTGCTGTCGATACTTCTCTAAATTATCTTGAAAATGCTGAATGTAGTATTCGATATCTTTTTCTCGGTAGCCAAGAATTCGTCCAATTTCACGTTCCACTTTTGGATCGAAACCATTCACAATGCTTGCAGGAAGTAACACTTCCATTTGTTCAGTGAGTGCAAGAGATTGGGGTAAATAGACAATAAAATCAGTTAAGCAAACATCATTAATATGACGCTGCACCGTTTTTGAATGAAGCATTCCTTGCTCAAGATAAGGGATAAAGGCATCAGGAATACCAAGCTCCTGATTGAATAATGCCACTTGCTTTTCGCCCCTTAACATTAATTCCAGCTCCTTGCCTTCATGCGGCCCAAGAATACCTTTTTTCATAAGCATATTCCTTTTGAAATAAAAAAGGGGATTGGATGATTGACCAGATCCCCTTTATTGTACGCCTATTTGGCCACAATGTTCATCTAAATGACGAAATTATTTTTTCCAATTTTTCAACGCATCGGCAAAGGCATTACCCATTGCACTATTTCCTCTTGGATTGCGATCTTGGCGAGGTGCATTACTTCTTGGTTTGGCACTTAAAGTGCGGTCAGATTTGCCGTCATTTTTGACCGCACTTTCATCTAATCGCATTGTCAACGCAATACGTTTACGTGGCACATCCACTTCTAAGACTTTCACTTTCACGATATCGCCAGTTTTCACCACTTGATGTGGATCTTCTACGAATTTATCGCTTAATGATGAAATATGTACTAAACCGTCTTGGTGAACACCAATATCAACAAATGCGCCGAAGTTAGTCACATTGGTGACGGTACCTTCTAAAATCATACCTGGTTTTAAATCGGTGATTTCTTCCACACCTTCTGCAAATACAGCAGTTTTAAACTCACCACGCGGATCGCGCCCTGGTTTTTCCAACTCTTTGAAAATATCTTGGACGGTCGGTAAACCAAATTGCTCATCAATAAATTGTTTTGCATCAAGCTGACGTACCACACTGGCATTACCCATTAAATCTTGAATAGATTGCGCGGTGGTTTGCAATATTTTTTCGACCACAGGATAAGCTTCTGGGTGAACACCAGAGGCATCAAGTGGATTTTTACCTTCAGCAATACGCATAAAGCCCGCACATTGCTCAAAGGCTTTTGGCCCTAAACGAGGCACTTTTTTCAATTCGCTGCGGCTTTCAAAACGCCCATTTTCATCACGGTATTCCACAATGTTTTGCGCTAAGGTTTTTGTCATACCAGCTACGCGAGCGAGCAATGGCGCGGATGCCGTATTCAAATCCACACCTACTGCGTTTACACAGTCTTCCACCACCGCATCGAGTTTACGCGCAAGTTGAGTTTGGTTTACATCGTGTTGATATTGCCCTACACCAATGGCTTTCGGTTCGATTTTCACTAATTCCGCCAATGGATCTTGTAAACGGCGGGCAATAGATACTGCACCACGTAAAGATACGTCTAAATTCGGGAATTCATTTGCGGCAAATTCAGAGGCGGAATAAACCGATGCGCCCGCTTCACTCACCACAACGGTTTGCGGTTTATTTTCTTTAATTTCTTTAATCACATCTTTCGCAAAACGTTCTGTTTCACGAGAAGCGGTACCGTTACCAATGGCAATTAACGCTACGTTATGTTTGCGGATCAAGCTGAAAATCGCCACTTGCGCTTCAGCTTCACGCCCCGTGTGTGGATAAATGGTGGTGGTATCTAATAATTTACCTGTGTTATCCACCACCGCAACTTTAACACCTGTACGTAAGCCCGGGTCCAAGCCCATAGTACTTTTCGCGCCAGCGGGTGCCGCCATTAAAAGTGCGGTCAGATTTCGGGCGAAAACATCAATAGCTTCCTCTTCCGCTTTTTCACGTAAACTTGCCATTAATTCCGTTTCTAAATGCAACGAAACTTTAATTTTCCATGTCCACGCAATCACTTGCTCACGCCATTTATCCGCAGGCTGACCCGTGAAACGTACATCTAAATAATCACGAATAATCTCTTCACAATAGCTTTGGCGACTTCCCTCTTCCGCATCAGGATCAGCATTTAAGCTTAATTGTAAAATGCCCTCATTACGTCCACGGAACATGGCTAATGCACGGTGAGAAGGCACATTTTTCAATAATTCTTGGTGGTCGAAATAATCTTGGAATTTTGTCCCTTCCGTTTCTTTTCCTTCGATCACTTTCGATACAATAACCGCATTCTTCGCTAAATAATCACGGACTTTCGCTAATAAACCCGCATCTTCAGCAAAACGCTCCATTAAAATATAGCGTGCACCATCAAGCGCGACTTTGGTGTCTGTTACGCCTTTATCAGCATCAACAAAGGAAAGTGCGGTTGATTCTGGATCATTTTTTGGCTCGTTCCAAAGTAAATCAGCTAATGGCTCAAGACCGGCTTCAATCGCAATTTGCCCTTTCGTACGGCGTTTAGGTTTGTACGGCAAATACAAATCTTCTAATTCAGTTTTGCTTTGTGTCGCATGGATTTTGTCACGCAATTCATCGGTCAATTTCCCTTGATCTTCAATAGATTTCAAAATGGTTTGACGACGATCTTCTAATTCACGCAAATAAATTAAACGGGTTTCAAAATGACGAAGTTGAGTGTCATCCAAGCCACCTGTGGCTTCTTTACGATAACGGGCGATAAATGGAATGGTGTTACCATCATCTAATAATTGAATAGCCGCGAGGATTTGTTGGGGTTGAACGGTTAATTCTGCCGCAATAATTTGGCTAATTTGTTGATTTAACATTGTCATACTTCTTTGTTATTAAAGGATTCGATAAAAACGGGAATAGAATACTGGTTTTAGGCAACAGGCTCAAATATAATTCAAAAAAATTTCTTTTATTTTCATTATGGCAAAATCAAATTACATTACTCGTCAAGGCTGGCTTGCACTTGACCAAGAACTTAAATTTTTATGGAAAGAAGAACGCCCTAAAGTCACACAAGCCGTTTCAGATGCCGCCGCGCTTGGTGACCGCAGTGAAAACGCGGAATATATTTATGGCAAACGTCGCTTACGTGAAATTGATCGCCGCGTGCGTTTTCTTTCCAAACGCTTAGAAGTGCTACAAATCGTGGATTACCATCCGAAACAAGAAGGCAAAGTATTTTTCGGTGCGTGGGTTGAGCTAGAAGATGAAGAAGGCGAAGTGAAGCAATATCGCCTTGTCGGCTGCGATGAATTCGATCCTGCTAAAAACTGGATCTCCATTGATTCTCCCGTCGCGCGTGCTTTAATTGGGAAAGGCGTTGATGCTGAAATCCATGTTGAGACCCCCTCTGGCAAAGTCGTGCTCTATGTGAACCGAATTTGGTATGAGAAATAGTAAGCATAGAAAACAAAAGAGCGGTCAGATCAAACTTGACCGCACTTTTTATTCTATCAATCAGACAGATTATGCGTTATCACCAATTAATACAGATTCTAACGCAATCTCAATCATATCATTGAAGGTTAATTGACGTTCTTCTGCAGTGGTTTGCTCGTGTGTACGAATATGATCTGAAACGGTACAAATACAAAGTGCTTTTGCACCATATTCTGCAGCTACACCATAGATACCGGCTGCTTCCATTTCTACGCCTAAGATGCCGTATTTTTCCATCACATCAAACATGTCGAAATCTGGCGTGTAGAATAAGTCTGCAGAGAAGAGATTCCCTACGCGAACTTGTTTACCTTTTTCTTTTGCTGCTTGAACCGCAGCTTGTGCCATATCAAAATCAGCAATTGCAGCAAAATCGTTATCTTTGAAACGAATACGGTTTACTTTTGAATCGGTACATGCACCAAGGCCGATGATGACATCACGTACTTTAACATCCATACGTACAGCGCCACAAGAACCAACACGGATGATTTTCTTCACACCGTATTCAGTAATTAATTCTTTCGCATAAATTGAGCAAGATGGGATACCCATACCGTGACCCATAACAGAGATACGACGACCTTTATAAGTACCGGTATAACCCAACATATTGCGAACGTTAGTCACTTCTTTCGCATCTTCTAAGAATGTTTCCGCAATATATTTTGCACGAAGCGGATCGCCTGGCATTAATACAACATCTGCAAATGCGCCTTCAGGAGCGTTAATATGTGGAGTCATTGTTTTTTCCTCTTATTGATAAATAAAAAATCATTTAAGCAAACGTTTTCGCCTGCTTTAAAGTACAACACCACGAACAATTCGTGGTGTTGAGAGATAAAGTGCGGTCAAATTTCACCACAGTTTAATTACATTGCTACGCCGCTTAACTCGATGAATAAACCTGCGATAGTTGCACTCATTAAGTTAGCTAATGTACCTGCAACAACTGCTTTTAAACCTAAGCGAGCCACATCACCACGACGATTTGGTGCCATACCACCGATACCACCGATTAAGATTGCGATAGAGCTGAAGTTAGCGAAACCACATAATGCGAAAGTAATGATGGCTTTGGTTTTTTCACTTAATACTACCGCTGTATCTGGTTGTAAATATTTCGCGAACTCTAAGTAACCTACGAATTCGTTCACGGCTAATTTCATACCAATCATTTGACCCGCAATTGCAGATTCATCCCAAGATACACCGATTAAGTAGGCTAATGGTTTGAAGATCCAACCAAAGATTGATTGTAACGTTAAATCACCGTAACCGAACCAACCGCCTACGCCACCTAAGATACCATTAATTAAAGCGATTAAACCCACGAAAGCGATTAACATCGCACCTACGTTTAACGCTAATTGCATACCGGCACTCGCACCGCCTGCCATTGCTTCAAGCACGTTAGTCGGTTTTTCGCTATCATCCGTTTCAGGTTGTTTATCGGTAAATTGTTCAGTTTGTGGGAATAAAATTTTCGCAAATAATAAACCTGCTGGTGCAGCCATGAAAGAGGCGGCAATTAAGTAAGTCAACGGCACGCCCATTCCTGCATAACCCGCCATCACTGAACCCGCGATAGAAGCTGTACCACCCGCCATAATAGCGAACAATTCAGATTGGGTCATGTTTTTAATGTAAGGACGAACCACTAACGGTGCTTCAGTTTGGCCAACGAAAATATTCGCTGCTGCAGACATTGATTCTGCTTTAGATGTGCCCAATGCGGCTTGCAATGCACCGCCAATCACTTTGATGACAACTTGCATAATGCCTAAGTAATAAAGCACAGAAATTAAACCGGAGAAAAAGACGATGATTGGTAACACTTTCACCGCAAAGATAAAGCCGACATTTGAAGGATCTGCTAGTCCACCAAAGATGAAGTTAATCCCTTCATTACCATAGGCAATAACATTTGACACTCCATTTGCTGTCGCTTGTAATGCATCACGGCCAAACGGTACATACAAAATAAGGGCCGCAAATCCGATTTGGATCGCCAAAGCCCCTAATACAGTGCGTAAATTAATCGCCTTACGATTATTAGAAAATAAGACGGCAATGATCAGTAATACGACAATGCCTAAAATGCTACTTAAAATGCCCATTTTTCCCTCTAGATTGGTTCTATAAGTAAGTGAATAAAATTATCCCATTTTACTTGTTTTTCAGTAAAAAGTTGGAATATTTTTGATACTTTTCGATATGTTTGCTTATAAAATGGTCACAATTTTGGTCAAGCCACAAAATTTTGCATATTTTTCAAGCGCTTGTGTCTGTTCAACGGTTGGAACATAAGGGGTGAGTCCTTCGGCGTCTCGCGCACCTTTTGTGTGCATTCGGATAATTTTGAACAAAACATCCGGATAATTTTTCAATAAGGAAGCGACTTTTTCCACCAACTTTTCTACATCAAAAAAATTTGCCACATAAACTAATCGCACTTCTTCCACTTTATTTAATGGCAATAATTGTGCCAAGTTCTTC
Organism: Haemophilus sp. SZY H56; assembly: GCF_054332415.1. Lineage (NCBI taxonomy): Bacteria > Pseudomonadati > Pseudomonadota > Gammaproteobacteria > Pasteurellales > Pasteurellaceae > Haemophilus > Haemophilus sp. SZY H56. The sequence continues at coordinate 151,051 of NZ_JBTGNX010000004.1, read as the reverse complement.
AAATTGCGATCTAAATTTTCTTGCTTGATATGTTGATGAGTAGGAATGATGTTTTGAGGGACAATGCCTTGGCGATTTTGTCTATCAAAGCACAAACTTTGTAAGCCAAGCCCTTCTCCTTTCAGGTCAAAGAGAAATTTGTCTGTCACATCAATTAAAGGTCGAATTGCTTCAAACTCAAAGAAACCACTGCTATCTAAATAGCAAGTTAGCCCTTCCTCACGTAGTTTTTGAAACAATGGAACGAGCTTTTTGTGGTGAATGGTGGGTTCTCCGCCTGAAACCGTCACACCACGAATGAAAGGCACAGCCTCCATCACTTGTTCATACAAATATTGTAAACTGACTTGATTAGCCCCTTCGGCATAACGAGGAATCGTTTCTGGATTATGGCAATAAAGGCAGTTTAGCTTACAGCCTTGTAAGAAAATACTGGTACGATTCCCCTGCCCTTCTACATTAGAAAAAGGAATAATACGATGCAGGGGAACATAAATATCAGAAAGTGCAGTCACAAAAAACGCTGTTTTCTAGAGTAAGTCATCACTTACGAAAGTTTCATTTGGAAAATCACTAATTCCGCTTGGCAGCAAAATGTGAAAACCGCTTTAAGCACATATCCTTCTTCAACCTGTTGAATTTCAGACTGAATTTGGCAAGGCTCACTTTCGATATCACGCGCTTTTAACGTGAAATATTCCAATGCACCTTCCGCATCTTGACGAGTGGCGTAAAACTGTTCGATAGGTAAACTACAATCGCTGTTATCAAACAATGATTTCATATCGAAAGTATTACAACCTACACATTCAATTGGTTTTTCAGTTTGAATAGCCATATTTTTCTCCTTATCTAAAAAAGCCGTGACATAACACGGCTTATTAAGTTTAAAATTATTTTACTGCAACAAAGCCTACAGCTTCGTACACTTTGTCAAGGGTTGCTTTTGCTCTTACACGGGCTTTTTCCGCACCTTGACGTAAAATTTCGTCTAAAAGTGCTTCATCGTTACGATATTGATAGAAACGTTCTTGTAAACCGGCAAGTAAGTTTGACACTTCGTCAGCCACCGCTGTTTTTAAGTGGCCGTACATTTTGCCTTCAAATTCTTTTTCAAGCTCTGCCACGGATTTATCGGTTACTGCAGAAAGAATATCTAATAAGTTAGATACGCCAGCTTTATTTTGCACATCATAACGTACAACAGGTGGCTCATCAGAATCTGTTACCGCACGTTTGATTTTTTTCGCTACCGATTTTGGATCTTCAAGCAAGGTCACCACGTTATTACGGTTATCATCTGATTTTGACATTTTTTTGTCAGGATCTTGCAAAGACATAATACGCGCGCCTGCTTTGCCTAAGAAGATTTCAGGGATCGTGAAAATATCACCGTAAAGGGCATTAAAACGAGCCGCAATATCACGGGTGATTTCTAAATGTTGTTTTTGGTCATCCCCTACCGGTACGCTTTTCGCTTGGTAAAGTAAGATATCTGCCGCCATTAAAACTGGATAATCAAATAAACCCACGTTAATATTTTCGGCATAACGTGCTGATTTATCTTTGAATTGAGTCATACGGCTCATCTCGCCGAAATAGGTATAACAGTTCAACACCCAGCTTAGTTGAGTATGCTCTGGTACATGAGATTGTACGAAGATCGTGCTTTTATTCGGATCAATGCCACAAGCCAAGTAAAGGGCAAGTACATCAAGCGTGGCTTTGCGAAGTGCTGCAGAATCTTGACGTACAGTGATGGCGTGTAAATCCACCACGCAGAAAATACACTCATAATCTTCTTGCATTTTCACCCAGTTGCGAAGTGCGCCTAAATAATTCCCGATAGTTAATTCGCCGGAAGGCTGCACGCCACTGAATACAATTGGTTTTGTCATTGGTTATCCTTTCATTCTGTAAACTGAATTGGCGCTATGATAACAAAAGATAGGGCGTTTTTTAATGATTGAGTTCAAAACAATGTGTAAAAATGCTATATTACGCCCAAAATTTCTACAGCTTACAATCTATAGTCCCAATGAAAAATTATAATGATATGGCTCTGGCACTTGCCGGTGTTTGTCAATCTGTCTTATTAATCAGTCAATTAGCACAAAAAGGCGAAGTTGATCATCAAGATGCATTCCAAACTACCATTCATTCTCTTCTCATCACTCAACCTGAAAATACATTAGCCGTATTTGGCGGTGATGTTCAACATCTTAAAGTGGGATTAAACACACTTATCGAGCAACTCACTCAATTAAACGACAAAAATTTGTTGAATTATTGGGGCAGCCTGTTAGCGTTAGAGAGCAAATTAAACAAGCAACCTGAAATCAAACAAGAACTTGGTCGCCGTATTGCTCGTTTACCAGAACAACTTTCTTATCACAACAATCAATTTGATGATGAGATGTTTTCAATCATGGCAAACATTTATGTCGATACAATTAGCCCTTTAGGCAAACGCATTCATATTATTGGTTCGGCATATCATTTACAGCAACAAAATGTGCAAGACAAAATTCGTGCGTGTTTGCTAGCCGGCATTCGCTCTGCCGTCTTGTGGCGTCAGGTCGGTGGCAGCAAATGGCAACTGTTGTTTCATCGTAAAAAATTAGTGCAAGCGGCACGACAACTCTACTCAACTTTAAATTAATCCTTGGAGAACTCTTATGCAACTTTCCGCATTAACCGCTCTTTCCCCGATTGACGGTCGTTATCAAGATAAAGCCACCGCATTACGTGGTATTTTCAGTGAATTTGGCTTGCTCAAATTCCGTGTCACCGTGGAAGTACGTTGGTTACAAAAATTGGCGGCGACCGCTGAAATCCAAGAAGTTTCTTCTTTATCTAAAGAAGCAAACGATTACCTTAATAAAATTGTGGAAGAATTCAGTCTTCAAGATGCTGAACGTATCAAAGAAATTGAGCGCACCACGAATCATGACGTAAAAGCGGTTGAGTATTTCTTAAAAGAAAAAAGTGAAGCCTTACCAGAGTTAGCCAAAGTCTCTGAATTTATTCACTTTGCTTGTACCTCTGAAGACATTAATAACCTTTCTCACGCTTTAATGTTAAAAACAGCACGTGAAGAAGTCCTCTTACCTGAATGGCAAAAACTGATTGATGAAATCACCTGTTTAGCGAACGAATACAAAACCATTCCATTACTTTCTCGTACACACGGCCAACCTGCCTCACCAAGTACTGTGGGTAAAGAAATGGCGAACGTGGTTTACCGTTTAAAACGCCAATTCAAACAACTCCAACAAAATGAAATCTTAGGGAAAATTAATGGTGCTGTGGGTAACTACAATGCGCATTTATCGGCTTATCCAAATATCAACTGGCACAAATTTAGCGAAGAGTTTGTCACCTCATTAGGTTTAGATTGGAACCCATACACCACGCAAATTGAACCTCACGATTACATTGCTGAATACTTTGATGCCGTGGTACGTTTTAATACCATCATCATCGACTTCGACCGTGATTTATGGGGCTACATTGCATTAAATCACTTTAAACAACGCACTATCGCGGGTGAAATTGGTTCATCTACCATGCCACACAAAGTGAATCCAATTGACTTCGAAAACTCAGAAGGTAACTTAGGTTTAGCCAATGCTGTGATGACTCACCTTGGTCAAAAATTACCGATTTCTCGCTGGCAACGTGATTTAACCGACTCTACTGTATTGCGTAACTTAGGTGTGGGTTTAGGTTATTGTTTAATTGCGTATGCTTCAACCCGTAAAGGTATCAGCAAATTAGAAGTGAACGAACAACATCTCCGTGATGAACTCAACCAAAACTGGGAAGTTTTAGCTGAGCCAATTCAAACGGTGATGCGTCGCTATGGTATTGAAAAACCATACGAAAAATTAAAAGAACTCACTCGTGGTAAACGCGTTGATGAAAAAGCAATGCGTGAATTCATCGAAAAACTGGATATTCCAGCTGATGAAAAAGCACGTTTACAACAACTCACCCCTGCCACCTACATCGGTGCAGCCATTGAGTTAGTAGAAAAACTTTAAGAAATAAAAGGGCGTTTTATAATGCCTTTAAAAAATCAAAGTGCGGTCATTTTGAACTGACCTCAAAAAGTTGGACTGTTATTTAAAGGATTGTTTTCGATATTGTATCGGACTCAATCCTTTTAATTTTAGTTGAATCCGTCGATGATTCAAATGATCCCTTGCTTCGGTATTAAACGTTGGATTTTCTTATAATTGATACCTGGTAAACAAGCGTAAACCCATCGGTAACCATAATTAGGGTGCTTTGCTTTAATCTGGATATTGTAAAAGGAACGGCTTCTCGAATGCTCATTTTTCCTTTTAGGATAGGTTGAAGAACCTGTAATTTAAATGCTATTGTGTTGTGTTTACCCATAAAAAATCTGCACCTCAATTGTTGGTTGTTTAGTCCAACTGTTGGGGTGCAGATCAATTTCACCGCACTTTTTCTTTATGAGATTAAGCTTATGCGAACTGACGTACTTCGCCGTTACCCGCTACGTTTTCCACACAACGTGGACAAAGTGTAGGATGTTCAGGATTCACGCCGATTTTGTCAGAATAATGCCAACAACGTGGGCATTTTTCACCGTTAGAACGTGCTACGCTTACCGCAATTCCCTCTAACTCACCCACAGCCACATCCGCAGGTTTGTCTGCTAATGCTTTCACTTCTGCTTTTGAGGTAATTAACACGAAACGTAATTCATTGCCTAATTGTTCTAACAATGCACGATATTCATCGTTAGCATAAACCGTTACTTCTGCTTCTAAACCACCACCGATCACTTTATCGTTACGCGCGATTTCTAATACACGGTTCACTTCAGAACGAACTTTAATCAGCTGTTGCCAGTAAGCATCATCTAATTTTTCATTCTCACCTAAGCCAAATAAGCCTTCATAGAATTCTTCAGTAAAGACGAATTCTGCACGTGCAGTCGCGGTTTGTGGTAAGTAACCCCAAATTTCATCTGCTGTGAATGACAGGATTGGTGCCATCCAACGCACTAAAGCTTCTGCAATGTGCCATAACGCTGTTTGGCAGCTACGACGCGCAAGGCTGTCTGCTTTGGTGGTATATTGGCGGTCTTTAATAATATCAAGGTAGAACGAGCCCATCTCCACAGAACAGAAACGCATTAAACGTTGTACTACTGTGTGGAATTGGTAGTTATCGTACGCGTCTTTAATTTCTTTTTGTGCATCTAAGGCACAAGCTACCGCCCAACGATCCAAGCTAATCATGTCTTCCGGTTTAACCGCATCACGTTGCGGATCAAAACCATTTAAGTTCGCTAATAAGAAACGTGCGGTGTTACGAATTCGACGATAGCTATCCGCTGCACGTTTTAAGATCTCATCAGAAACGGTCATTTCACCGGTATAGTCGGTAGATGCCACCCATAAACGTAAAATGTCACCACCAAATTTATCCATGACTTCTTGTGGTGTCACGATGTTACCGATAGATTTTGACATCTTACGGCCTTGACCATCCACGGTGAAACCATGGGTTAATACTTGTTTGTATGGTGCTTTGCTGTCTGTTGCCGTAGAAAGCATTAAAGAAGACATAAACCAACCACGGTGTTGATCAGAACCTTCTAAATACATATCGATATCGTGACCGTTAAATTCTGGACGATTCGCCACAACAGAAGAATAGGTTGATCCTGAGTCAAACCACACGTCAAGAGTATCAGGCACTTTTCGATAGGTTTCTGCATCCGCACCTAATAATTCTTTTTCGTCTAAATCCCACCATGCTTGAATACCGGCTTTCTCTACACGTTTCGCCACTTCTTCAAGTAACTCTAAGGTACGCGGATGAAGTTCTTCGGTTTCTTTGTGCACGAATAAGGTCATCGGCACGCCCCAAGTACGTTGACGGGAAATACACCAGTCAGGGCGGTTTTCAACCATTTTCTCGATACGTGCTTGACCCCAATCTGGAATCCAGCGAACTTGTTTGATTTCGCCTAATGCTTGTTGGCGTAAACCCTGTGTTTCCATGCCGATAAACCATTGCGGAGTCGCACGGAAAATAATCGGGGTTTTGTGACGCCAGCAGTGTGGGTAGCTGTGTTTGATTTTCTCAACTTTTAATAAGTTGCCCACTTCTTGTAATTTTTCAACAACCAATGGATTGGCTTCAAATACACCTTTGCCTGCAAAGAATTCAGTTGTTGAAATAAATTTACCGTCATTAGATACAAGACCCGCCATCGGTAAATCATATTGTTTACCCACGACAAAGTCGTCTAAACCGTGATCTGGTGCGGTATGTACTAAACCCGTACCACCATCAGTGGTCACGTGATCACCTAAAATCACTGGCACCGTGAAATCATAGAACGGATGGTTAAAGCGTACTAACTCAAGTGCTTGACCTTTTACTGAACCTAAAATTTCAACTTGTTCTACGCCCACGGCTTTCGCCACAGACTCCACTAATTCAGCGGCTAAGATCACGCGCTCATCGCCAAGCTGTACTAAGTTGTATTCTAAGTCTGCATTTACCGCAATCGCACGGTTAGATGGCATTGTCCAAGGTGTGGTTGTCCAAATCACCGCAGATAATTTGCCATAGCCTTTGCCTACTGCGTTAAATTTCTCTTCAATTTCAACCGCACTTACTGCTGGGAAACGAACATAGATAGACGGAGAAACTTTGTCTTCATATTCCACTTCTGCTTCTGCTAAAGAAGAGCCACAATCCAAACACCAGTGCACTGGTTTTGAACCTTTGTATAAGTGGCCATTCGCAATCACTTTACCGAGTGTACGGATGATGTTTGCTTCGGTGTCGAAGTTCATCGTTAAATAAGGATTATCCCAATCGCCCAACACACCTAAACGGATAAAGTCTTTTTTCTGCCCTTCTACTTGTTCTGCGGCATATTCACGACATTTTTGACGGAATTCAGCTGCCGTAATTTTCTCGTTTGGTTTGCCCACTAAACCTTCTACTTTTAATTCAATTGGCAAGCCATGACAGTCCCAACCTGGGATATAAGGCGAGTCAAAACCTAATGCAGTTTTAGATTTAACAATAATATCTTTCAGAATTTTATTAACGGCGTGACCGATATGAATATTGCCGTTCGCATACGGAGGGCCATCGTGCAAAATAAAGGATTTTTTACCTTTCGTCGCTTGGCGGATTTTTTGATACAACTGTTTGTCATACCAATTTTTTAACATTACAGGTTCGCGTTTGGCTAAATCGCCACGCATAGGGAAACCTGTTTCAGGTAAATTTAACGTGTTTTTGTAATCAACTGTCATGTTATTTTCCAATTTTTAAATTAAATTTAAGCAACTTTTTGTGGTTTATGTGTGACATCTCCACGTCCCGCAAGTAAACCACCGATAGAGATATCTTCATCAAGACAATCCCAATGAATGCCTCTACGGCTCAGTTCATAGTTTTCCAATTCACTTTGGGTTGCATGTAATAATTTCGGAAACCACACCAAGGGTACACCTAAAATACGTGCATCATTTAACTCCACCCACATAGTGTTTTCATCAAAGCGAATGCTTTTAGCTGAAATAGTCATATCACGCCTCCGTGAATTGCATTCTATGTGTTTCAACAATAACAAAAATTTCTTTTAATTCTTTTGAATTAAATCCATCGTTTCTTGCTAAAGAAATATTGGGTTCCAACCAAAATTTTGCTTCAGACTCCGCATTGCACACATGAATATGCGCAGGTTCAAGAGGATTTCCTTCATTACGGGCAATTGCATCCAATGCTTGTTCGGTAATTTGTTCTAGGTTTTGCATGCCTTCCTCTAAATTCAATTATGCTGTGAAAAATACTGTTAATGATAATACTAAGTGCCTTAAAAATCACGTTTTTATTGGTGTTTTTTGTGTTTTAATGATGGTCAAGTCCATTAGGCTTTAACCTTTAGTGAAGTGATAAGAAAGAAAGGAAATTGGCATTAATACCATCGTGTCATTATAAACAGTGTTTCTTCCATTTTCTTATTTTTGTTCTAAAGCTCGTAAAGGGGGCAACCGTATTCACATGAATAAATTGAGATACTGTCCATTTGGCATTTTTAGTGGCATTATCCGCCCACTTTCGTTGATGTTGGGAAAAAAGCACTTCATCACTCATGGTATCAATTAGATAATAAATTGTTTCTATATTATGTGCTAATCGACTTTTTAATTCGGCTAAGGACAAATGTGCATAAGTTTGATTAAACCATTGATAAAGTTCACTTAATTGATTCCACTTGAAGTGTTCAGAAGGGGTTTTAACAAGCAATCCCTTTCGTTCATCTTGTTCCCAGCTGATCAATAAACTTGTCCAACCAACTTGATAAGCTAAGTTTTGCACAGGTGTTCGCTCAACCTCTGTACATACTGTCTCTTTTAAATCTTCCGGAATGGTTTCAAATTCTGACAAATATTTCTCATACGTTTGTTGTATCGCATTTTTTAAAGCCGTTTTACTCGTATAATGACGCATAAAAATCTCCTCGTGTATCAATAACACCTTACTCTTTAGCCGACGCCACTAATAACTCTGCTAACGGGATTCTCTCAAAAAATTGACCGCACCTTGGCAATGATTGAATATCAAACACCTGTCCTTGATAGTCAAATTGTAAACGATAAGCATGTAAATAAGTGCAGTCTATTTCTGCAGAGTAAAAGAAAAAAACATAGCCTCTAAAACGTAAAATAACTGGCATATCTACCCTTTAAAAAAGCCTTTCGCAGTTTCTACGTCTTTCTCAATTTGCACTTTCAAATCATCAAAAGAGGGGAATTTAATCTCGTTTCTAATCTTGTGGCAGAATTCCACTTCCACCATTTGGCCATAAATATTCTGAGAAAAATCAAATAAATGGACTTCTAATAATTGCATTAATCCATTTATAGTTGGGCGTTTTCCCATGTTTGCCACGCCGTTAAAAATCTCCCCCGATTTTAACCGCACTTTTACGGCATAAACGCCTTTGATTGGATTTACTTGTCTATGCAAACGAATATTGGCCGTTGGAAATCCTATTGTTCTGCCTAATTTATTTCCATGAATCACACGCCCGAAAATACGATAAGGTTTACCGAGTAAATTTTCTGCAAGTTGTAAGTCATCATTCGCTAACGCTTCGCGAATTGCCGTGCTACTAATTCTCTGTTCATCTAGACAAAAGCTACGGTTATCTTCAACAATAAAACCAAAACGCTTACTAGCTGCTTGCAACATGGCAAAATTACCTTGGCGTTTTGAGCCGAATTTGAAATCATCGCCAATGCTTAAAAATTTCACATGTAGATGATTAACAAGCGTTTGTTCAATAAAAACATCGGCTGGCTGTTCGGCAAAAGTGCGGTCAAATTTCGCCACAATTACGACATCAACCTTAGCCTTTTCGAGATAATAAATTTTGTCACGCAAACGCATTAAACGGGCTGGTGCATTTTTCCCCATAAAATATTCACGCGGCTGTGATTCAAATAACAATACCGCCATGGGTAAATTTAATTCGTCAGCTTTTTGACGCAAATGGCGAAGGACGGTTTGATGCCCTAAATGCACGCCATCAAAGTTGCCGATCGTTAGCGCACAACCTTGTAAAACACGATTTGCATTATGAAGCCCACGAATTAATTGCATGTCCTTATCCATGAAAATAAGAGAATTTCGGCATTATAGCGAGAAGTTAGTTTTTTGTCAGCAAATGGTGCTTGCGAACGCCTAATAAAATCAACGTTGCACCATAAACTATCGCGGCTAAGACAATCAACCAAACAAGCCAATAAACACGCATAAAGAAATCCATTTTCGCCCATTGGTTGATTTCAGGCACGTAATACCAAACTGCCGCACCCATTGCGATTGCAGCTAATAAAACTTTGACAAAAAAGACCGCACTTTTACGTGAAAAATGGTACACATCCGCTTTGGCTAAGCCGCGATAGAGCAAATAGGCGTTAAGAGTTGCGGACATCGCTGAAGCAATGGCTAAACCCACATAACTGAAAGGAATTGCCAATAGGTTAAAGCCCATATTACTCACCATGGCAATAATGCCAATTTTTACTGGCGTTTTGGTATCTTGGCGAGCGTAATAGCCATTGGCGAGGATTTTAATCAACATAAAGCTAAGCAAACCCGCATTAAACGCCCATAAAGAATAAGAGGCGGCATAAACATCATTTAGCATGAAATTTCCACGCATAAAGAGCGTAAGTAACATTGGCTGAGCCAATACAGCAATGCCAATGGCGGCTGGAACGCCAAGTAATAAAATCATTCGCACGCCCCAATCCATTGTATTATGAAAATCAACCGCACTTTTTGCTGAATCGCCTTCACGATTAACGTGGTGGCGAGCAAGCGTTGGTAAAATTACGGTAGAAATCGCAATGCCAAATAAACCGAGAGGAAATTCCAGTAAGCGGTCGGAATAATACAACCAGCTAATAGAGCCCGTCATTAAGAAGCTCGCAATCACTGTATCCAGCAAAAGATTAATTTGACTTACCGATACACCAAATAACGCAGGGATCATTAATTTACGAATTTTGGTTACGCCTTCATCCCGCCAAGCCCATTTGGGTTTCACCAGTAAACCAGCTTGTTTCATAAATGGAATTTGGAATAAGAACTGTAATAATCCGCCAAGAAAAATCCCGATAGCCAGTGCAAGATCTGGGTTATCCATTTGTGGTGCAAGGAAAAGTGCGGTGGCAATCATCGCTATATTTAATAACACGGGTGAAAAGGACATCACGCCGAATTTTCCAATCGTGTTAAGCACAGCACCAGAAAATGCCACAAAAGTAACAAACCATAAATAAGGAAAAGTTATTTTAAGAAGAAGAGAGGCTTGTTCAAATTTATGTGCATCAGGGCCATCATTCATCCAATCGGTAAACCAGCCCATCCCAAATAAAGCGGCAACGACAGGCGATCCAACCATCGCAAGGATCGTAACAATACTCACCAATCCCCCAAGCGTACCAGAAACTTTTCCAATAAATTCACGGGTTTTATTCATATCGCCAGATTTTTGATATTCTGCGAGAACAGGGACAAAAGCCTGTGAAAAAGCCCCCTCAGCAAATAAACGACGAAGAAAATTTGGGATACGATTAGCAAATAAAAAAACGTCTGCTGTTGCACCTGCACCAATAAGATGCGCGATAACTACATCGCGAACAAGACCTAACACTCTTGATAATAAAGTCATAGAACTAACAACAATGCTAGATTTTAAAAGTCGTTTACTCAAAATATTCTTCTCAAGCCTAAAATTTTTGCTTAATTGTATAGAAATTTTATTTTTACGCTATATTCTCAACAAAAAAACTGATAAAATCCGCCACACATCGTTTGTGTGAGCCCATATTGAAAGAGCTTGTAAAAATAACGATGCTTACTTTCGGTTGTGTCTCACCGAAATCAACACAAATTTTTCATTGACAAAAACATACAAAATCGGCAAATTAACGCCTTTTATTTTGTCTATCAATCAACAGAAATTTTAGGAGTTTGACCTTGGCTAATATCAAGTCAGCAAAAAAACGCGCGGTTCAATCTGAAAAACGCCGCCAACACAACGCAAGCCAACGCTCTATGATGCGTACTTACATCAAAAAAGTATATGCTCAAGTAGCAGCAGGTGAAAAAGCAGCAGCTGAAGCAGCATTCGTTGAAATGCAAAAAGTTGTTGACCGTATGGCTTCTAAAGGCTTAATCCACGCTAACAAAGCAGCAAACCACAAAGCTAAATTAGCTGCTCAAATCAAAAAATTAGCGTAATTAAAGCATTAAAACAGCTTAAAAATAAACCGCACTTTAGTGCGGTTTTTGTTTGCCGTAAACCGTCCTGCCACAAACGCCCTATAACGAGCTTGCATTCCCCCCTTTAACCTGTAAACTACCCCCACAACTTAAAAAATTAATCATAAAATAAACTATAATAAATGACCAAAAAATCTTTTAAAAAAGCGGATCCGAATTATCAAAAAGAATTAGCCAAATATGGTAATCCGATCCCAAGCAGAGACTACATTCTGCAAATTATTCGTGAAAATAATACCCCGATGAGTCGGGAAGAAATTTTGACCGCACTTTCAATTAAAAGTGACGAACAACAAGAAGCCATGCGTCGTCGCTTGCGTGCCATGGAGAATGATGGACAGTTAGTTTTTACTAAACGTAAACGCTATGCCTTGCCTGAAAAATTAGATTTATTCAAAGGCATGGTCATCGGCCATCGTGAAGGCTATGGTTTTTTACAAGTCGAAGGCAAAAAAGAGGATCTCTTTATTCCTAATCACCAAATGCAACGTGTAATGCACGGTGATTTTGTGTTAGCGCAACCTGCAGGCTTAGATCGCCGTGGTCGTCGCGAAGTCCGTATTGTTCGCGTACTTGAAAGTCGTAAAAAACAAATTGTCGGCCGTTTCTTCTTAGAAAATGGCTTTAGCTATGTGGTGCCTGATGACAGTCGTATCGGACGAGATATCTTAGTCCCTAATGAACACCGCAATGGTGCACGAATGGGGCAAGTTGTTGTGGTTGAATTGCAGGAACGTTCTGCCTCCTTTACTCAACCTGTTGGCATCATCACCGAAATTCTGGGTGACAATATGGCAAAAGGAATGGAAGTGGAGATCGCCCTTCGTAATCATGACATTCCTCACCAATTCCCAAGTGCGGTCGAAAAATACGTTAAAAAATTCACGGAAGAAGTGCCTGAAGAAGCCAAAAAAGGTCGTGTGGATTTACGCAATCTGCCACTGGTGACCATTGATGGCGAAGATGCACGTGATTTTGATGATGCCGTATATTGCGAAAAAAGCGGTAAAGGTTGGAAGCTTTGGGTAGCAATTGCCGATGTCAGCTATTATGTGCGTTTACGTTCTGCATTAGATACTGAAGCTTATAACCGAGGTAACTCTGTTTACTTCCCAAATCGTGTTGTGCCAATGCTGCCAGAGATTTTATCAAACGGATTGTGTTCACTGAATCCACAAGTTGATCGCTTGTGTATGGTGTGTGAAATGCACATTTCTGCTAAAGGTAAACTCACGGACTATCGTTTTTATGAAGCGGTAATGAACTCTCATGCACGTTTAACCTATACGAAAGTCGCGGCGATTTTAGACGGTGATGATGAACTCCGCACCCGTTATCAAGGGCTAGTACCACATTTAGAAGAACTGCATCATCTCTATCAAGCATTACTCAATGCACGCAAACAACGTGGTGCCATCGATTTTGAAACCATTGAAACCAAATTTATTTTCAATGCCATGGGACGAATTGATCGCATTGAACCTGTTGTGCGAAATGATGCTCACAAAATCATTGAAGAATGCATGATTCTTGCGAATATTGCAGCAGCAAACTTTATGGAAAAACATAAAGAGCCTGCACTCTATCGTATTCATGCCACACCGAGTGAAGAAAAACTGACGTCTTTCCGTGCATTCTTAAGTGAATGTGGTTTAAGCCTTGAAGGTGGCATGAAACCAACCACAAAAGATTATGCGAAATTATTAGAGCAAGTGAAAGATCGCCCAGATCACGAGCTTATCCAAACCATGCTACTTCGCTCATTAAGCCAAGCGGTTTATCATGCGGATAATATCGGCCACTTTGGTTTAGCGTTAGAAGAATATGCACACTTCACTTCCCCGATTCGTCGTTATCCGGATTTAACCCTTCATCGTGGGATTAAATATTTATTAGCAAAAGAAAAAGGTGCTAAACGTAAAACCACAGATACTGGAGGCTATCATTATTCTTTTGATGAAATGGATTTATTAGGTGATCACTGCTCGATGACAGAACGCCGTGCCGATGATGCCACTCGCGAAGTAGCTGATTGGCTGAAATGTGAATATATGCAAGATCACGTAGGGGCAGAATTTAGTGGTGTGATCTCATCTGTAACGGGCTTTGGCTTATTCGTTCGTTTAGATGATTTATTCATTGACGGCTTAGTCCATATTTCCACTTTAGATAACGACTACTATCAATTTGATACGGCAAAACAACGTTTAATCGGTGAAAATAGTGGTATGATCTACCGTCTTGGCGATAAAGTAAAAATTCGTGTAGTTGCCGTTCATTTAGAACAAAAAATGGTAGATTTCAGTTTAGTCGAAAGTGCCAGAAAACCACGTCGTGTGGGCAAAACGGCGAAACAAAAAGCAAAAAAAGTCTTTAAGGAACTGCCACCTAAAGCGTCAAAAAAACGTAAAAGAGCGGTTAAAAATAAAGACGTTTCTAAGAAGCCGACGAGAAAACGGAAGAAATAATAAATAAGAGAACCCTATGTCAGAAAATATCTATGGTATCCATGCTGTAAACAGCATTTTAGCAAATAGCCCTGAGCGTTTAATTGAAGTATTTGTGCTGAAAGGCCGTGAAGATAAACGCCTACACCCCTTACTCAATGAGCTATATGCTTTAGGCATTGCGGTGCAATTTGTAAATCGTCAAACATTAGATAAAAAATCCAATGGTGAGGTACATCAAGGTGTGATTGCGCGTGTGCAAGAAGCGAAAGAGCTGAATGAACATGATCTGGATGAACTTCTTACTCGTAAACAAAATCCACTTTTATTGGTGCTTGATGGCGTGACGGATCCCCATAACCTAGGGGCCTGTTTACGTACTGCGGATGCAGCTGGTGTGAGTGCAGTCATCGTGCCAAAAGATAAATCGGCTCAACTCACTTCTATTGCTCGTAAAGTCGCTTGCGGTGCAGCAGAGACTGTGCCATTAATTCGCGTCACTAACTTAGCGCGTACTTTGCGAGATCTACAACAAAACCATAATATTTGGGTAGTAGGGACGGCCGGCGAAGCAACAGAAACCATTTACCAAAGTAAACTCACGGATTCTCTAGCCTTGGTGATGGGAGCCGAAGGTGAAGGGATGCGTCGTCTCACGCGTGAACATTGTGATCAACTCATTAGTATTCCAATGGCGGGTTCTGTTTCATCTCTGAATGTTTCCGTTGCGACTGGCGTATGTTTATTTGAAATTGTGAGACAACGTCTTGCCGCCTAAAAACGCGTGAAAAAATGACCGCACTTTAATATAAAAAATGCCGACAAATCATTGTCGGCATTTTTGTTATTTTGAACTCGTTTTCCCAAATATAATGGAAAGCACTAAAGTACATAATGCAGGTACAAGCCATGCGAGCCCTTGTGAATAGAGCGGGAAATTAGTCATGATTTGATGTAACCCTTCTGGCAACATATCCAAGTTTTTCAAGCTATCAATTAAACTAAAACAAACCGTCACAAAAATAGTGGTGTAATAGCTCAATCTAATAGAAGGCAATTTATTACGCACAAGCTGTAAAATCATTAACATGATCGCCATTGGGTAAATCAACAATAAGGCAGGAATCGTCACTCGGAGTAATTTTGTTAAGCCATATTGTGAAATAATTATTGTCATCGTTGTGAAGAAAATAATCCAAAATGGATAAGAAAAACGCGTCGAAAACTTGGAGAAGTAATCACCACACGCACTGGTTACGCCCACTAATGTGGTTAGACTTGCTAAAGTAATAATACCCGCCATGATCCAGGTTCCCGCCGTGCCGAATAAACTGTTCACATAACGAGAGAAGATTTGTCCGCCATTTGTTGCGCCTTGTGCCACGGCATCAGAAGTCGCTCCTAAGTAAAATAAGGCAAAATACAAGCAACCTAATAAAATAACAGATACGAAACCCGCTGAAATGGTATATTGAACAATCTTTTGCGGATTCGTTACATTTTTTGCAGATAACCCCCGTGCAACAATGCCACCAAAAGCAATCGCTGCCAGTACATCCATCGTTTGATAACCACTAATTAACCCTGTGGTTAATGCTGAATTCTCAGCATACGCCTGGGAGGGTGCAACAATATCAGAAAGCGGTGAAACAAAAACAGTAACCCCAACAACAAGTAATAATACCAACAATGCTGGCGTCATCACTTCACCCACCGTTGAAATAATTGTGCTTGGACGAATCATGAATCCCATCGCGATAATATTAAAGATCACAGAGAAGATAAGACGTGTCGTCGCACTATCTTCAACGAGCCCCAATGGTAACCATGCCATTTCATAAGCCACATTGGTAATTCGAGGCATGGCAAAAGTTGAACCGATGACTAAATAAAGAATGGTTAAAAAAGCTACACCTGCCCACTTGGGTAAATCCTTTGTTAGCTCTTCACCACGTCCTAATACCGATACCACAACTAAGGTGATAAATGGCATTAACACACCAGTTATTACAAATCCCATGGAGGCTGTTGCCCATTGGTTACCAGCGGTGTAACCTTCCATCGGAGGAAAAATGATATTTCCTGCACCTAAAAATAAAGCAAAAATCATCATACCTAACACGATGATGTCTTTTTTTGAAAACATAAGTAGTCTCGACAAACAAAATAAATTGCCGAATTTTACTCTAAATGACGATTAACTCCAAATGTGGAAGCAAAAATATGCAAAAAAAATCATCGTTTTAGCCAAATAAAGTGCTATATTAAACGAATATTTACAGATAGCATTTCCCAAAAATCAGTCAATTTATGATAGTATCTAGACTTTATTAGTTTTTTATTATTTTTTAGGAGAGAATGAATGCATAAACTGAGTTTGACTCAACAAATTCAGCGTTTTTTCAAATTGGAATCAGCTGGCGGAATTTTATTACTTTTATCAGCGGTGGTCGCAATGCTTTTGGCCAACTCACCACTCAATCAAACCTATAATGACTTTTTAAATTTACCTGTTAGCATTAAAGTCGGATCTTTTTCAATTGATAAAACTTTAATCCACTGGATTAATGATGGTTTTATGGCTGTATTCTTTGTTTTAGTCGGAATGGAAGTCAAAAAAGAGTTATTTGAGGGGTCTCTTTCAAGCTATCAACAAGCCATTTTCCCAGCTATTGCAGCGGTGGGAGGCATGGTTATTCCAGCATTAGTTTATGTTTTGATTACTCAACAAGATCCCACTTTAGCCGATGGTTGGGCAATTCCAATGGCAACAGACATTGCCTTTGCACTTGGTATCATGGCACTATTAAGTAAACAAGTACCGCTCCCATTAAAAATCTTTTTACTTGCTTTAGCCATTATTGATGACTTAGGTGCGATTGTCGTCATTGCACTATTTTTCTCACACGGATTGAGTGTACAGGCACTGATCTTTGCTGCAATTGCTATTGTTGTACTTATCGCATTAAATCGCTTTAAAGTGACCGCACTTTGTGCCTATATGGTAGTGGGAACAATCTTGTGGGCTTCGGTATTAAAATCAGGCGTACACGCGACTCTTGCGGGTGTTATTATCGGATTTTGTATTCCATTAAAAGGTAAAAATGGCGAAACACCGTTACATGACTTTGAGCACCTTCTTGCCCCTTGGTCATCCTTTGTTATCTTACCATTATTTGCTTTTGCCAATGCGGGCGTAAGCTTTGATGGCATTGATTTCAGCATGCTGACATCACCATTATTGCTTGCAATTTCTCTTGGATTACTTCTAGGAAAGCCTCTCGGCGTATTTGGTTTCAGTTACCTTTCCGTTAAACTGGGCATTGCAAAACTTCCACAAGGCATCAACTTCAAACAAATTTTTGCTGTAGCCATTTTATGCGGTATTGGTTTTACTATGTCTATGTTCTTAGCAAGTCTTGCATTTAATGCGGATGCGGGAGAAAGCATCAATTCCCTTTCTCGCTTAGGCATCTTATTAGGTTCTACTGTTTCTGCGATTTTGGGATATATCACATTGAAAAAAACAACAGCATTACCAAGATAATCGCGCTTCTCAAAAATCCTTTGCTAAGTTTAGCAAAGGATTTTCTTGAATTCGTACACTTACAATAAGATCCCACTCTCTGCTTTGGTAAAGTTCATCACAAATAAGCTTTTATAAGTTCGAACATGATATTCACCAGTTAGGACACGGCGGGTAAATGAATGATAACTTTCCATGTTTTCAGCATGAATAAGCAGCATAAAATCATAATCACCAGAAATCTCATAACAGCTCACCACATCGGTTTCTTGGCGCATTTTTCGTTCAAATAATTCTTGGAAGCAGGAATGCTGGTTATCCATTTCCACCATCACAAAAACACTAATATCTCTACCTACTGCCTTTGGCGATACGATCGCAACTTGTTTAGTAATTACACCTTTCTCTGTCAGTAATTGAATTCGACGCTGGCAAGTTGCCACCGAGCTATGAACCTCTTCAGCGAGTTCTTTTAATGGTAAGGTTACGTCTTGTTGAAGAATATTCAAAATATCTCGATCTAATTTATCTAGTTCCATTTTTTATCCTTGAAAATAAATACCAAATAACACTAAAACTTGAGAAAAATAATCGTAAATTATTCTATATTGAGAAAATTTACCACGCCAGACTTTTATAATTATGTTATTCAATGTAAGGAAATGATAAAAATGGCTCAAGGTATCTTTCTAGGAATCATCTCACAATTTTTATTTGGCTTACTGTATTTGTTCAGTTTATGGCTACAACCCCTTAATGGTACCGATGTATTTGCTTGGCGAATGGTGATGATGGTATTTGGGCTATTTTTAATTATTTTTCCTACATTGGGTTGTCGTTCATTATCAAAGTTAGTCAATGAAATCTTAGGCAAAGACAAAAAACGCTGGATGCTGTTTTTGCTTGGTACACTCGATGCGGGTAGCCAATTTTGGTTATTTATGTGGGCACCCGTTAATGGTGAGGGAGTGAATATCGCAATAGGATATTTTCTATACCCATTAGTCATGGCATTACTTGGTCGATTCTGGCTAAAAGAAACACTTTCGGTTATTCAAATTATTGCATTATGTATTGCGGCGTTGGGTGTGATACATGAGTTGTGGCACAATCAAACCTTTTCATGGAGTAGTCTTTGGGTATGTTTAATCTATCCCTATTATTATTTAAGTCGTAAAGCAATGAGAATACCTCCCTTACAAGGCATCACGCTAGATACATGTATTATTGCCGTTCCCTGCCTTATTTATTTGATCATACAAGAACAGCAATTTTCTTTTGTGATGAATGAAAGTCGATATTGGTATTTATTACCAGCATTAGGTTTAGTCAGTGCAATTGGTTTATCTGCCAATTTAAAATCGAGCCAACAAATTCCCATCAGTATATTTTCTGTACTCAGTTATCTGGAACCGACCTTGCTCTTTTTAATTGCAATATTCTGGCTTAATACGCCAGTTTTCCCATCTGATTACGTCACTTATGTACCTATTTGGATAAGTTTGATTTTGCTTGGAATAAATGGCTTAATGAAAAAACATCATTAAATTTGACCGCACTTTGTGTGCTAAAGTAAGGTCATTCTTGAAATAATTCTAATTCACGTTCATAATGAACAAACATTCATATTTTATAGACTGAAGCCTTTTTACTTCAGCATTTTTCCGATAAGGCTTGCATTATGTCCGATCAACAAACAGATACACAAAACTCTTCAAATAATAAATCTCAACAACGTAAAAAAGGGCTTTCTATTTTTATTCTTTTGCTTCTTTTGATTTCGATCGGTTCTGCCGCTTATTGGTTTTTCTTTATTAAAGGCTTTGAAGAAACGGAAGATGCCTATGTCAGCGGTAATCAGGTGATGGTATCAGCACAAGTAGCGGGGAATATTTCGAAAATTAATGTCGATAATATGGATCCCGTACAAGCTGGTGACGTGTTATTAGAACTGGATGATACCAATGCCAAATTGAGTTTTGAGCAAGCCAAAAGCAATTTAGCCAATGCGGTTCGCCAAGTTTCGCAACTAAATTACACCGTAAAACAATTAAAATCGGCCGTTCGTGCGAATGAAATTACCCTTGCTCAAGCACAAGGAAACTTAAACCGTCGTGTGCAATTAGTCAAAGATGGGGCGATCGATAAAGAATCGTTCCAACATGCGAAAGAAGCTGTTGAACTGGCAAAAGCGAACTTAACTATTTCACAAAATCAGCTTGGCGCAAATCAAGCCTTATTGTTAGATGGATCTTTAAGTGAACAACCGCAAATTCAAAGTGCAGTCAGTAATTTGAAGCAAGCTTGGTTGAATTTAGAACGCACAAAAATCCGCAGTCCAATTAAAGGCTATGTGGCTCGTCGCAATGCACAAGTCGGGCAAGCGGTTTCTGTTGGCGGGGCATTAATGGCAGTGGTGACTACCGATCAAATGTGGTTAGATGCTAACTTCAAAGAAACACAATTAACTCATATGCGAATTGGTCAACCGGTTAAAATTCACTTCGATCTCTACGGAAAAGATAAAACTTTTGATGGAAAAGTGGTGGGAATCGAAATGGGTACAGGCAATGCATTCTCATTATTACCCACTCAAAATGCGACGGGTAACTGGATCAAAGTGGTGCAACGTGTGCCTGTGCGTATTCAATTAGATCCGCAACAACTGGCTGAAAACCCATTACGCATCGGTCTTTCTGCCACAGTGAAAGTAAATGTGAGTGATAGCCAAGGTGAAACCTTGCGTGACCAAGCGCCAGCGACAACGCTTTATTCTACGAATGTGCTGCAATATGATGAAAGTGCGGTCAATAATTTGATCGAATCTATTATTCGCAATAATAGCTATTAGGTTCTGGTATGCCACAATCTCATTTTAAGCCACTACAAGGCGGAGCGTTGGCAATCCTGACATTGGCACTCTCCCTTGCTACTTTTATGCTTGTGCTGGATTCAACCATCGCCAATGTCGCCATTCCTACCATCGCAGGTGATTTGGGTGCCTCGTCTAGCCAAGGTACATGGGTGATTACCTCGTTTGGTGTGGCCAATGCGATTTCAATTCCGATTACAGGCTGGCTGGCAAAACGTTTTGGTGAAGTGCGGTTATTTTTAATCGCAACGCTATTATTCGTGCTAGCCTCTTGGCTTTGTGGTATTGCGAATAGCTTGGAAATGCTGATCGTTTTTCGGGTCCTTCAAGGTGCGGTAGCCGGCCCCATCATCCCCCTTTCTCAAAGTTTATTATTAAATAACTACCCGCCTGAAAAACGCGGAATGGCATTGGCATTTTGGTCAATGACGATCGTCGTCGCCCCGATTTGTGGGCCTATTTTAGGCGGTTGGATCAGCGATAATATTCATTGGGGTTGGATTTTCTTTATCAACGTCCCGATTGGGCTTGCCGTTGTCTTAATCAGTTGGAAACTTTTAGAAGGCCGAGAAAGTAGAATTTCTCATCAACCAGTTAATACTATTGGGCTTATTTTGTTAGCACTCGGTGTAGGTGCGTTGCAATTGATGCTGGATCAAGGTCGTGAGCTAGATTGGTTCAACTCCACTGAAATTGTGGTACTCACCATTATCGCTGCAGTAGGTTTAATCGCCTTAATCATTTGGGAACTGACTGACGACAATCCAGTTGTGGATGTCTCCTTATTCAAATCCCGAAATTTCACCGTCGGTTGTGTTTCGACTAGTCTTGCTTTCTTGGTGTATTCAGGAACGGTCGTGCTCATCCCGCTTCTGCTCCAACAGGTTTATAACTATACCGCCACCTGGGCGGGGCTTGCGGCTGCACCAGTGGGATTATTGCCGATTCTACTTGCACCGATTATCGGGAAATTTGGCAATAAAATTGATATGCGGATTTTAATCACCATCAGCTTTATGGTTTATGCGCTGACCTTTTATTGGCGAGCTGTGACCTTTGAACCTGAAATGACCTTTATGGATGTGGCATTACCGCAATTTGTGCAAGGCTTAGCAGTTGCTTGTTTCTTTATGCCGCTGACAACCATTACCCTTTCAGGTTTACCACCCGAAAAAATGGCTTCAGCGTCGAGCTTATTTAATTTCCTCCGAACCCTTGCCGGCTCAATAGGTACATCTCTCACGACATTTATGTGGTATAACCGCGAAGCCGTGCATCACACGCAACTTACGGAAGTCATTAATCCATACAACCCAATTTCCCAACAATTCTTCCAAACGATGGGAAGTTTTGGTTTAAGCGAAGAACAAACGGCATCATATCTTGCTAGACAAATCACCGCTCAAGGCTTTATTATGGGTGCCAATGAAATCTTCTTAATTTCTGCGATAACATTTATGTCCTTGGTTGTCGTAATTTGGTTTGCCAAACCACCGTTCAGTAGCAAGCGTTAAAAACATCCAAAAAATAACCGCACTTTGATGATGTTCAAAAGTGCGGTTAATTTTTCTAGCCTTTTGTTAAGATGTCTTTTAAGAATCTCGCAGTATGTGAACCTTTGACTTTGGCCACGTCTTCCGGTGTGCCTGTCGCAATGATTTGCCCACCGCCACTGCCCCCTTCTGGACCAAGATCCACAATCCAGTCTGCGGTTTTAATCACATCTAAGTTGTGTTCAATCACCACGATAGTATTACCTTGATCGCGCAAGCGATGTAACACGTCGAGGAGTTGTTTAATATCGGCAAAATGCAAGCCGGTTGTCGGTTCATCCAAAATATAAAGGGTTTTACCGGTATCGCGTTTTGAAAGCTCTGTCGCTAACTTAACACGTTGTGCCTCACCACCTGAAAGCGTGGTAGAAGACTGACCTAAACGAATATAAGACAAGCCTACATCCATTAGGGTTTGCAATTTACGTGCAATCATTGGGATCGCATCAAAAAACTCGCGGGCTTCTTCTACCGTCATATCTAATACTTGGTGAATAGTTTTGCCTTTATAGCGGATTTCCAAGGTTTCACGGTTATAACGTTTACCTTTACATTGATCACAAGGCACATACACATCCGGTAAGAAGTGCATTTCCACTTTAAGCACGCCATCACCTTGGCAAGCCTCACAACGTCCACCACGCACATTAAAACTAAAACGACCAGGGTTATAACCACGCGCACGCGCTTCTGGCACGCCCGCAAATAATTCACGAATTGGGGTAAATAACCCCGTGTAAGTCGCTGGGTTAGAACGCGGTGTACGACCTATTGGACTTTGATTAATATCGATCACTTTGTCGAAATATTCCAAGCCTTCAATGGATTTATAAGGCGCAAAATCCGTTTTTTCCGCACGATTTAAAGCATTTTGTGCCAATGGGAATAACGTATCATTAATTAGCGTTGATTTGCCTGAACCTGACACCCCTGTGATACAAGTAAATAATCCCACTGGAATTTCTAAATTCACGCCTTTCAGGTTGTTCCCTGTCGCACCTTTTAATTTTAAAAGTTTGCTTTTATCAAGTGCGGTTCGTTTTTTTGGAATTTCGATTTTTTCTTCACCCGATAAGAACTTACCCGTAATCGAATTTGGGTTCGCCATAATCTCTTTGGCTGTCCCCTGAGCAATCACTTGGCCACCGTGTACACCTGCTCCTGGGCCAATATCAATAATATGATCGGCTTCTCGAATGGCATCCTCATCGTGTTCCACCACGATCACGGTATTGCCCAAATTACGCAAATGAATCAACGTATTTAACAGACGCTCATTATCGCGTTGGTGCAAACCGATAGAAGGTTCATCCAACACATACATGACGCCTACTAAGCCCGCACCAATCTGACTCGCAAGACGAATACGTTGTGCTTCACCGCCCGAAAGGGTCTCAGCTGAGCGAGAGAGGGAAAGATAATTCAAACCCACATTCACTAAGAATTCTAACCGCTCTCTGATCTCTTTCAGGATTTTTTCCGCAATTTGTGCTTTTTGACCGGTTAAGGTAAGCCCTTGGAAAAACTCAAGGCTTTCACCAATGCTTTTCTCTGAAATTTGCGGCAAGTTAATGCTGCCGATATACACGTTTCGAGCTTCAGGGCGAAGACGTGAACCTCCACAATCTGCACAAGGGCGGTTACTGATATTTTTCGCCAATTCTTCGCGCACAGACATGGATTCCGTTTCTTTATAACGGCGTGCCATGTTATTCAGAATCCCTTCAAAAGGATGCTTACGGATCACCACATCGCCACGGTCGTTCATATATTGGAATTCAATTTCTTCCTTGCCTGAACCCTGCATCACAATATCTTTAATTTTTTGAGGCAAATCTTCGTATGGCGTTTCAATATCAAATTTATAATGTTTCGCTAACGAGGTAAGCATTTGATAGTAATAGAAATTGCGACGATCCCAACCTTTCACCGCACCACCTGCGAGGGAAATGCTTTCATTTTGCACCACACGGCTTTCATCGAAGAACTGCTGAACACCTAAGCCATCACAAGTCGGACACGCCCCTGCTGGGTTATTAAATGAGAACAAGCGAGGCTCTAATTCCGGTACGGAATAGCCACAATGTGGACAAGCAAAATTCGCCGAGAAAACCAATTCTTCAGCGTTAGGATTATCCATATCTGCCACAACTGCTGTACCACCAGAAAGCTCCAAAGCCGTTTCAAAGGATTCTGCTAAACGTGTGGCTAAATCTGACCGCACTTTAAAGCGATCTACCACCACTTCAATGGTATGCTTTTTCTGTAAAGCAAGTTCTGGAGGATCGGATAAATCACAAATCTCACCATCAATTCTTGCACGAATATAACCTTGTGCCGCCAAGCTATCTAACAGCTTAACGTGCTCACCTTTACGGTTTTTCACCACAGGCGCAAGCAACATCATTTTGCTTTCTTCAGGCAGACTTAAAACTTTATCCACCATTTGACTGATGGTTTGTGCCGTTAATGGCACATCATGATCAGGACAACGCGGCTCCCCTACGCGAGCAAACAGCAAACGCAGATAATCGTAAATTTCGGTGATCGTGCCCACGGTTGAACGCGGGTTATGAGAAGTGGATTTTTGCTCAATAGAAATCGCTGGCGACAAGCCCTCAATCGAATCCACATCCGGCTTTTCCATCAAAGAAAGGAATTGACGCGCATAAGCAGAAAGCGATTCCACATAACGGCGCTGCCCTTCTGCATAAAGCGTATCAAATGCTAAAGAAGATTTGCCCGAACCAGACAAGCCTGTAATCACAATTAATTTATCGCGCGGAATGGTTAAATTGATGTTTTTGAGGTTGTGGGTTCTAGCCCCACGAATGTCGATAGTATCCATAGAAAAAGCGATTGCCTTAAGAAAATAAATTCAAAAATTGTGACCATTATCGCATATTTCAATATCTGTGCAAATATCCAGTTAATTTTTATGGATCTTTTGTTTCTTTTAAGGCAAAATAGCCAAAATTTTTCATCTTATTTCTAAAATATAGAGGATTCTATGGCAGGTATTAATAAAGTAATCATCGTGGGTAATTTAGGTAATGATCCTGAAATCCGCACGATGCCAAATGGCGAAGCGGTAGCAAATATCAGCGTGGCAACAAGTGAAAGCTGGACAGATAAAAACACAGGTGAACGTCGTGAAGTGACCGAATGGCACCGCATCGTGTTATATCGTCGTTTAGCGGAAATTGCGGGTCAATACTTACGCAAAGGTTCACAAGTTTATGTTGAAGGTCGTTTAAAAACCCGTAAATGGCAAGATAACAACGGCCAAGATCGTTACACCACTGAAATCCAGGGTGATAACTTACAAATGTTAGGTGGTCGTAATCAAGAGATGGGCGGTTATACACCTGCACAATCAGCACCACAACCAAGCTATCAATCTCGTCCAGCACAATCTGCGCCAGCGCCACAAGCTGAGCCACCAATGGACGCATTTGATGATAACATTCCATTCTGAATTGTATTGGTACAAGATTATCAATACGCAGTGGGATTTTCGCGATTTACAAATTTTCACGAAAATCCCTCTGTTTTTTATGGTTAGATACCACTATTCCACTTTAAACATCCCCATCATACCGAGATTTTCATGTTCCAAAATATGGCAATGGTACATTTTCAACCCAGTGTGTCCTTGCTTAAAGCGAATAATCACTTTTTCATAAGGGCGCAAATTGACTACATCTTTTAACGCCCTGCCTTCTGGCTTGAAGGTTTTGCCGTTTAATGTATGTTGAATCACTTCAAATTGAGTGCCGTGCAAATGGAACGGATGATCCATATGGCTTTCATTGAAAATTTCCCACTGTTCCACTTCATTCAATTTGGCAACAAAATCAATACGGTTCATATCAAAGGTTTGACCGTTGATTAAGAACATACCATTCATCATTGGTGGAATAGGGTTGTCCGTTGGTGTTGTAGTAGCGTGATGTGTACCGTGATTCATCATTGGCATATTCGTATGGTTCATCATTTTTTCACTAAAGCGAATTTGGCGAACCTGCTTTGGCTCATCCCAGTTAGGGAAGGACCTTAAGCTTTCAGGTAACTGAACAGGTTCTGATTTCACCTGAATTGTGGCTAAAGTGAGATCTTTAGGCTGTTCTTGCACCATCATCTTACGGCGATCATAATAACCGCTTTGTAAATTGACTGTTCCTTGCGTTTCACCCACCATAATCACTTCAACGCGTTCGGCTGGTGTAAGTAGCAGTTCATCAACAGGCGAGCGAGGTTTTTCAAGTAAACCACCTTCGGTACCCACCACAATCCATTTCACCCCTGGAATGTTTAAACGAAAATAACGAGCGCTAGTGGCATTCCAAAGACGGATTCTTTCATTCGTTTTCACTTGAATCTGGGGCTGATATTGACCGTTGATTAACACAAATTCACCCTCACGACCGTTCATCCAATCTAACATCGTGTTTGCTGGAATGGTGCCATCGGCATTTAAACGCAGATCGGAAATCACCCAATGTTGTTCAGGAAGGTGTGCAAGCGGATCATTTTTCGCTTTAACAACGAAAGTGCCTGCTAAGCCTTTATAGACTTGTTCGGAAACATGGTCATGTGGATGAGGGTGGTACCAATATGTCCCAGCACTGCCTTGAGGTAGCGTAAAGCGATAGACTTTTTTCCCTTGCGGTTCAACCATATCCATCGGGTTACCATCCGCTTCATTTGGTACATCTAAGCCGTGCCAATGTACTGTTGAGGGTTGTGGTAGGTGATTGATAAATTCAATTTCTACGGCATCGCCTTCAAATACTTCAATTTGTGGCCCTGGTAGTTGTCCGTTATAAGCCCAAAATTCCGTTTCTTTATTGTCTGCGAGGCGAATTTTAATTGGCTCTGCTTTTAAAGTGGCTTTGAACAGTCCAGCTTGAGTCGATTGATTAGCAAGTTTTGGTAATATCCCATTAAGCGATAAACCTGAAGGCATTGCCTCAGTTGGCATTAGGCCAGTAGGTACTGAATGCATCATCGCCATATTGCCATGTTGTGCGTGGTTCATCATATTCGCAAGGCTATAAAGCGAGCTACTGGCTAAGCTAATTCCAATTCCATAACGTAAAAAATCTCGACGTTTCATTCTTTCCCCCCCTATTGGTTATAGGATTTAAACACTTCACTTTCACCGTTTTTCTTAATCAAAACAACATCATAAGGATCTTTGCGTCCGCCGTATGCTTCACCGTCCATACCTGGTGAACCAATTGGCATTCCCGGTGCAGACAAGCCTATTGCATCGGGTTTTTCTGCGAGTAAACGTTTGATATCCTCAGCAGGTACATGTCCTTCAATCACATAGCCATCAATCACGGCTGTGTGGCAAGAAGCATGTTCATATTTAATGTTAAAGCGCTTATGAGCATCATAATTGCCTGTTTCGTTGACTTTAACCTCAAAACCGTTTTTCTGCATATAGCTGATCCATTCATTACAACAGCCACAAGTCGGGCTTTTCCACACTTCCATAGAAAGTGTTTGTGCTTGAGCAAAAGCGGTTATGCCTAAACTTAAAAGCAACAATGAGCGGGTGAATTTATGTAATTTCATAAGATGTCCTTATTTTTTATTGAGATTGAATGGACATCATGTTAAAGCTTAACCTAGGGTTAAGCTCAAGGGATTTGAAAAAATAATTTGCAAATTTTTCTCAAAATCCTACCGCTTGTTTTTCAATATGTATGAAATCTTTACTATAATACAGTCTCATTACTCAGGAGTAATAATGCACACATTCCATCCCAAATCACTTGTCTGGACAAGAGAGCCGCAAGCTTTTGAAATATCAGAAAATAAAATAACCATCACCACAGTACCACATACGGATTTAAAGCAGTCAATGTGTTTTTGCGTGAACACCCCAATTTAAACATTCATTAGGTATAATAATAAAAACCTTAAACAGAATATCATAGCAAAATGAATTTAAAACCAGTTAAAAATCAAACTTCCCAATACGAAGAGTGGGCAAGAGAAAAAGTCAAAAAAGCTATATCCCCAACCTGAAGAACGGGGCTTTACGGCGCAAAAATGGTAAATTTGACTGGTTAAAAATTGAAGGCAAAATAAGTTATTTTAATTTGCAAACACCCAAATCCTGCATAATTTTGGAGATTTTTTACAAATTATTCATATAACATTGTTTTATGAAGAGAGACCTTTCATTGAAAGGTCTCTTTTTTATCTCTCATTTTGACATCAATTATTCGTGCGCCTTATCTCGTTCAAGCGCTAAAACGCAATAAATATTCAATTTATTGCACCGCATCCGAATTTAATATATCTTTATTTGAATACTGGAAAATAGTATAGATCTCAAGGAGAACATTTCTTAGATGGGCAACATCACTCGAATCAGGAAAAAGAAAACGATGTATCTTTGCTTTATTTCCTTTGAACATCTTCAGGAGTAAGAATATATGGAAAATTTTAAACAAATCCTTTCGAAATTATCTGTTATTTTTTTATTGTTCTATTCGCAAAATATATTTTCCATGACACAAACAGAAATCCAATTGGAAAAAGCTTATTTAGCAGAAATGATTGATATAGCATCTGAAATTATGGAGAAAAAACAATCTATTGATCCTGATTCATTGCAATATAAACGTAGGAATATCAAGGTTCTTACTCATACAAACATGAAAAACGGTTATACAATCTACACTTTGGAAAAATCAAAAGTTCATTTGGTTGTACCTAAAGAGTTAAAACAGAATACAAAACTTAATCTCTATTGGGATGAAAGTGAAGGTTCAATAAATATCCTATTTGACAAAGATGAATTGACAAAATACTTTCATCTGAATCTTAAAAAAAGTGAGGAAAAATCAGAAACACTGAAAACGGCTTTTGATGAGACCACATATTTTTTCACTTCCTATGAATTTTCTATCGATAAATACCCTAACGTTACCGTTGAGTTTCGTCTCTACCATTCACCCGGTATGACATTCAGATTGGACTACCCGACTGAATTTACGCGGATTTTGATTTATAGAAAAATGTAATAGACGATGTTTCCCTTATATCGTTTCTAACTTGGGCGATATTGTTCCCACCGACCGCACTTTGCCCTCAAAAAAAGAACCTAGACACCTAATTTTAGGTTCGGATTATTATTCAATTTCGTTATAACTAAAAATCAGTACATATATTTAACAATTCTTTCGGTTTTGCTATGTGCTTTGCTACATTTTTACCGTCTTATTTTCACTAGAGGTACAACTATGCAGCATCGCGATCTTTATCCCCACGAAATCTTACAAGATGTTATTGATAAAAGTTATGCTAAGTCGCAAGGACACCTAAAAACACTCTCTATTTTAAGTTTTTTAGGTGGCGGCTATGTGAGTTTTGGTTATATGGCCTATTTAAAAGTCGTGAGTGGTATTCCTCCTGAGTGGGGAGGGCTGGCGACATTACTTGGTGCGGCCGTGTTTCCGATTTGTTTAATTTGTATTCTAATCGGTGGTGGTGAATTAGCCACGGGAAATATGATGATGATGGCATTAGGCCGTTTAACCAAAAGAGTAAGCCTTAAAAAATTATTTCGTAACTGGATTGTCGTGAGTTTGGGTAACCTGCTCGGTGCGCTGTTTATGGCCTATTTCTTAGGGCATTATGTCGGTTTATCAGAAGGTGCTGCCTCTGCTAAAACCATTGCTATTGCCGAAGCTAAAGTGCAAATGGATTTTGGTCGTGCCTTTATTTCTGCTATTGCCTGTAACTGGATGGTCTGCATGGGTATTTGGTTCTATTTTGGTGCCAAACAAACCTCTGGTCGTATTCTCGCCATGTGGTTCCCAGTGATGATTTTTGTGCTTATCGGATTACAACACTTTGTCGCTAATATGTTTATTATTCCTGCCGGGATTTTTGCTGGTGCTAATGTGACTTGGAGCCAATTCTTCTTCAATATGATTCCTGTCTTTTTAGGCAATGTCACGGGTGGTGCAGCATTTGTCGGTGCATCTTATCTTTATGCCTATCGTCATTTATTAAAGGAAGATTATTGTATTTAGTAAACGAAAATCTGACCGTACTTTGTTATGAAAAAAGCCGTCTGAAATTTCAGACGGCTTTTACTTTTAGCGCATCCACAATCAACTTAAACGCATTCGAATGCCTGCGACGGCTGGGGTAATAGAGGTAAAACGGATCGTAAGTGATGGCGTACTCGGGCAACAGCTCGACCAGTTGCCCGGAATGGAGCGCGTCTGCGGCGATGATATGCGGCAGCCAAGTGATGCCGAGTCCGTCTGAAACGGCTTGCAGACGCAGATGATTATTGGTGGAAAACTGCGATTTGGGCGTGAAGGTAATCAGCTCTTTTTTGTATTTGAATTCCCACTGCATCTCCGAGCCGTGTTCGGCGGAGAGCTTTGTGCCGATAAGGCGGTGCTTCTGCAAATCGTCAATATTTTTCGGCGAACCGTATTGCACCAAATAATCGGGTGAGGCGACCAACGCCATTTTGAACGGTGCGGAAATCGGCACGGCAATCATCTCTTTTGCCACATCGTTGCCCAGCCGCACGCCCATATCAAACCCTTCTTTCACAATGTCCGCCAAGCGGTCGTCCACCACGATCTCCAAACGGATTTTCGGGTATTGGTTCAAAATCGGCTTTAATTTCGGGTACAACACCGCTTCCGCCGCCACTGCAGAGGCATTGATACGAATCAATCCCGATGGCGTATTCAAAAAATCGTTTAATGCATCGACTTCTTGGTTTATGGCTTGATAAAGCGGGGAAAGTTGGTCGAAAAGCTGCTGCCCAGCTTCGGTTAGTGACACATTGCGTGTCGTGCGGTTGAACAAGCGCAGGTTCAGCCGCGTTTCTAAATTTTTCATGCTATGGCTCAACGCCGAAGAAGAAATCCCCAAAAGCTGTCCCGCTTTTACAAAACTCTGCGTTTGTGCGAGTGTCAAAAAATAATTCAGTTCGTTAAAGTTCTGCATTTTCCCGCCCCGTTTTAGCTGATTAGTGAATTTAATTCACGACATCATAAAACAAAGCCTAATTTATCTCAATAAAAACGCGGGGTAAAATGGCTACACTTTCATGAGAACAAACAGGAGACAATATCATGCAAAATATCACATTAAACAATGGCGTAAAAATTCCTGTGCTCGGTTTCGGCGTATTTCAAATTCCGCCCGAAGAAACGGAACAAGCTGTGATTGCCGCCATCAAGGCGGGTTACCGTCACATCGACACCGCGCAGGCTTATATAAATGAAACCGAAGTCGGTTTGGGGATTAAAAACAGCGGTGTGGCGCGCGAAGAATTGTTCGTTACCACCAAAATTTGGGTGGAAAATTTCGGCTATGAAGCCGCTAAAGCCTCGCTGGATCGTTCATTAAGCCGTCTGAATTTGGATTATATCGATATGGTGCTGATTCATCAGCCTTACGGCGACAGCCACGGCACATGGCGCGCGCTGGAAGAATATCAGGCAGCCGGCAAAATCCGCGCCATCGGCGTGAGCAATTTTTCGCCCGTACGCGCGGTGGATTTGGGGCTGTTCAATAAAGTGATGCCGCAAGCCAATCAGATTGAAATCAATCCGTTCCAACAAAAAACCGAAGCCGTTGCCGCTTTGCAGGCCGAAGGCATCGCCGTGGAAGCGTGGGGGCCGTTTGCCGAAGGCCAAAACGATATTTTCCACAATCCTGTGTTAAGCAAAATTGGCGTGAAATACGGCAAATCCGTGGCGCAGGTGATTACCCGCTGGCTGATTGATCGCGACATCATCGTGTTGGCAAAATCCACCAAACCTGAACGCATGGCGGAAAACTTGAATGTCTTTGACTTTGCCCTCAGCGATGAAGACAAAGCAGAAATTGCCAAACTGGACGGTACGTTCGCCGCCATCATAAATCACGACACGGTGGATAATTTGAAACGCATCTACGCGTGGAAAACGGGCGTATAAGAGTAGCGAGAATAGTAGTGGATAAAATCTAAACGGCTCAAACTACTTTCTTGTTTTTATTTCGTTGAAAGCCCCTTTTCTAACAACTAGAAAAGGGCTTAATCGCTCAAAAAAGTTGACCATAACAGACATAACAGAAATATGGAGGACAAATTCATGTCAGAAAAAATCGTACAAACAGCCGGAAGAAAGGCACTGGGAGAGTTCGCTCCGGAGTTTGCCCATTTTAATGATGATGTGCTATTCGGTGAAAACTGGAACAATCAGGATATTGATCTGAAGACCCGCTGCGTAATCACGATGGTGGCACTGATGTCGCAGGGCATAACGGATTCCTCTCTCGTCTACCACATTCAGAACGCGAAAGCACACGGTGTGACGAAGCAGTAGTTTGCGGCCATCGTGACGCATGTTGCTTTTTACGCTGGCTGGCCGAAGGCCTGGGCGGTTTTTAATCTTGCGAAAGCGAACGGTATTTATGATGAGGGAATGGAACCGCTGACGGAGAAGGAAAGATTCCAGAAGGAGATCTTCTTCCCTATTGGCGACCCCAACGACGGCTTTGCTCAGTATTTCGTCGGACAGAGCTATCTGGCTCCCGTATCAACAGAGCAGGTGATGATCTTCAACGTGACCTTCGAACCGGGCTGCCGAAACAACTGGCATATCCATCATGCATCAAAAGGCGGCGGCCAGATGTTGATCGGTGTCGGCGGAAAAGGCTGGTATCAGGAAGAAGGTAAGCCTGCGCAGGAGATCCTTCCCGGTACAGTGATTCATATTCCGGCGAATGTAAAGCATTGGCATGGAGCCCAGAAGGACAGCTGGTTTTCACATCTTGCCTTTGAGATCGAGGGAGAGAACGCCTCGAACGAATGGTGTGAACCGGTCATCGATGAGGAGTATCTGAGCTTATGAAGACTCTGGTTTTAAAGAGCAGCGGAAACAAACACGGCTCTTCCAATATGCTGGCGAAGGAATTTATTCGTGGCGCAAAAGAGACCAGCCGATTGAAAGTTTTTTTGCGATACTAAAATCAGCGTGTTTTTACTCACGAACTTATCATTCAATCGCTGAATTACAGGCTGAAATTGAAGAATATTTAGTGTATTACAACCAAAAACACATTAAACTTGCTTTCAAAGGATTGAGCCCAGTGCAATACCGAGCTCAATATTTAAGTTAACTAACCTGTCCAACTTTTGGAGGGCAGATCACTTTATAATAAAAATCCCCTACTGCTCTAGGGGATTTTTGCTTTAAATAATATGTTGTTTATTTCAAACCTTTTTTAACCAAATCTTCATAACCACCATGGTTGGTTACATTGGTATAGCCTGCATTTTTCAACTCAGTGAGTGCGGCTTCCGCACGGCGACCACTACGACAATAAAGATTGATTGGTGCATCTTTATCTGATCCAAGCGCTTTAACGCCTTCAACAATTTTATCATGTGGAATATTTACCGCATCTTGTAAATGTCCAGAGTTAAATTCCTCCGCTGAACGCACATCAATCCAAACGCCTTTTGCTTTTTCTAGTTGTACTGCACTTTGTTCTGTTTGTGGCGCAGTATTCGCAGAAGCAAAAAAAGGTACAGCAATCGCTGCCGCAGAAAGTACTGCTGTGAATAATTTTTTCATCATTCAATCTCCTATTAAATAGAAATAATATATTTACCTAAATAAATTTAGGGTTTATGTAAAACTGATAGTCATCATACGCCTAAATATAAAGATAATAAACTGTAAATGAAGTAAATTTTAAGTAAAATTTTCGTGAAATTTAACCGCACTTTGTCATATTTACCTTATTTAACACATCAATCTCTCTAAACCTTATCATTCATTATTTCTGATTAGTAAAAGATGTTGTTCATAAAGTGGTATTTTTCACACAAAGATTTAACCGTACAATCTGCTCCATCAAATATTGAGGAGAAAATAATGAAAAAATGCCTGTATTGTTCGTTGGGCATGGTAGCCCGATGAATGCGTTAGATAAGGAAAACCCGTTCAATCAGAATTTCAGCCTAATTACGCAACAGTTTGCCAAACCAAAAGCCATTTTGATGATTTCCGCACATTGGTACAGCAGCCGTTTGCAGGTGACCTCAGGTGAACACCCTGAAATGATTTACGATTTCTACGGCTTCCCCGATGAACTCAGCCAAGTGCAATATCCCGCGCCTGGTTCGCCTGAGTTGGCGGAGCAAGTGCGGTCATTATTACAGCCGGAAAATGTCGAGCTGAACCCAACGCGTGGTTTTGATCATGGTGCATGGGCAGTGTTGAAATATCTCTATCCCGATGCCGATATTCCTGTGGTGCAACTGAGCCTTAACCGTTTGCAATCGGCAGAATGGCATTTCAATTTGGCGAAAAAATTATCTGCTTTACGAGAACAAGGTGTGCTGATTATCGGCAGCGGCAATATTGTGCATAATCTGAGAGCGATAAGTTGGGAACATATCGATCAAATCGGTGCGGGTTATGACTGGGCGTTTGCTTTCCGTGAAACAGTCAATCAGGCGATTGCGACACAAGATGATAAAACCTTGGTGCATTATGAACAGTTAGGCGAAAAAGCCGAGCTTTCTGTGCCAACGCCAGATCATTACTTGCCGTTGCTGTACATTATGGCGTTACGCGAATCACAAGACGAGATTACGTTTTTCAACGATAATCTGATTGCCGGATCGCTCAGCATGACGTCGGTTTTAGTGGGATATCTTATAAGTATGCAAGTGAAGTAGATATGCTTAATGTTGCTTTATTTAACAAAAGAGCGAAACAGTGGCGTGAAGAGAATCCAGATCTAAGAGGTAATATGAGAGATTATGCAAGTCTGAATGAGTTACTTGTACTTGCCAATATGGAAAACTATAATGCGATTCTTATTGGAAAAGGTATGGAGCAAAAAGAAAGAATGAGGGAACTTAGAAAACTTGCTAGAACACAATTAATGTCACTGCAAAAACTTGGTGATAGTGGCATTAAAGGATTAGAAGGAAAGTAATAATAACTGTTAGTTTGTAATTGAATAAATAAATTTGAATTTGTGGAGGAAATCGAAATGTTTATTCGAAAATATATATCATCAGATTGTGAGCAACTGGCAGAGTTATTTTATCAAACTGTTCATACCGTAAATGCCAAAGACTATTCACAGGAACAGTTAGATGTTTGGGCAACAGGAAATGTTGATTTATGTGTTTGGAACAAATCTTTTTTAGAACATAATACGTTTGTAGCCATAGAAGATAATACTGTTGTAGGCTTTGGAGATATAGATAACACAGGCTACCTTGATAGATTGTTCGTACACAAGGATTATCAAAGACAAGGAATCGCAAGTGAGTTATGCAATAGGTTAGAAAATGGTTTTGTTAAAATCACAACGCACGCATCCATTACAGCAAAGCCGTTTTTCTTGCATAGAGGATATAGGTTGGTTAAGGAGCAACAAGTTATGAGAAACGGAATTTCCTTAACGAATTATGTGATGGAGAAATAATCAAATCCCAGTTTGTTACTGAGATAATACCGAGAGGAGACCGTGTTCATGAGTGCAACAGTGACTAATGCACCCAATCGTTATCATCGTGTGCAAATGAACACGGCATCGTTAAATTATGCACCCACTAAGGGGTGCACGTATTCATCGTTAAAAGGTGTAATCTAATGATTTAGGAGGAAATTGATTATAGTGATACTGAACAGCATCATCAAAGTTAAGCAGCTTATACATACTATTATCCCTTTGCGAATCAAAAAAACTAATTTTTGATTGATAAATTGCATTATCACTTATTTATGATTAACAAACAAGTTTGTGAATCAAATTTATGGAAAAATGATTCATAAGAGATTTTGTGATTCACTTCTGATTAACAAAAAGCTTGTAAATCAAAATCAATGAAAAATGATTGATAAAATTTGGGCTAGAATATTTACAAAAAACATTTGGAAATCTAACCGCACTTTAAAAGAAAAAGGCCATCTGAAATCTAACATACAGATGGCCTTTTTAATTGATTCAATTATTTCTTCGAAGAATCAACTTCGCTCACAGCTTTTTGAGATTTCTCATCCATTTCCACTTTAATATTGTGGTCCACCACCACATTCATATTAATGGTGATACCTTCCTTTGGGGTGTCCAATTGAATGGTCGGAGTGCAAGCTATAAGTGTAAACATTGCCGCCAAAATAAAAAAGTGCGGTTGAAATTTAAAGTGTTTTATCATTTGTCTTTGTCTAATTGCTTATAAAGTTTATATTGCAGATTTTGTTCAAATTGCGAGCCATAGTCAATCATATTCCACAATTCAAACATATTTTCTTGGTGCGTATAATTTAACGTTATCGGATTATTGGTTCGCTTGGTTGGATTAAATCCGCTAATACTAGCACGCAATGTCATTTGCCCTTTCGGATCGAGCGTCACCGCCGCATGGGAATTTTGCAGTTCCATTTCTTTTAATAAATCCACCAAAATATTTTCTGTCCAACCGCCTTTTTTCAGCCCTTTCACCATTTCATCGGTTAATTTGATGGATACATTTCCCACTTGTTCCAATGTGCCATTACAAATCAAACATTCCTTATGTCCCAGCCAAAATGGCAGGGTCGCATTGGCGCGGCCGGTTAAGGTTACTTGGTTATATTGTGCCAAGGCTAACACTTGGGCTAAATCAATATTAGTAAATGAAAGTGTCGCCATTTTACTTTGTGGGAAAGTGAGCTGAGGCACCGTCAATACGCCATCAAATAAGGAAACTTTCACATTTCTCAAAGTAAGCGGATTTTTCATGGTGTTCGGATAACGCCCAAACAAATCCAATTCCCCATTTGCGACAGAAAGCGCGCCATAGCGAATATTTTGAGTCGAAATATGGATCGGTTTACCCGAAGCCACTTGCAATGCCGAGTTTTCATAATTCATCGGGAAGCGAATATTCAAGCCATAAATCTCACCATCTGGCATAGTAATTTTGCCATTTTTAAGATTCAGCTCCCCCTTCATCTTCATGCCATTGTCATTGATTGCGAATTCACTTTGTCCTTTAATGCTGCCCTCATGAATTATCCAATTCCATTGTTGAGGGAAAAGTGATTGGAACACTTTTGCGGATTGTTCTTTCCAGCTAATTTCGCCTGAAAGTGCACTATTCTGATATACACCCAAGACATCTAAAGGCCCAAGCGAACCAGCCTTTAAATCACCTGCAAAATTGAAGTTACTGATACTCTTACCATCAATACCTAAGCCGAAAACAGGCGAAACAAAACGGCCGCCATAAGCCAGTTCAATCCAATCTGTTTTCGCTTGCAACAAACCTCGAATATGCCCTTCTTCATAATCCCAACGGAGTCGATCTTTAAGTTCCAATGAAAGTGGTGCCATTTTTACCTCTTTCATTTTCACTTCTTTAGAATGGGCAGAAAGTTGATTTAATTCAATATGATCGGATTCCCAAAAGCCTTTACCTTCCATTTTGACTGGTGTATTTAAAGATTTCCAGTTTGCACTGCCATTGATTGTCCAATCCCAACGGTTTGTCGCTTGTTTCTCTACCGACTGCAACTTATGTTCTTCATCCCTCAAGTCAAACACCGTTTTAATACCCGCAATAAACTCATGGGCATTTCCATCTAATTTTAAATCGAGATTTTCAAACTGTGGTGTCGTGCCCTTTAATGTTGCGAGCAAACGCCCTTCCAAGCCATAACGACCGATAATAATGTCATCTAACGGTAAACGAACATGCAATTTGGTATCTGGCTGAACAGTATCCATTTTAAAGACGGAACCCGGATAAAAATACACCACTGGATGGGTGAAGAGCCCGCCAAGATGATAGGTTAAATTGGTTTGCGCCACGGTTGCGTTATAACGTAAATCCCCGCGTGTTTTCAGCTCAAAATCCAATTCATTATTGTCATCGCCACCACCGATTTCACCATTTTTGCCTGAAATCACGATCTCCCCTTTGCCCATTTCACCAAAGGTTTGTAGGATCACGTTCATATCAATGCTCAATGGCAATAAGCCTTCTGCAGCACGGTGAATAGATAACCCAAGGAAGCCTTTGACCGGTTGATAGCTATCGAAGGTCCAATAAAATTTCCCCCATGAAATATCCAAGCCGTCTTTGGTGAACACAAAAGGCACATCCAACAATAGTGAATTAGTTGTTAAATCTTGGGCATTTAATTGGCCATCTGCCCCTTGCCACGACACTTTTGCCTCGCCTTTGGTTACAGCCAGTTCAGGGTTATTCCAATTGAATAAAACATTTCCTTGTTGAGGGAGTTGAGAAAGATCAGGATCAAAATTCGCAGAGAAATGAAGATCGTAGGTTTTATCATCTGTTTGTTTGATGTTCGTACTGCCCGCCCATTGGAAAATACCATCTTTTGGCGTGACAGTCGATTGATGATGAAGCTCAAGTCCGTCATTATTGGCTTGCGCTTCAAGTGCTAATTGGTTGCCGTTATAGTTTGCGTCTAACGCCCAATCAGCCGATAAGAAAGGTTTTAAAGCCTCTTGTGTTAAGGCTTCGGCATTCGTTAATTGAAAGTGTTTAACATTAACATGAGAAATCGGCAATGCTGCCCAAAGTGCGGTCAAATTTGGCGGTGTTTTTTCAGCATTATCATTGGGTAAATGAGTTAAACAATCATAATTCAAGCTCGCCTTTTCAACATCAAGACTATGCGTATTCCACCAAGTCACCTGAGTATTATTCAGGTTCACAAGCGTACAGTGGTCGGTTTTCACTTTTAGCTCTGACAGCGTTAAACCTGTTGTTTCCCATTGCCAGTCATCGGCTAATTCAATGTGATAATGCGGTGCTAAAAAATGATTGGTGAGTTGCGCTACACGTTTTGGGGTCGCAAAAACGCGTACTAAGCCAACGCTTACTACAATCAACAGCAACAAAATAATCAACGCCCACAGGCAACGCTTTCGCATAGATTCCCCAATTACGCGATTAATCAATAAATAGAGACGTATTCTATCCTATCTCGCCCCAAATAGCTCAACCAACTTATCTCCAAAGAAATAAAATACTAATCCAAAGCCAACAATAATTAATCCAATAAATTTTGTGATATTTACTTCTCGAATCGGCATACCGATAAGACCAAAATGATCGATAGTGGCAGCCGTAATTAATTGCCCGATGATGATAAAAAATAACATCGCAGTAATCCCTAATTTAGGTGCAAGCAAAACGGTTGTGAACACGACAACAGCGCCAAGCACCCCACCAATTAATTTCCACCAAGGTTGTGATGGAATCGTGGATAAATTGCCCCATAAATCAGTTTTAGCCAAGGCGATAAAAAAGAGAAAAATCGTGCCTACCGCAAAAGAAATAAAGGTAGCAATCACCGCTTCACCACTCATGGCTTTCGCTAATTGCGTATTAATGGCTGATTGCGTCGCGAGTGCGACACCTGCTGCTAAAGCGATAATGAGATAAACAAAAAACATTAAAACTCCAAAGATAAAATTTAGCTTATTTTAACTGTTTCTTATTTGGAGCGAAATGCTTTCTATTCAGCAAAAATTATTTCAAAATCAACCGCACTTTGCGCTTAATTTATAAATACCTCAAAAATTCATTATGACAACAATGGAAATTATTTTAGTCACACTCATTGCCGCCATTTGCGGTATGGGGAGTGTATTGGACGAACGTCAAACTCATCGTCTCCAGTGGCCGCGGCAGGTCAAGTATTAACTATCTTCGTGCGTACTTTAATCATCTTCCTTCAACACAAAGCCGATGATTTTGCCGCAAAAGCGAACTTCCGTGGCATTGAATTCTGTCACTTCAGCGGTCTTGCATTACAAGCGTTACGTGTGGCGATTCCAACCTTCTTCGTTGCGTTAGTAGCAGGTACAGATACGGCAGCATAGCGACGCCAAAATAATCATAACTTTTGGCTATATGAAATAAGCTTTTCTTCTTTTTATTATTTAAGTTAGAAAGGTATTATCAAACGGAAATTTATGATTTATCCCGTAGGAGTAGTTTATGTCTCAATT
This sequence comes from Haemophilus sp. SZY H56, assembly GCF_054332415.1. Lineage (NCBI taxonomy): Bacteria > Pseudomonadati > Pseudomonadota > Gammaproteobacteria > Pasteurellales > Pasteurellaceae > Haemophilus > Haemophilus sp. SZY H56. The sequence goes on along the minus strand of NZ_JBTGNX010000004.1, from coordinate 110,743 downwards.
TAAAATTCACACCATTGAATCAGCCCCTGAAGCAGCACAAGAAACTTTAAAAGCCGTACAAAATGCTAATGGTTTTATTCCAAATTTAATTGGTGTTCTCGCGAATGCCCCTACTGCACTTGAAACTTATCGCACTGTCGGTGGTATTAATGGTCGTAACAGCTTAACCGCAACAGAACGCGAAGTGGTGCAAATTACTGCTGCGGTAGTCAATGGTTGTGGCTTCTGTGTAGCAGGCCACACGAAGATCGCTTTAAAAGTATTAAAACTTGAAGAAGAGCTTGTAAACCAAATTCGTGCGACAGCTCGTATTGAAAGTGATAAAAAACTGGATACTTTAGCACGTTTCACCCTTGCCGTTATTTTGCAAAAAGCAAAATTAACTGAAGCGCAGCTTAAAGCATTCTTTGATGCAGGTTATACTCAAGAAAATGCTATTGATGTGATTTTAGGTGTCAGCCTCGCCACATTATGCAACTATGTGAACAACATCGCTGAAACACCAATCAACCCTGAATTACAGGCATTTGCATAATCAAGACAATAATAAAAGTGTGGCTCAAAATGATCTGCACTTTTTTTATGCTGAAATAAAAAGGTTGATATGAATCAGCCTTAAAGATCTTATTGGTTAAAGGTATTACACATAGAAGGGTTAGCGCTTTGCAAGCCTTTTCTGAACCATTCTAGACGTTGTGCCGATGTACCATGAGTGAAACTATCCGGTACCACATAACCTTGGTTGCGTTTTTGTAAACGGTCATCGCCCACAGCTTCTGCTGCATTAAATGCTTTCTCTTCATCGCCGCGTTCAAATAAACCACTTTTCACCGCTTGGCTCGCCCAAACACCGGCGAAACAGTCAGCTTGAAGTTCTAATTGAACAGAAAGTCGATTTGCAGTTTTGCGATCGCTGCTTTGTTGTGCGCGATTCACTTGCGGCAGGATACCAAGCATATTTTGCACATGGTGACCGACTTCGTGCGCAATTACATAAGCAAAGGCTGAATCACCTGCTGCACCCAGTTTATTTTTCATTTCATTATAGAATGATAAATCAAGGTAAACTTTGCGATCGCTTGGACAGTAGAATGGGCCCATTGCAGATTGACCCGTACCACAAGCGGTTGGGGTTACGCCATTGTAAAGCACCATGGTTGGCTCGCTATAGGTTTTACCCATTTGTCTAAAATATTGTCCCCAAACGGTTTCAGTATCCGCTAATACAACTTTAGAAAGACTCGCAAGCTGCTGTTCTTCTTGGGTTTCTAATCGTTGAGAGCTTTGTCCTGAAAAATCCGGTGTGCCCACTAAGCCTGAAAGATCCACGCCATAATAAGCACCAACTAATAAGATAATAATACCGAAAACACCAGTGCCTCTTCCTCCACCGAAGTTACCGCCGCCAGAGCCACGTCTATCTTCAATATTTGAGCTTTCTTTACGACCTTGCCAACGCATAATTTGTCCTTGCTGAGTGAGTAAATTGAAAATCGGCGTATTCTATCAAAGTGCGGTCAATTTTAGATCAGTTTTCTTGGAATATTTACATAGCTTTACACTCTGGTTTATAGACTTCTTAAGGGAATTTCAGTATCGTAATAATCCCTTAAACAAACATACAAAAGGAACGTTAAAATGGGTTTATTTGATTTTGTCAGTGACATCGGTAAGAAAATTTTTTCTAAAGAAGAAGAGGCGTCTAAAGCTGTGACTCAACACATTGCAGAAGACAATCCAGGCGTAGAAAACTTATCTGTTACCGTTGAAAATGGTGTAGCCAATATCCAAGGTGTGGCATCAACTGCAGCAGCATTAGAAAAAGCAGTATTAATGGCGGGTAACATTCAAGGTATCCACTCAGTAACAAGCGATGCAAGCATCAATAACGGTGAAACCTTAAGCAGTGATGAAACATTCTATGTAATCCAAAAAGGTGACACTTTGTGGAAAATCGCTGAGAAAGCTTACGGAAATGGCGCGAAATATACCGCTATCGTTGAAGCGAACAAAGAAGTGATTAAAGATGCGGATAAGATTTTCCCAGGTCAAAAAATTCGTTTACCGAAAGGTTTATAATTCGATAAAAAGTGCGGTTATTTTTGACCGCACTTTTTTCTTTATTCAAAATTGTTGATAAATTGTGCAATTTTAGCCGGTTTTCTATTGATTTTTCCGGTTTCTATCGACTGTTTGATTTTCTTTCGCTATAATTTGGCGGTTTTTTATTTTTACAAACAATAACGTGTTCGGTGTGGTTTTTACCGAGTGCAACATTAATTGAGGTTACAAATGTCATTAAATATTGAAATAACTCAAGGTTTAGAGCGTCGTGTGACGATCACCGTTCCAGCTGAAGCTGTAGAAAAAGCAACTCGTGAAGAATTTAAACGTGCAGCAAAAAATGTACGTGTTGATGGTTTCCGTAAAGGTCATGTGCCAGCTCACATCATTGAACAACGTTTTGGCGCATCAATCCGCCAAGATGTATTAAACGATTTATTACCACGTCATTTTTTTGATGCAGTAATCGCTGAGAAAATCAACATTGCAGGTCGTCCAACTTTCGCTATCGAAACGTTCGAACCTGGTAAAGATTTATCATTCACTGCAACTTTCGAAGTGTACCCAGAAGTTGAATTAAAAGGCTTAGAAAACATCAAAGTTGAGAAACCAACTGTTGAAATCACTGAAGCTGATATCGATAAAATGATCGATGTATTACGTAAACAACAAGCGACTTGGGCTGAAAGCAAAGCTGCAGCGAAAGCAGATTCACGCGTAACAATCGACTTCGTTGGTTCAGTAGATGGCGAAGAATTCGAAGGCGGTAAAGCAACTGATTTCGTTCTATTCATGGGCCAAGGTCGTATGATCCCTGGTTTTGAAGAGGGCATCGTAGACCACAAAGCAGGGGAACAATTCGATATCAATGTGACTTTCCCAGCAGAATATCATTCTGAAAACTTAAAAGGTAAAGATGCAAAATTTGCGATCACCTTGAAAAAAGTAGAAGAAATGGAATTACCTGAATTAACAGATGAGTTCGTTGCCAAATTTGGTCCAAACACCAAAACTGTGGCAGATTTACGTGCAGAAATCCGTAAAAACATGGAACGTGAATTGAAAAACGCGTTAGTTTCTCGTGTTAAACAACAAGTCATCAACGGTTTAATCGAACAAAACCCAATTGATGTTCCAGCTTCTGCAGTAGAAGAAGAAATCAACGTATTACGTAACCAAGCCGCACAACGCTTCGGTGGCAATGCACAACAAGCTGCACAATTACCACGCGAATTATTTGAAGCTGATGCAAAACGTCGTGTTCAAGTCGGTTTATTATTCTCTGAAGTGATCAAATCAAACGAATTGAAAGCGGATGAAGAACGTGCGAAAGCAATGATCGCGGATATCGCTTCTGCTTACGAACAACCCGCTGAAGTAGTTGAATATTACAGCAAAAATGAAGAGTTAATGAACAACATTCGCAATGTAGTATTAGAAGAACAAGCAGTTGATGCCGTTCTTGCTAAAGCTCAAGTGACTGAAAAAGCGTCTTCATTTGATGAGATCATGAATCCACAAGCATAATAATTGATAGCACGTGAATTAAATTCACAGGTATATCATCGAAAAGTGCGGTCGTTTTTTTCAATGAAAAGCGACCGCATTTTTGTTTTTACTGATTTTCGGGTAGAATATTGCCCGATTTTTTAGCACATATTTAGGGGCAAAAATGAGTGTAATTCCTATGGTTGTCGAACAAACCTCTCGTGGTGAACGTTCGTATGACATTTATTCCCGCCTATTAAAAGAGCGCGTGATCTTTTTGAGTGGTGAAGTAGAAGATCGTATGGCAAATTTGATCGTGGCACAGCTACTTTTCTTAGAATCAGAAGATCCGAAAAAAGATATCAATATTTATATTAACTCACCAGGCGGTTCAGTGACTGCGGGTATGGCAATTTACGATACCATGCAATTTATTAAACCAGATGTGCGTACTCTTTGCATTGGCCAAGCTTGCTCAATGGGCGCATTTTTACTTGCAGGAGGCGCAGCAGGAAAACGAGCTGCATTACCGAATGCACGAGTGATGATTCACCAACCGTTAGGTGGTTTCCGTGGACAAGCATCAGATATTCAGATTCACGCACAAGAGATTCTTAAAATTAAGCATACTTTAAACGAGCGCCTTGCTTTCCATACTGGTCAAAACATCGAGCGTATCGAAAAAGACACTGATCGTGACAACTTTATGTCGGCGGAAGAAGCAAAAGCTTACGGCTTAGTGGACGATGTGTTGATGAAACGTTAAGGATTTAACATGACAACAAATGATAACGATCTTCACTGTTCTTTCTGCGGAAGAGAAAAAAGTGAAGTAGGTAAATTAATTGCAGGTACAGAGGGTTATATTTGTAACGAGTGTATCGAGCTTTGCCACAGTATGTTGGAAGACAGTGGAGAAATCAAAACACCTAGCGAACTAGCAGTTGAAGAAAAATTACCGACACCGCACGAAATTCGTGCTCACTTAGACGATTATGTGATTGGACAAGATTATGCGAAAAAAGTCTTGTCAGTGGCGGTTTACAATCACTATAAACGCTTACGTACGAACCACCAAAGCAATGATGTGGAATTAGGTAAAAGTAACATCTTGTTAATCGGTCCAACAGGTAGTGGTAAAACCTTATTAGCTCAAACTTTGGCGCGCCGTTTAAATGTACCTTTTGCTATGGCTGATGCGACGACGTTAACTGAAGCTGGTTATGTGGGCGAAGACGTGGAAAACGTGCTGCAAAAATTATTGCAAAACTGCGATTACGATACGGAAAAAGCAGAGCAGGGCATTATCTATATTGATGAAATTGATAAAATCAGCCGTAAATCAGAAGGTGCGTCTATTACTCGTGATGTATCTGGCGAAGGTGTGCAACAAGCCTTGTTAAAATTAATTGAAGGCACTATCGCATCTGTACCGCCACAAGGTGGACGTAAACACCCTCAACAAGAAATGTTGAAAGTGGATACCTCAAAAATCCTCTTTATTTGTGGTGGGGCATTTGCCGGCTTAGATAAAATTATCGGTAAGCGTACACAAACTGACACCGGGATTGGTTTTGATGCGAAAGTAGAGAAAGAAGAAGAGAAAGAAAATCTTTCTGAATTATTCCGCCAAGTTGAGCCGGATGATTTAATGAAATTCGGTTTGATTCCAGAATTTATTGGTCGTCTTCCAATGATTGCGCCATTAAGCGAATTAGATGAAGAGGCGTTAATTCAGATCCTGACTCAACCAAAAAATGCACTGACCAAACAATATCAAGCATTATTTGGCTTAGAAGATGTGGAGCTTGAATTCACCCCAGAAGCATTAAAAGCGATGGCGAAAAAAGCCCTTGAACGTAAAACCGGTGCACGTGGTTTACGCTCAATCGTTGAGGCTGTGTTGTTAGATACGATGTATGATTTACCTTCAATCGAAAACTTGCAAAAAGTGATTGTGGATGAAGAAACTATCGTTGATAACAAACCACCGAAGCTCGAATATAAAAACTAATAGAAAGTGCGGTTGTTTTTTCTAACATTTTTCATAGGCAATCCCGAAAGAAAATGCTACAATCGCACGTTCTAAAATTAATCTAAAAATTATTTATCCCTTATTTTATACGGATTCACTTATGGCAACTGAAATTGTTGAGAAAAAGAAACACGACCAAGAACAAGTCGTAGAAGGAAAATCAAAAGGCTTAAATACGTTTCTTTGGATTCTTTCTGTGGCATTTTTTACTGCTGCAGCGATTGGTAACGTTTATTTTAAAGACGCCTTCTCTTTACCTGTACGTGTAGTTGGCGTAGTTGTCGCTTTATTAATTGCCTTTGGTTTAGCTGCAATTACTAATCAAGGTACAAAAGCTCGTACATTCTTTAGCGAAGCAAAAGTTGAAGGTCGTAAAGTGGTATGGCCCACTCGTGCAGAAACACGTCAAACAACTTTAATCGTTATTGGGGTAACCGTGCTTACCTCTTTATTCTTCTGGGCAATAGATTCAATTATCATTGCATTGATTAACTTCTTAACCGATTTGAGATTCTAAAATGAGCGAAACTGAAAACGTATCCAAAAAACGTTGGTATGTATTGCAAGCATTCTCAGGCTTTGAGAGTCGTGTTGCAATCACATTGCGTGAATATATCAAACAACAACAAATGGAAGATCAGTTTGGTGAAGTGTTAGTGCCGACTGAAGAAGTTGTTGAAAATGTTGCGGGTAAGCGCCGTAAAAGCGAACGTAAATTCTTCCCCGGCTATGTATTAGTTGAAATGGCAATGAATGATGACACATGGCACTTAGTGAAAAGCGTACCACGTGTAATGGGCTTTATCGGTGGTACACCAGATAAGCCTGCGCCAATTTCTAAACGTGAAGCAGATTTAATTTTAAATCGTTTAGAGCAAAGTGCTGAAAAACCACGTCATCGTAAAGAATATCAACCAGGTGAAGAAGTGCGTGTGACAGAAGGTCCATTTGCTGACTTTAATGGTACGGTTGAAGAAGTGGATTACGAAAAAGGTCGCTTAAAAGTGTCTGTATCTATCTTCGGTCGTGCAACACCCGTTGAGCTTGAATTTGGTCAAGTAGAAAAAACACGTTAATTTCCCTTTACCAAAATAAGAAATTTAATGGCCGCACTTAAAAATAAAGTGCGGTTGTTTTTCGAGTAGTTTTTCTGCTTGAAATTTCGAGGCTGATTAATTAAAATACAGCCTTTCATTAACAGGGGAGCCGATTTCGGCGTTATCACCCATTTAGAGGAAACTAAAAAATGGCAAAAAAAGTCCAAGCATACGTTAAGTTGCAAGTTGCAGCGGGTATGGCAAACCCATCACCACCAGTTGGTCCTGCATTAGGTCAACAAGGTGTGAACATCATGGAATTCTGTAAAGCATTCAACGCTCGTACTGAGAGCTTAGAAAAAGGTTTACCGATTCCGGTTGTTATCACTGTATATGCAGACCGTTCATTCACTTTCATTACTAAAACTCCACCAGCAGCAGTATTATTGAAAAAAGCTGCAGGTATCAAATCTGGTTCTGGTAAACCGAACAAAGATAAAGTGGGTAAAGTAACTTTAGATCAAGTTCGTCAAATCGCTGAAACTAAAGCAGCAGATATGACTGGTGCGACTATCGAAACTAAAATGAAATCAATTGCTGGTACTGCTCGCTCAATGGGCTTAGTGGTGGAGGAATAATACGATGGCTAAATTGACTAAAAAAATGAAAGCAATCAAAGCTGGCGTAGATTCTACTAAAGCATACGAAATCAACGAAGCAATTGCGTTATTAAAACAATTCGCAACGGCTAAATTCGTTGAAAGTGTTGACGTTGCAGTAAACTTAGGTATCGATCCTCGTAAATCAGACCAAAACGTTCGTGGTGCAACTGTATTACCACACGGTACAGGTCGTGAAGTACGCGTAGCTGTGTTCACCCAAGGTGCTAACGCAGATGCAGCTAAAGAAGCTGGCGCTGATTTAGTCGGTATGGAAGATTTAGCAGAGCAAATCAAAAAAGGCGAAATGAACTTTGACGTTGTTATCGCTTCTCCTGATGCAATGCGTGTTGTTGGTCAATTAGGTCAAGTATTAGGCCCACGTGGTTTAATGCCAAACCCTAAAGTTGGTACCGTAACACCAAACGTTGCTGAAGCAGTTAAAAATGCTAAATCTGGTCAGATCCGTTATCGTAACGATAAAAACGGTATCATCCACACAACAATTGGTAAAGCAAACTTCTCTGAAGTTCAATTAAAAGAAAACCTTCAAGCATTATTGGCTGCTTTAAACAAAGCAAAACCAACTACTGCAAAAGGTATCTTTATCAAGAAAGTAAGCATCTCTACAACTATGGGTGCTGGTGTGGCTGTTGATCAAGCTTCACTATAATTAAGCGTTAAAACTTAATTCAAATTAACCGCACTTTGGGTAACTAAAGTGCGGTTATTTTTTACATGCTTTTCAATAAGTGAAATGTTGAGAATATAAAAAGAGCGCTCAAATTTCATTATATTTTGAATTTGACCGCTCTTTCTTATGAGAGATTACTTCGCTAAAGCGAAAATTGCTTCAATAGCTTCTTTGGTATAAATCTTATCCATTTTCGCCTTAATCGCAGTTTGAACCGCATTATCAACAATTTCAGCTAAGGTTTTATCATCAATGTTAAGTTGTTCAAGGCGGGTTGGTGTACCGATTTTATCAAACCAAGCTTTTAAGGCTTGAATACCCTCTTCAGCCTTATCTAAGCCAAATATTTCTTTAGCAAAGCGTTTGAATTGAGCAGGTCTTTGAGATTGATACCATTGCATCCACGCAGTCATAATTACAGAGAGCCCTGCGCCATGGGGTACATCTGAAATCGCACTCATGGAATGCTCAATCATATGATTTGGGAAACCGTAAGGTGAGATACCTAAATGCGTTAAACCGTTCAACGCCAGTGTAGCCGCCCAGGCAAATTCGCCACGCGCATTGAGATCTTGTGGATCATTGAGCAAGATTTCAGTCGTACGAATAACAGTTTTAATATTGCTTTCTACTAAGAAATCAATAATTTCAGGACGATATTCAGCTGTGAAATAGGCTTCAATAGAATGAGCAATAATATCTGCGGCAGAATACACTAAATAATCACGACTGACGGTCGCTTGCAATTTCGGGTTAATGACAGATACTTTTGGGAATAAATGATTGCTGTGAATTGAATATTTTTGCTGTGTTTCTTCATTGGTAATGACGGCTCCCCAGTTCATTTCACTGCCTGTTGCCGCAAGGGTGATTACATCGAAAATCATTAATGCTTTTTGCACCGGTGTGCCTTTAAAAAAGTCCCAAGTATCACCCTCATAGCACGCACCCGCTGCGATCGCTTTCGCACTATCAAGGCAAGAGCCACCACCGATACTCAACACGCTGTCAGCTCCAAAGTCTTTCGCCATTGCAACGGCTTCACGAACTTTACTGATTGTCGGGTTGCTTTTTACGCCACCACATTCAATGTATTCAATGCCATGTTCACGTAAGCTTTTCGCCACATCTTCAAATAAACCGGATTGTTTGACACGTTCACTACCATAGATAATTAAGGCCTTTTTTGCACCGTATTCATGCATATATTTACCCATCTCTTTTTCTTTATCGAGACCAAATTCAATGCGAGTAGGGTTTTGAAAACTAAATGGATACATATTTATCTCCTTATTATCTGTTAAGTGCGGTCAGTTTTTGCGTTGTTTTTATTCCACAAAGTAATGCGGAATGAAGTGACTATCATTGCCAGTAACTGGGGTAAAATCTTCTCTCAATCCAATGCCACAAGCCACATCACCCACTACCCAAGAACCAATCATAGGGTACATGCCATCAAAATTTGGCAGTTCAAATTTTTGTTGATAGATGTAACCAGCTTGATCGTAAAAGGCTGAATGTTCGCTACCTTTGGCGGCAAATTCCAGACCATTACGTTTTTCATAGTAAGAAACATTGGCGCCTTCACGACCTAACGTCGGTTTTTTCACCCATATTGATTGGCGATCGGTAATATCATGTTTACTAAAGTAAGCGGGTAGTAATAAAGGGTGGTTTGGATGTTTTTGCCACAATTTCTCTAATAGCACTTTATTACTTAATAGTAATTTCCACGCGGGTTCAATAAAAGTGGTGGATGAATTAAGCATGTGTGGTGCATATTCTGTCGTAGTCATCCATTCAAGCGGATAGAGTTTAAATAAACAATCAATAGGTTGATTATTCAGATCGAGGAATTGCTGACTGTCTTTATCGTAGCCAACATCTTCAATGGCAAGTTGATGAATATGCCAACCTGCGTTGTAAGCCACATCCGCCAAGTAATCGATATTGCCCCAATCTTCACGGCCCGCTTCTTGCATGGCACTAAAATGGAAATCGTTTAGCCCTGTTTGCTGTTGAATAAACTGAAAGCGATTGAGTAATTCTTCGTGAATCCAATTGAATTGGTCACGATGTGCTAAGCCTTCAATTTGCTCTAACCATTGCCATTGCACCACAGCAGCTTCAAGCAGGGAAGTAGGGGTGTCGGCATTGTATTCAAACATTTTGAGGTTTTCGCCGTCATAACCAAAATCAAAACGGCCATATAAGTGCGGTACGTTTTTAGCCCATGTTTGTTCAATCAGATTTTTCTGTAAATCGGTGAAGCGATAATGGGCATAATCACCTTGTTTAATTTCATCGGCAACAAAATCCATACACATTGCATGCAATTCGTTGGTAGCATCTTCAATGTGATCGATTTCAGCTAAGGTAAATTCATACGCTACATTATCCGACCAATAATGCGAGCCATCAGAGGAAGGCAGATTATAGTAATCAAAGCCCACATCTAATAATTGTTGCACCATATCGGGGCGAGTGGGAAAACCGGTGATTCGTTTCATATTTAACCGCCTGAGCTACGGCTGCTGCTTGAATTTGAGCTTTTAAAGCCACCGCGTGAAACTGGTTTGCTGTAAGTGCTGCCTGCATTACCTTTCACTAATACAGGTTTACCGACGGAACGATTAGTTTGCGGTTGAATAACTTGGCCCGTTGGCGTTGAAACGGCACGGTTACTTGGATTGTAGCTTGGACCTAAAAATGAGCCCATCGTACGCGCGATCATATAACCCATTGCGGCACCTGCAATCGCACTGCCCATACTACCGTGTCCTTCTCCTGTTGCAGAACTCGTGTGGCTTGTTCCCTCAGAACCGCTTGAGTTGCCAGAGTGAGTTGCGCCATCTGGATTTAAGGTTTGTTTGACGGTCTGATTGTCTTCTGACCATTCACTATTATTGCTTGGACGTGTATTTAAATTGCCCGAGAGAGAGGAGCCAGATCCAGCATGTGTAGTTGTGCTGCTGTTATTTTCATTAGATTGGTCAGCTTCGCATAATTCAATTTTTTGCCAATCAGCTAAACAATCCTCAAGGCTGTTATAAACATCACGTTGAACTTGCTCTTCTGAGCAGCCGCCCAATAAAGCCACAATAGAAAGGCTGACGAGAACTTGATTTTTCTTTTTTATCATAGGGTTAAAGTGTTAATAATTCAGTTAAATGATTGATTTCTAATGTAGGCAAAACACTTGCTTCAGTAAATGAATTGAGAGCTTTGCCTGATAAATTAATCCATACAGCTTGGCAGCCAGCTTGAATGGCGCCTTGAACATCCGTGGTTAAGTTATCACCAATATGTAAAATTTCACTCGGTTTTATGCCAAAATGATCGGCGGTTTGGTGGAACAAATCTTGATGAGGTTTCGCTCTGCCTTGCTCTCCTCCACGTAAACTCAGTTGAAAGTGTTCAAATCCAATACGTGTTGCAATCACATTGCCGTTAGTAATTACGCTTAGCAGATAGCGATCTTTCAGTTGATTCAGCACTTCAATGCTTTCTGCGGGTACGTCAATTTTATGCCGCCATTCAATAAATTCTTCCATAGCGATGGCCAAAGTGCGGTCAATTTCAACCGCACTTTTACTATGATGCGCCAGTAAGTGTCGTAACGTTTCGACCCGCCAGGCGATCACATCTTCAGCAATCAAGGGATCTTTCTCCGCCAGTTGCCATTTCCATTCTCGCCAATATTCTGAGGTAAGCTCACTCAGTTGTGCGTGTTCTTGTACACATTGAAGAAAGCGTTCTTCGGCCAAACGAATGACATCACTATTATCGTAAAGGGTGTCATCAAGATCAAAACTCATGACCTTGAAAGGCTGAAGACCTCGGTAAAATCGCATAGTTAATCCTATTTAATGGTATTGACACCAAGCCATGCTGTCGCACGTTCATTGGTGATTTCTTCGTGTGTCCACATGCTCATTAAGTCAGGCTGAGGATGTTTGTTAGTGTTATAGCCGATCAAATGAGCAAAATCAAATACGGCATGCGGATAGCCGTTAATGAGCAATAAGGCTAAATAACCACTTTCATCCCAGCAGATTTCTAATTTACGTGCTTCGTGGTGATTGCTTGTGTTATCGACGTTATAAACATGTAAGCAATCGACAACAGGCTGCGCATTTTGACGCATATCTAATGCATAAAAATAGCCCGTTTCACCGTCATCTTCAAACATTACCGCCAAATGGTCATGTACAGTTGAATGTGTGCCTACTTGCTTTGCTTGACCGAGAAAGAGTTGATCTTCGAGGGTTAAATGTAACATGGTATTTCCTAATCAAATTGTGTAGTCCAGTGACTACTATGGTGTGCTTGAAAGCAAAGTTCAACCTGTGCGGGCGTATTTTTTTCTTCATTCATTGGTGGCAGTTCATTCAACGTAAAATAGGCAGATTGAACGGTTTCACTATTTGGTTGAAATTCGCCACTTAATGGTTCGCACATGACAAAGGTTTTGAGTACAGGATGCGCAAAAGGCGGAAAATTGCGTTTATGTTGTTCGTGAATAGCAATAATGAAAGTCGGTTTAACATTAAGCCCCGCTTCTTCGCGTACTTCTTTAATCGTATTACTATGAATGGTTTCTAGCACATCTATCCAGCCGCCAGGCAGTGACCAAAGTCCATCATTTTCTTGTACTAATAAAATTTTATCATCTTTGAAAATAGCTGCGCGCGAATCGATTTTAGGGGTTTGATAACCAGACCCATTGCAGAAAAACGATTTGACAGTTTCTTTGGGTATGGCTGTTTTATAAGCGAGCATTTCAGCAGACAAATCCCGCAAGCGTTCATAGCGTTCAATATCATAGATATTTTTGCAATAAGTTAGCCCGTTTTGTGCAATGCTTTGAATTTCGATAGCCCAAGATAACCAAGGTTCAGTAAGCAATGAATTAGATTGAGTATTCATAAAAACTCCCTAAAAAAACACCGCACTTTTATACAAAGTGCGGTGAGATTTTACAGTAAATTCAGCGTGAATTACGCTTGACCTTTAACCGCTTTTAAGCCTGGGAATGCTGCTGGAGTACCTGCGCGTTCTAATGCTTCTTCAATACGGATTAATTGGTTGTATTTCGCAATACGGTCAGAACGGCTCATAGAACCAGTTTTGATTTGACCTGCTGCTGTACCAACCGCTAAATCAGCGATAGTCGCATCTTCGGTTTCACCTGAACGGTGAGAGATAACCGCAGTGTAACCTGCATCTTTAGCCATTTTAATTGCCGCTAAAGTTTCAGTTAAAGAACCGATTTGGTTGAATTTGATTAAGATAGAGTTTGCGATACCTTTTTCGATACCTTCTTTTAAGATTTTGGTGTTAGTGACGAATAAGTCGTCGCCCACTAATTGAACGCGATCGCCTAACACTTTAGTTTGGTATGCAAAACCTTCCCAGTCAGATTCATCTTGACCATCTTCGATAGACACGATTGGGTATTGTTTGGTTAATTCTTCAAGATAGTGTGTGAACTCCTGAGAAGTGAATGAACGGCCTTCGCCTTTCATTTCGTATTTGCCAGTTTCTTTGTTGTAGAACTCAGAAGATGCACAGTCCATTGCTAAAGTGACGTCTTTACCTAATACATAACCTGCTTTTTCTACAGCTTCTTTGATACATGCTAAAGCGTCTGCGTTAGATGCTAAGTTAGGTGCAAAACCACCTTCATCACCTACAGCAGTGCTCATGCCCTTAGATTTTAATACTTTCGCAAGGTTGTGGAATACTTCTGCACCGATACGAAGTGCTTCACGTAACGTTTTCGCGCCAACTGGTTGAATCATGAATTCTTGGATATCAACGTTGTTATCTGCGTGCTCACCACCGTTGATGATGTTCATCATTGGTAATGGCATAGAGTAAACGCCTGGCGTGCCGTTAAGTTCTGCGATGTAAGCGTAAAGAGGTAAACCTTTAGACGCTGCAGCGGCTTTTGCGTTTGCTAAAGATACCGCTAAGATTGCGTTTGCACCGAAGTTAGATTTGTTTTCAGTACCGTCTAAATCGATCATGATTTGGTCGATTTCAGCTTGGTTAGACGCTTCTTTACCCACTAATGCATCTGCGATAGGACCGTTTACTGCAGCAACCGCTTTTAATACACCTTTACCTAAGAAACGAGATTTGTCGCCGTCACGTAATTCTAATGCTTCACGAGAACCGGTAGATGCACCTGATGGAGCAGCTGCTAAACCAACGAAACCACCTTCAAGATGAACTTCAGCTTCTACAGTTGGGTTACCACGAGAGTCGATGATTTCACGACCAATGACTTTAACGATTTTTGCCATTTTGTTTTCCTCTGTTTAAAGTTAATTAAAATTAGTTAGGCGAACCTAAAGTGGCAATATAATAAAGCAAATTTAGAAATTTGTCTTGGAAAAATGATCGCACTTTGATCTGTATCTTATTTTTTAATTAAGTGCGGTAAGTTTTTATCTCTTTTTCGCCAATTATTTCTTTTATTTCAGTGGAATTGCCTTCAAAAGTTGGTTACAGTTGCACGAAATTTCGTATTATTTTACGAACAATTATTTATTCTTAATTGAGACTTTGTTGCATTGAAAAAGGAATCATTATGTCTCTTTCGACTTTTTTTCAGCAAACCAAAACACAAATAAAATCAGTGATATCTACCCATCCGATCGAAATATTCATGATTGCTGCGTTTGCTCTTGGAATTTGGTTTGTAGATATGAATTCAGAAAAAGATCATTTAGCTTATTGGCTATTTGAGCCGATGCTGCTTGCCTTTATTTATTTATCTCGCCCATATTCTTGGTATCGTTTTTCATGGATTGTGCCTCTCATTACTGTTTTCACCATTTGGCAAGTGAATGATAATGCTGATTTTTATTGCTATAGCCCTAAGTTTTGGGGCGCAAATTTTATTGCGTTACTGATGTTATTAGGGTTTCCATTTGAAAAAAATAATCAAGGGTTTACCTACCGTAATTTTATCAATCTATTCCATCTTGGCTTAGCAACGGCAGTATGGTTATTGGTATTTGGATTAATAGCGGCTATTTTATTTACGATTACAACACTCTTTAATATAGCGTTTTCTGATAGTTTCTATAGTCACGTTTATATGTCTTTAGGCATTTTTACTCAGCCACTGTTTTTCTTAGTATTCCAACAGCGCCAAGTTAAATCGGAAATGACGTTAAATCGCATTTTTGACATTTTAGTTAATTTCGTATTAGCACCAGCATTGATTATTTTCACTGTGTTGCTTTATGCTTATGTTGTTCAAATTATTTTTGAAGGCGTATTACCAAAAGGCATGCTGGCGAATATTTCCTTGCCTTACCTGCTTGGTGGTTTAGGCGTATATGCATTACGTTCTATTTGTGCTAAAGCCAGCTGGGAAACTTTCTTTAAGTTCTATCCATATCTTGCTATTGTGTCAATCGTGTTGCTATGGCTGGCGATTGATCGCCGTATTAGTGCCTATGCTTGGACGGAACAGCGTATTTATTTAGTGGCTTTGGCTACGGCGATTACGATTGCTTATGCGATCCTGATTGTGCCAAAAGCACGTCAATACCGGCTGATTTCTGGAGTTGTAATGGTGGCAATTTTTGCCATGACTTGGGTGGTGAGTCCGAAAGAAATTGCTTATCAAAGCCAAACGGAACGTTTTGAACAGTTATTAACAAAACTAAATTTATCTGATGGACAAGGAAAAATTCGTGATGATGTAGATTTTGTAGAGCGTTTAGAGAATATGCCGAAGAGCGAGCTTAAAGATTGGGAAGAATTAGATAGTGTATCAGACTATTTGCTTTACAGTATAGAGCTAGACTCTTCTGTGGAAGATGCTTATCAAGAAAGACGAGAGGTATTTAAGAAGCAATATGGTGAAAAATCGAAAGAACTTTTGGCATTCAATATTTATCGTGATGAGATCCGCATCAATGAGCGAATAATTAGCGACCGAAAAACAACAGTGGGATTTGAATGGAAATCAATTGATGTCACGCCGTATAAAAAATGGATTCATGTACCGATGCCTGGATTTGCTCGTACAGAGATTCAGACTTATATGAAATCTGATGAAAAAGCGGATAAGCACAAAGAGAAGCCAGAGGTTTGCTTTGTTGAAGATCATGACAGATATTGTACGAATATGGATGAACATATTCACAAAGTATTCAAAGAACATCAGCTAGACCCGATGAAAAAAATCTCTCAAGCTGAATTTAAATCGCTTAGCCAAGATTTATTAAAAATTGATAGACCAAGCTTTACGATTTATTTGAGTGAGCTTGATATGCAATTTAGTCAAGAAAAAGGCTATTACTACAAGGAATTAACCGTCGAAGCTATTTTCGATAAATAGACCATATATAAAAAGTGATCTGGACCCAAAGTAGGTGTCCCGATTTTGGGGTGCAGATCACTTGTTTATGGAATTATCAGTAAATTACTTTTCAGTTTTTAACTGATTTTCTCTGGCTGCTTTGACAAAGCCTTCAAATAATGGGTGACCATCACGTGGCGTTGAGGTAAATTCTGGGTGGAATTGACATGCCACAAACCATGGGTGGTTTGGTACTTCGATGATTTCCACTAATTTACGATCAGCCGATAAACCTGTCACTTTAAGACCCGCTTTTTCAATTTGTGGAAGCAGGTTATTGTTCACTTCATAACGGTGACGGTGACGTTCTTCAATCGTTTCTTTGCCATATAATGCACGCGCTTTTGAGCCTTCAATTAAATGGCATTGCTGTGCCCCTAAACGCATCGTGCCACCGAGATCTGAATTGTCGTCACGAGTTTCAATGTGGCCTTCCGCATCTTGCCATTCTGTAATCAAACCAACTACTGGTTGTTCGCAGTTACGATCAAATTCAGATGAGTTGGCTTTTTCAAGACCAGCAACGTTGCGCGCGTATTCGATTAACGCAATTTGCATCCCTAAACAAATACCGAGGTAAGGAATATTGTTTTCACGCGCATATTTTGCTGTCAAAATTTTACCTTCTACACCGCGATAGCCAAAGCCGCCAGGTACTAAAATACCATCTACGCCTTTTAATACGTCAGTGCCTTTGGTTTCAACATCTTGAGAATCAATGTATTTGATATGAACACTTAAACGGTTTTTCAAGCCTGCATGTTTTAAGGCTTCATTCACTGATTTATAAGCATCAGGTAATTCAATGTATTTACCAACCATACCGATGGTCACATCGCCCACAGGGTTGGCTTCTTGATAAAGCACTTGTTCCCATTCAGAAAGATCGGCTTCAGGACAGTCTAAGTGGAAACGTTGACAAATGAATTCATCTAAACCTTGTGATTTCAATAACGCCGGAATTTGGTAGATTGAATTCACATCTTTTAATGAGATGACCGCACGTTCTGGTACGTTACAGAATAAGGCGATTTTTGCACGCTCGTTTGGTGGAATCATGCGATCTGAACGGCAGATAAGCACATCCGGTTGAATACCAATTGAAAGTAATTCTTTTACAGAATGTTGTGTCGGTTTGGTTTTTACTTCGCCTGCAGTTGGGATATATGGCACTAATGTTAAGTGCATAAAGAGAGTATGCTCACGGCCCACTTGTACGGCAAGTTGACGAAGGGCTTCTAAGAATGGAAGTGATTCAATATCACCCACTGTTCCGCCCACTTCCACGATTACCACATCATGGCCTTGTGCACCGGCAATCACACGATCTTTGATTTCATTGGTGATGTGTGGAATAACTTGAATTGTCGCACCTAAATAATCACCACGACGCTCTTTGCGTAATACTTCAGAATAAATTTTACCTGTGGTGAAGTTGTTGCGTTTGGTCATTTTGGTACGAATAAAACGCTCGTAGTGACCTAAGTCTAAATCGGTTTCCGCCCCGTCTTGTGTCACGAACACTTCGCCGTGTTGGGTTGGGCTCATTGTACCCGGATCCACGTTGATGTAAGGGTCTAATTTCATAATAGTCACGTTTAAGCCACGTGCTTCTAAAATGGCTGCCAATGATGCTGCAGCAATACCTTTACCTAACGATGAAACCACACCGCCTGTGACGAAAATATAATTTGTAGCCATAGTGAGAGACCTAAAAATGTTGGGATAAAAATGATTATAGCCAATCATCTTTTATGCAAATTTCTGCAGGATGCTGAAAAGTGCGGTCAAAAATAAAAGAAAAAGATGACTAGCTATCAAGACGGGAGGATAGTCTACCTTATTTATTGAGTTAACTCAACGGAAGAATAATCGCTCTAGATTAATTTTTATCAATGAATTATTTAAACGCTAATCTATAGATTTCTAAAATATCCTCTGCTGTGCAATCACGCGGATTGCCTCCAGTACACACATCATTAAGTGCATCTTGAGAAAGAGAGAGAAGATCTTTTTCTTGAACGCCTATCGTGTGTAATTTTTCTGGAATTCCGACATCTTTAGAAAGTTGTCTTACAGCATTAATTGCCGCTTTGCGATATTCATCTTGGCTCATGTCATCTACGCCTTTTACACCCATTGCTCGGGCAATTTCACGGAATTTTTCACCCGTTTCAGGCGCATTGAATTCCATAACATAAGGCAATAAGACAGCATTGGCGATACCATGCGGAGTGTCATAATAGGCAGAAAGCGGGTGTGCCATGCTGTGTACGATACCTAAGCCTACGTTTGAAAAGCCCATCCCGGCAACATATTGACCAAGCGCCATGCCTTCGCGTCCTTCTTTGGTGTTTTCTACCGCACCACGTAAATGTTTAGCAATTAAACGAATCGCTTCCAAATGCAAAGCATCGGTAAGTGCCCAAGCGGCTTTGGTGGTGTAACCTTCAATAGCATGGGTTAGTGCATCCATGCCGGTGGCAGCGGTCAAACCTTTAGGCATGCTGGACATCATGTCAAGATCGACTACAGCGACTACTGGTATGTCGTGTACATCTACGCAAACAAATTTGCGTTTATTCGCTTCATCGGTAATCACATAGTTGATGGTGACTTCAGCGGCAGTGCCTGCTGTAGTCGGAACAGCAATAATGGGTACACATTTGTTCTTGGTAGGCGCAACACCTTCAAGAGACAGAACGTCTTCAAATTCAGGGTTATTGATAATAATGCCGATAGCTTTTGAAGTATCTGTAGGAGAACCTCCTCCGATAGCAATTAGATAATCTGCGCCACTTTGTTTGAATTTTGCCACACCTTTTTTGATGACATCGACGCTTGGGTTAGCTTTCACTTCGTCAAAAATCTCGTAAGCAAGCCCTGCGTTGTCCAAAAGTGCGGTGACTTTTTCCACCACTTTGAATTTAATCAAATCCTTGTCCGTCACCACTAAGGCTTTTTTAAAGCTACGGATTTTGACTTCATCCACAATATGTTGAATAGCGCCGGCACCGTGATAGCTGGTTTCGTTAAGAATCATTCGATTAGCCATAAAATATACTCCTTTACTTAAGATGATAAAAATGCGTAAAAAAACGACCGCACTTTTAAGCGAAGTACGGTCATGTTTTACATTATTTTAGAACTTTCCAACTTCTGAAGCCGTAAATCGCGATAACGACGAAGCAGATTAACGGTAGGATAAATGAGAAGTTGACAGCCGGTAATCCCATCACTTCGCCTTGGTCGATGATCATACCTTGCAACGGAGGCATTAACGCACCGCCTACAATTGCCATCACTAAACCGGCGGCACCTAAGGTAGATTCTTCTTTTAAGCCGTAGAGTGCAATGCCGTAAATGGTTGGGAACATGAGTGACATAAAGCCAGAAGTTAAAATTAAGCAGTACAAGCCCCACACACCGTCAATGAAAATCACACCGAGGATGCTGAAGAAACCGCCGATAGCGAACAACATGAGCATGAATTCGGCTTTAAGATATTTCATTAAGCTTGTGCTGATGAAACGGCTGGTAATAAAAATCCCCATAGCGATGATGTTGAAGTTTTGCCCTTCCGCTTTGGTGAAGCCTAAACGTTCGGCATATTGTACGATGAAAGTCCAGCACATAATTTGTACGCCAACGTAGAATACTTGAGCAATCACACCTTCGCGATATTTCGGCTTCTTAATTAAGCGAGCTACGGCCTCTTTAAAAGAAAGGCGGGTATCACTCTCCTCTACCTTCACTGAAGGCATTTTATATAAGGCGATGATGACTAACACTGCAACAACGACAAAACCAAGTGCAACGTAAGGGTCACGGATTTCGGCTAAGTCGTGGGTGCGAATGCCCATTTTTTCTGTTTCGGATAAAGTATGGTAAATCAAGTTTCCAGCAGCATCCCGTTTATCGGATTCCAAATTGGTTAAGACTAATTGAGATGCGACGAACATCCCGGTAATAGAACCAAGTGGATTAAAGGATTGGGCAAAGTTTAAGCGACGGGTAGCCGTTTGCGGATCACCCATGGCTAAAATGTAAGGATTTGCTGTTGTTTCAAGAAATGCCAAGCCAAAAGTCAAAATATAAAGAGAAATTAAGAAGAAATTGAACACTTCATATTTAGCAGCTGGCCAGAATAAGAATGCACCGACCGCATAGAGCGCTAAACCTAGAAGGATACCTGCTTTATAACTATAGCGACTGGCAAATAATGCAGCCGGAATTGCCATGGTTCCATAACCACCATAAAAAGCAAATTGTACTAAAGCTGCTTCAGATGCCGGAATTTCCATGACTGTTTGGAATACGGCAACCATAGGATTGGTAATATCATTCGCAAAGCCCCACAATGCAAATAAGCTTGTAATAAGAATGAAGGGCACAAGATATTTTTTTTCTAAAACTTTAGCGCTCATAATCTTTTCCTTGTTTAAATAAGTGATGAATCTATTTGCGGACTATTCTTCAATGCGCAGCCCATAAGTGTGGAATTTTCCTAAAACCACGTTCATTTGTTCTTTGCTTAATAATGGAATTTCTAAGCCCGTTGATAACAATTTCAAATACCAAGATGCTAATACTTCGACTTCTTGTGCTAACCATAAGGCTTTGTCTAGGTTTTCACCACAAGCGATCAAACCGTGATGAGAAAGTAAAATCGCTTTGCTTTCTTTAATGCCTTCGCCCACATAGGACGCTAATTCGTGAGTACCGAACGTTGCATAAGGCACACAAGGGATATGATCGGTGCCACCAACCGCGACCATGTAATGAATGGCCGGAATCGGTTTTTCCAAAATAGAAAGCCCTGCGCAGTTTATAGAATGGTTATGCACCACCGCATTGGCTTCAGGGCGTGCTTGATAGACAGCTAAATGGAATTGCCATTCACTAGACGGCAGTTTGTTTTCTTCGTGTTTACCTTTGCCGTCTACATACACAATGTTTTCCGGTTTCATTAAATGATATGGCATTCCTGTCGGGGTGATCAGCATGCCGTCTTTGTAACGTACACTGACATTTCCCGCTGTACCTTGGTTTAACCCTAGTCGAGTCATTTCAAGGCAAGTATCAATAATTTTTTGTGAAAGTTCTTGTCTGTTCATTTTTTAGTACCTCTAAGCTGTTATAGAATGGGGGTAACCCCTTTTTTGATGATAATGTTGCCGTATTTAGCTGTTTCGCCACTGATTACGACGGCATAAGCTTGTTTGGCACGTTCGTAAAAGGCAAAGCGTTCAATACGCTCTAAATTAGGTGTAAAACCAATCGCATTTTTAATCGCCGTTAGATAATTTTCTTCTACTTGTGGATCGAGAGTATCACCAGGCACCACTTGCATCATAATTAACGGCGCATCGACATAAGCATCAAACTCAAATAATGGTGCAATGCCTTTGAGTAATGTAGATACGGTGATGCCATCTGCACGAATTACGTTTGAATGTAATGAGTGTGCGGGAAAATGGGCATCGGACAGTACAATTTCATCGCCATGTCCCATTTCGGCAAGAATTTTGAGTAACTCAGGGGAGATTGCCGGGTGGATACCTTTTAACATATTGATTTCTCCTATTTATTCTTTTCAAGTTTTATTGCCTCTTAGAAAGAGGAGGGATTAATTCTTTCTAGCTGGATTAACACGCGTTCTATTTGGTTGCATTGCTTTCTGTGCTTGTTCTGGCGTTGCGTATATCCCAACGCCTGCGAAGGTAAACATTGCAGCGCCGAGCACAGTGCTTTCTGCGACATCCACGACATCAATCGGTAAACCTAAAACATCAGCACGGATTTGGTTCCAAAGTGGATTTTTCGAGCCGCCACCGACGCAAAGCAAGCTTTCCGCTTTGAAGTGGCTGACTTGTTGTAATACGTCCAAGCCCTGCTTGAGTTGGTTTGCCATGTAATAAAGTGCGGCACGGTAGATTTCACCACGAGTGGAGAACATGGAAAGTCCACTGATATTGCCTTGTCCGAGTTGGCTAAATACACCCTGAAAATTGACCGCACTTTGCGAGCCTTTTTCACCGGCAGCGATACCTTCGGCGATCATGGTCGGGTAATATTGGTCGGTGCCATATATATCGGCGAACAACAATTTACCGAGCCATTCCATAATGCCTGAGCCGACCCATTGTACGGCGGGGTTAAAACAATTCGGTTGTGCGTCAAATTCGGTGGTTAAGCCTTGCGGCACAAAATCGAATTGCGGTTTGGCGTGTTCTGTACGGGCCATTAAGATTTCCCACGTGCCTGAACTGAGTACTGGTTGATTCAATCCCGCACCGGAGCCAAATACGGCAAATTGGGTGTCGTGACCACAGGATATAACTGGAATACGATTTAAACCCCAATGGTCGGCAAGCGCACTAGTTAACTCCCCCACTTTTTCACCTGCGTTATGCAATGGTGGAAAGTGTTTTTGGCTTAAACCAAGCAGTTTTAAGATATCCTCGTCCCAATTGCCTGTTGCGAGATTGGTCATCATGGATGTGCCTGCCATAGTGCGATCGGTGGTAAATTTGCCAGTTAATCGCTGGGTTAGCATGGAGGAAATGAACACGAATTTATCCATTTTTTGGAAAATATCCGGTTTATTTTCTTTCAACCAAAGTAGTTTAAATAAAGTGTTGAAACTATATTGACCAATGCCGTTGCGTTGATAAAGGGCTTTTATGTCTAGCAACTGAGGGAGGTTTTCCATCACCGGCACTGTGCGCGGGCATTTCCACGAAATAATCGGGTAAAGTTGTTGTCCGTTTTTATCAAATGCTGCGCCATCCACACCAAAAGTCGTGACGGAAATGCCTACGATTTCTTTTAAATCAACCTGTTGTTGCTTTAATTGAGTGATCGTATTATCTGCACACATGGTGAGTTTTTGCCAAATTTCTTCAAAATCCCAAATATGATAATCGGGTGATTCGCTACCCTGTTGAGTATTATTAGCAAGGTGATGGGATGCCATGATTTTGCCTTTATCATTCATGGCAATGGTGCGTAAATTAGTCGCACCGCAATCAAAAATCAGTACGATAGACATAAAAGCTCTCCTAAGTGCGGTTTAAAATTCATTTGTTTTTCAACCGCACTTGTATTTGAATTTTTATGGGATGATGGCGCAAGTTAGGGAAGCTTGCGCCAGTCATAGGTTATTTATAAAGTGGTCCGAAGTTTTGGCAGGCGCGGTAGTCTTGACCTTCTTTGTCTTGACCAAAACCGTTCCAAGAGCTTGGGCGGAACACATTGGCATCTTCAACGTTGTGCATGCAAACAGGAATACGCAACATTGAAGCTAGCGTGATGAGATCAGCACCGATGTGTCCGTAAGTGGCTACACAGTGGTTAGCTCCCCAGTTCGCCATTACAGAATAAACATCAGTAAATGCTCCTTTACCAGTTAAACGAGGCGTAAACCAAGTCGTCGGCCAGGTTTCGTTTGTACGATGGTCAAGGGCATCATTGACTTCTTTCGGTAAATCAATAGACCAACCTTCGGCAATTTGTAGCACCGGACCTAAGCCTTTAATAAGGTTAATACGATGCATAGTAAACGGCATGCCGCCTTTGGTTAAGAATTGAGAGGATAAACCGCCCCCACGGAAGTATTCGTGTACCGCAGGACACCAATGGGTATGTTCCAAACAACGTTTGCCGTCTTCTTCCGTGACTTCCCATGCAGGTTTGATGATCGGATTGCCATTGGCGTCTTGATGTTGACCTGTACCGTCAAGGGCAGCAGATCCTGAGTTAATTAAATGCAAGAAGCCTTGTTCCGGACGGAAACCGGTAACGCGTTCTACGGAATCTGGGCTCCAGTAAGTCCGTACGTCGGCAAAGATTTGCGCCTGACCAGTGAGTTGATTACCAAGTAACATACAGACTGCGTTTAAACTATCGTTTTCTGTTGCAAGAATGTATGGAGGACGTACGCCATTCCAATCGTAGGTGGAGTTTAGGATGGCTTCCATAAAGTCGCCGTTCGGTAAATGATCGGTCCAATGGCGTTGACCTTGGAAACCGGCAGCAATGGCGTTATGACCAAGTGCTTCTTCACCAAAGTTTAATTTAGCTAATTTCGGATTACCCACCATTAAATCACGGGCAATGATGGTCATTTTCACCACATTTTCCCAAAGTTCAGCGCGTTCTTCCGGTGAGCGTTGATTTTCCGGGCTGTTTACGTCAATCCCGTCTTTGCAATATTGTTTCACCCAAGAAAGCGCTAAGTCCACTTCTTCCTGATCGTAAATTTTGCGATCCAAGCGGCGTTTGATTTCGGTCATGTCCACATATTCGTTACGCATGCCGAGGTATTCTTGGAAGAATTGTTGGTTGACGATAGAACCGGCGATACCCATGGAAACGGAACCGATAGATAAGTAGGATTTGCCGCGAATAGTTGCAACGGCAAGACCGGCACGTGCGAAGCGTAACAGTTTTTCTTTAACATCGGCAGGAATACTAGTGTCATCTGCTTCTTGTACTTCGGTGCCATAAATAGAGAAAGCCGGTAAACCTAGTTGAGAATGGCCAGCAAGGGCGGCAGCAAGATAAACAGCTCCTGGACGTTCGGTGCCGTTAAAACCCCAAATAGCTTTCGGCATGTGCGGATCCATGTCGATAGTTTCGGAACCGTAGCACCAACAAGGGGTAACCGTAATTGTTAAACCAACATTATTGAGTTTAAATTTTTCTGCGCAAGCGGCAGCTTCAGCAACACCACCGATACAGGTGTCAGCAATCACACATTCCACGAAGGAACCATCGGTGTGACGAATGTGAGTTTGCAATAACTCAGCAACGGATTTGGCCATTTGCATGGTTTGTTCTTCTAATGATTCTCGAACTCCCATACGACGCCCATCAATAGTTGGACGAATACCAATTTTTACACGATTTGATTGAGCGAAAGATGTCATTATAAAAATCCTCCTTACGTTTAACATTTATGATGAAAGGTGAATAAGCTGATATCAACTTAACTTGGTATTATTTTTGATAAAAAGAATGTAATAAGATAGACGAAATGCAAAGTAGATTTCAGATTTGTGAAAGAGATCACACAAAAGAATTATTTTTTTTATAAAGTAGATGCCCGATTTTCTTATTTTTATCCTAAAAACAGTCAATTCGGGCATATTTATCTATAAAACAGTCATTGTATCTGTTTTATCACAATATTGTTGTAAGAGTGGCGAAAGGGGGGAATCCGTAAAAATGGTATCCATTTTATTTAGCTCGCTTAATTGTATGAGGCTTTTTTTCTCAAATTTTGACTGATCTGCAAGTAAATAGCATTTTTCTGATGCTTCCATCATTTTTCGTTTTAGTGAGGCATTGAGTTCGTTTGATTCCCAAATATTACCTTCGTTATCAATGCCTGAGCAGGAAAGAATAGAAAAATTGATATGTAAGCGCTGTAATAAATATTCGGATAAAGGCCCATAGAAAGCTTCATATTTTGGAGAGTAAACTCCACCAGTCACTATTGTTTTGATATTGGGCTTATTTACGAGAGCATTGATGTTAAAAATTGAGTTTGTCACAACCGTGCAGGGGATATCAGGCATGAGATATGCAAAGTACCAACTGGTGGAGCTTGCATCGAGGCCAATCACAGCATTTTCATAAAGTAATTCAAGGGCATTTTGGGCAATATGTCTTTTGGCTGCAGCATTGATATGTTGTCGTATTTGAAAAAAAGATCCTATATCATTCGTTTTTCCGCTAACAGCGCCACCATGAATGCGATAGAGTAAACCTTTTTTTTCTAATCGATTAAGATCTCTACGAATGGTCTCTACTGACATTTCGCATTGCTGGGCAAGTTCTTGCACACTAACTTTCCCTTGGTGATTTAGTAGTTGTAAGATGATTTCGTCTCGATTACGCATGCGTACCTCTATGGGTTGAAAAGTTTTTTCTATTATAGGATTTTCTTAAAAAGATAAACAACTTATCATTCAACCCTTTCTACGATAGAATACGCCCAAAAATTTTTTATCAAGAAGAGAAGAATTTATGACAAATAAAGCATTAAGTGTTGTGATTTTAGCAGCCGGTAAAGGCACTCGTATGTATTCTGATTTACCAAAAGTCTTACATAAAGTGGCAGGAAAACCAATGGTAAAACATGTGATCGATACAGCGAATCAATTAGGTGCAGAAAATGTGCATTTGATTTATGGTCACGGTGGCGAATTAATGCGTGAGCGTTTGGCAAATGAAAGTGTGAACTGGGTATTCCAAGCGGAACAATTGGGTACAGGACATGCTATGCAACAAGCAATGCCTTTTTTCCGTGATGATGAAAATGTTTTAATGGTGTATGGCGATGGCCCAATGATCACACCGGAAACATTGCAAAAATTAATCGATGCGAAACCTGAAAATGGTATCGCAGTGTTAACCGTCGTATTAGATAACCCAACAGGTTATGGTCGAATCGTACGTGAAAATGGCAAAGTTGTAGGGATTGTTGAACAAAAAGATGCAACGCCTGAGCAGCTTAAAATTCAAGAGATTAATACAGGTGTGTTAGTTTCAGATGGTGCAAGTTTCAAAAAATGGTTAGCGCGTTTAGATAATAATAATGCACAAGGCGAGTTTTATATTACTGATGTAATTGGCTTAGCTCATCAAGATGGTTGTCCGATTGTAGCTGTGCAAGCAACTGATTTTATGGAAGTTGAAGGGGTAAATAATCGCCTACAATTAGCCAAAATGGAACGCTATTATCAACGTAAACAAGCAGAAAAACTTTTACTTGCAGGTGTGATGTTGATTGACCTTGAACGTTTTGATTTACGCGGCACATTAGAGCACGGTAAAGATGTTGAAATTGATGTGAACGTGATTGTGGAAGGTAATGTGCGCTTGGGCGATCGTGTGAAAATTGGCGCTGGTTGTGTATTGAAAAACGTGACTATTGGTGATGATGTTGAGATCAAGCCTTATTCTGTTTTAGAAGATGCAACAATTGGTGAGAAAGCGGCGATTGGCCCATTCTCTCGTTTACGTCCAGGTGCTGAATTAGCGGCTGAAACCCATGTGGGCAACTTCGTGGAAATTAAAAAATCTACAGTAGGTAAAGGTTCTAAAGTAAATCATCTCACTTATGTAGGTGATACCGAAATCGGAGAGAACTGTAACATTGGTGCAGGTGTCATTACTTGTAACTATGACGGTGCAAATAAATTTAAAACAATCATTGGTAACAATGTATTTGTTGGATCGGATACACAATTAGTCGCGCCAGTTACTGTGGCAGATGGTGCAACCATTGGAGCTGGTTCAACGATCACTCAAAATATTGAGAGAGATGAGCTGGTGATCACTCGTGTGCCACAACGTCATATTCAAGGTTGGCAAAGACCGGTGAAGAAAAAGTAATTAACATTGCAAGGCGAACCAATGTGTTCGCCTTTTATGATTTGATGCCTTTTACTTTATAAAGGTTGTTCGAGTTGCTAAAATCATCGTCCATTTATAAAGACAGATAATTTCCTATGACAAAAAATAAAACAGGACTTTCATTCCTTTGGCTAAGTGCGGTCGCTTTTATCCTTGATTTACTGACCAAATATATTGTGGTACAGCGCTTTGATTTATATGAAAGTGT
Organism: Haemophilus sp. SZY H56; assembly: GCF_054332415.1. Classification (NCBI taxonomy): domain Bacteria; kingdom Pseudomonadati; phylum Pseudomonadota; class Gammaproteobacteria; order Pasteurellales; family Pasteurellaceae; genus Haemophilus; species Haemophilus sp. SZY H56. The sequence continues at coordinate 82,745 of NZ_JBTGNX010000004.1, read as the reverse complement.
GAACCTATTACCCATTTTTAATTTAACCTATGTGCGTAACTATGGCGCAGCGTTTAGTTTTTTAGCTGAGCATGATGGTTGGCAGAAATATTTCTTTATTGTGCTTGCGATTGGGATTTCTTTAATGCTGGCTTACTTTATGAAAAAGAATTCGGCAGAGCAAAAATTACAAAATTCAGCTTATGCACTGATTATCGGTGGCGCATTAGCCAATATGGTGGACCGTGCGTATAACGGTTTTGTGGTGGATTTCTTAGATTTTTATTGGGATATTTATCATTATCCGGTATTCAATGTGGCAGATATTGCGATTTGTATTGGTGCGGGTTTATTAGCATTAGATGCCTTTAAAGGTGATAAAAAGAGCGGTCAAAAATGAAGATAATTTTAGCTAACCCTCGCGGATTTTGCGCGGGTGTCGATCGAGCCATTAGCATTGTTGAATTAGCACTTGAAATTCATGGTGCACCAATTTATGTACGTCATGAAGTGGTGCATAACCGTTTTGTGGTGAATGGTTTGCGTGAGCGTGGGGCGATTTTTGTAGAAGAACTGAGCGAAGTGCCAGATGGCGCCATTGTGATTTTCTCTGCTCATGGCGTGTCACAAGCTGTTCGTCAGGAAGCGAAAGATCGTCAGTTAAAAGTATTTGATGCAACTTGTCCGTTGGTAACCAAAGTACATATGCAAGTGGCTCGTGCGAGCCGTAAAGGGACGAAAGCGATTTTGATCGGACACAAAGGCCATCCCGAAGTGGAAGGCACAATGGGACAGTACAACAACGAGGAAGGTGGTATTTTCTTAATTGAAAGCGTGGAAGATATTGCTCGTTTGCCGGTTCAAGAAAATGATGATTTAACCTTTATGACACAAACTACGCTTTCTCTTGATGATACGGCGGAAACTATCAGTGCATTGAAAGACAAATATCCAGCTATTCAAGGCCCACATAAAAACGATATTTGCTATGCGACAACCAATCGCCAAGAAGCAGTGCGTGAATTAGCGAAACAATGTGATTTAGTGGTCGTTGTAGGCTCTAAAAACTCATCGAATTCTAATCGTTTAGCTGAGTTGGCATCGCGTATGGGTGTGAAATCAAAATTGATTGATGATCCAAATGATGTGACAGCAGATTGGTTTGAAGGCGTTGAAACAATTGGCGTAACAGCAGGGGCCTCAGCACCCGAAGAGTTGGTGCAATCTGTGATTGCTCGATTAAAAGAATTTGGTGCGGATAGCATTGAAGAGCTTCAAGGCTTAGAAGAAAATATGTTCTTTGAAGTGCCAAAAGAGCTACGAATAAAAGAAGTAAACTAATTCTATTAAAAAAGTGCGGTTAATTTACCGCACTTTTTTGGTGTTATTTTATTTTTTATTGTGCACTTTAAGCCATTTTTGCATTTGTTCAATTTCTGCCTGTTGAGCGTTAATAATATTCTCAGCAAGCTTACGCATCTCAGGATCTTTTCCGTATTTTAATTCAACTTCTGCCATTTTTACTGCGCCAATATGGTGTGGCAACATACCTGCTGCAAAAGCAACATCAGGATCTTTATATTGCGCAGCTGCCATCATGTCTTGATGCATTTGACTCATACCTTGCATTAATTCTTGTTGCATTGCAGAATCTGTCGACATTGGCATATTCATGTGTGCTTGATGCGGTTGTTCATTAGCTTGGGCATAAATTGAAACTGCAGCAGCGCTAAGTGTGATAAAAGTCATAAGTTTTTTCATGTTTTTCTCCTATGTGATAACTGAATGAGCACCAATCATAAACTTTGACCTAAGGTTAAAGTCAATATTTATTCCGAAAATTTTTGGTGAGGTGCTAGAATAAGACAATATTTGATATGAGGAACAGAATCATGAAGCAAAAAATTGTGCTTGCCACGGGCAATAAAGGCAAAGTAAAAGAAATGGCAGACGTATTAGCCGATTTCGGTTTTGAAGTGATTGCTCAAACGGATTTAGGCATCGAAAGCCCAGAGGAAACTGGCTTAACGTTTGTCGAAAATGCGATCCTGAAAGCGCGTTATGCATCTGAAAAATCAGGTTTACCGGCTATTGCAGATGATTCCGGTCTTGTGGTGGATGTGTTAAATGGTGCGCCAGGATTGTATTCTGCACGCTATGCGGGTGTAGATGGTGAGGAAGCCGATGCGAAAAATCGTGAAAAATTACTGGCAGAATTAGCTGATGTACCAACTGAACGTCGCCAAGCAAAATTTGTGAGTACGATTGTGTTATTACAATACCCAAGTGATCCTTCTCCGATCATTGCTCAAGGTGAATGTGAAGGGAATATCATTTATGAAGAACGAGGTGAAAACGGCTTTGGTTACGATTCGCTCTTTTTTAGCCCTGAAAAAGGTTGTACTTTTGCAGAATTAGAAACCGTAGAGAAAAAGAAAATTTCTCATCGTGCTAAGGCATTAGCCATTTTAAAATCAAAATTAAGCGTCTAAAGTGCGGTTAATTTTTAACGAGAATTTAAGGATACAAAATGATTGTGACAACAACCCCTAGTGTTGAAGGGAAACAAATCGTAGAATACAAACAAGTCGTCTTTGGTGAGGTGATTGCGGGGGCAAACTTCATGCGTGATTTTTTTGCTGGCATCACAGATGTGATTGGTGGGCGTTCTAGTGTTTATGAGCGTCGTATTAGTCGCGCGCGTCAAGATGCGTTGAAAGAACTTGAAGAAAAAGCAAATGCCTTGGGTGCTAATGCCATTGTTGGCGTAGAGGTTAATTACACAACGGTAGGCACGAAAAGCATGTTTATGGTGATTGCAAGTGGCACGGCAGTGGTGGTGCGCTAAGGTCGTTTTTCATTTACTTAAATGTAATTTTTGCGATCATGATCGCAAAAGTGCGGTCAATTTCTTGCGTGTTTTTGGTCTTTCTTAAAAATGTCGCTGTTGATATAAATCAACGGTACTTTTTATTAATAAAGGGCATTTTTATGAAATTGATGAAACATTTATTTAGTTCATTATTTGTTGCAACCACAATGTTGAGCTCGCAAGTGTTTGCAGAAGAACAAGTGGCTGAACAGGCTCTACCTCAAGCGCAAGTTCAGCAACAAACTGCATCACAAACGACACAACAAGCAGTGAGTGATAAATTAAATATCAATACCGCCAGCGCATCAGAAATTCAAAAAGCGCTAATTGGTATTGGTGCGAAAAAGGCGGAAGCCATTGTACAGTATCGTGAAAAGCACGGTAATTTCACTATGGCAGAACAATTGCTTGAAGTACAAGGCATAGGTAAAGCAACCTTAGAGAAAAATCGCGATCGCATCGTGTTTTAATCTCTGTTATTTATATATAAAAAGCGGGATAGAGATATCTCGCTTTTTTTTGTATTTGAGTAGAAAATTTACCAAAACTTGCAAAATATCAAATTTTTTTGAAATAAATGGGGGATTTCTTGCAAAGGTTTTTTAAGAGAGTAGAATACCAATAGGTATAAAAATACCTATGTTGAAGTATAAAAAGAATAAATTAATTATTTGGAGTCAGATATGGCATCAGAAAATTTAAATCAATCTTCTGTTGCTCTCACATCAGTTGAAGCAACGGATTATGCTGAAAACATCGCTGCGTATAAAGCGCAAAAACGTCCATTTTTATCATTCATGTCTGGTATTAGTGCTGGGGCTTGTATTGCATTAGCCTTTGTATTTTATACGACAACTCAAACAGCGAGCGCTGGTGCGCCTTGGGGATTAACCAAATTAGTTGGTGGATTAGTCTTCTCCTTGGGCGTAATTATGGTGGTGATTTTAGGTTCAGAATTATTCACCTCTTCTACTTTAACCTTAGTTGCCCGTGTAGGCGGAAAAATAACCACAACCCAAATGATTCGAAATTGGATTGTAGTATATTTGGGCAACTTCATAGGCGGTTTATTTATTGCTGCGGTGATTTGGTTTGGAGGACAAACCATGGCAGCAAATGGTCAATGGGGTTTAACCATTTTGGCAACCGCTCAACATAAGATTCATCATACTTGGTTTGAAGCATTTAACCTTGGTATTTTATGTAACATTATGGTGTGTGTAGCGGTATGGATGTCTTATTCCGGTAAAACTGTTACAGACAAAGCATTTATTATGATCATGCCGATTGGTTTATTTGTCGCATCAGGTTTTGAACACTGTGTGGCAAATATGTTTATGATTCCACTAGGCATTATCACAGCTCATTTTAGTACACCAGAATTTTGGCAACAAATTGGTGTGGATCCAATGAAATATGCAGACTTAGATCTTTATCATTTCATTGTGAAGAATTTAATTCCCGTAACGTTGGGCAACATTGTGGGCGGCGCAGTTTGTATCGGCTTATTCCAACGTTATTTAACTAAAGCTCACTAATGTACTAACGAACTAACAGACTTATTTTTTATCAATTAAAAAAGGAAATGACTATGTCAGAACTTAATGAAGCACAAAAAGTGGCGTGGACAGGGTTCGTTGCCGGTGATTGGCAAGAAAACGTCAACGTGCGTGATTTTATTCAGAAAAACTACACCCCGTATGAAGGTGATGATTCTTTCTTAGCTGGTCCAACCGAAGCGACAACAAAACTTTGGGAAACCGTAATGGAAGGGATCAAAGTTGAAAACCGCACTCACGCGCCATTAGACTTTGACGAACATACGCCTTCAACGATTATTTCTCACGCGCCAGGCTATATCAATAAAGATTTAGAAAAAATAGTTGGTCTTCAAACAGATGCGCCATTAAAACGTGCCATTATGCCATTTGGTGGCATTAAAATGGTGGAAGGATCATGCAAAATTTACGGTCGTGAATTAGATCCTGAAGTGAAAAAAATCTTTACTGAATATCGTAAAACCCACAACCAAGGTGTATTTGATGTTTATACGCCAGACATTTTACGTTGTCGTAAATCGGGTGTATTAACTGGTCTTCCAGATGCTTACGGCCGTGGTCGTATCATTGGTGACTACCGTCGTGTCGCACTTTATGGTGTTGACTTCTTAATGAAAGATAAATACGCACAGTTCTCTTCTTTACAAAAAGACTTAGAAGATGGCGTAAATCTTGAAGCAACTATTCGTTTACGTGAAGAAATCGCAGAACAACACCGTGCATTAGGTCAAATGAAACAAATGGCGGCAAGCTACGGTTATGATATTTCTAACCCTGCAACTAATGCTAAAGAAGCCATTCAATGGATGTACTTTGCTTATCTTGCTGCAATCAAATCACAAAACGGTGCAGCGATGTCATTCGGTCGTACTGCAACCTTTATCGATATCTATATCGAACGTGATTTACAAGCAGGTAAAATTACTGAAACTGAAGCGCAAGAATTAGTTGACCACTTAGTTATGAAACTCCGTATGGTTCGTTTCTTACGTACACCTGAATACGATCAATTATTCTCAGGCGACCCAATGTGGGCAACTGAAACCATCGCAGGTATGGGGTTAGACGGTCGTACATTAGTAACCAAAAATACATTCCGTATTTTACACACCCTTTACAACATGGGTACTTCTCCAGAACCAAACTTAACTATCCTTTGGTCTGAACAATTACCTGAAAACTTCAAACGTTTCTGTGCGAAAGTATCGATTGATACCTCATCAGTTCAATACGAAAATGATGATTTAATGCGTCCAGACTTCAACAATGATGACTACGCAATCGCATGTTGTGTATCACCAATGGTTGTGGGTAAACAAATGCAATTCTTCGGTGCACGTGCAAACTTAGCGAAAACATTGTTATACGCAATCAACGGCGGTATCGATGAAAAATTAGGTATGCAAGTAGGTCCGAAAACAGCACCAATTACTGATGAAGTGTTAGATTTTGATACAGTAATGACTCGTATGGATAGCTTTATGGATTGGTTGGCAAAACAATATGTGACTGCATTAAACGTAATCCACTATATGCACGATAAATATTCATACGAAGCAGCATTAATGGCATTACATGATCGTGATGTATACCGTACCATGGCTTGTGGTATTGCTGGTCTTTCTGTTGCGGCAGACTCACTTTCAGCAATTAAATATGCGAAAGTTAAACCGGTTCGTGGTGACATCAAAGATAAAGATGGCAATGTTGTAGCAAGTAACGTAGCAATCGACTTTGAAATCGAAGGTGAATATCCACAATATGGTAACAACGATAACCGTGTTGATGACATCGCTTGTGACTTAGTTGAACGTTTCATGAAGAAAATTCAAAAACTTAAAACTTACCGCAATGCAGTGCCTACACAATCTGTATTAACCATTACTTCTAACGTGGTTTATGGTAAGAAAACGGGTAATACTCCAGATGGTCGTCGTGCTGGTGCACCATTCGGACCAGGAGCAAACCCAATGCACGGTCGTGACCAAAAAGGTGCGGTAGCATCATTAACTTCTGTAGCTAAACTTCCATTTGCTTACGCGAAAGATGGTATTTCTTATACCTTCTCAATCGTACCAAATGCGTTAGGTAAAGATGCAGAAGCACAACGTCGTAATCTTGCTGGCTTAATGGATGGTTACTTCCACCACGAAGCAACAGTTGAAGGTGGCCAACACTTAAATGTGAACGTGTTAAACCGTGAAATGTTGTTAGATGCAATGGAAAATCCGGATAAATATCCACAATTGACTATCCGTGTATCTGGTTACGCAGTACGTTTCAACTCTTTAACTAAAGAGCAACAACAAGACGTCGTAACTCGTACATTTACTGAGTCTTTCTAAGTAAATAATATTATGTTTTAATATAAACCACTCACAGACTAGTTTTGTGAGTGGTTTATTTTTATATATAGGAGAGCAAATTATGCTAACAGTTATTGCCCAATTTTCAGTAAAAGCAGACAAAATTAATGATTTTCTAACTCAATGCAAAGAATTAATTAAGCATACTCGTCAAGAAACAGGATGCGTATCTTATGAATTACAACAAAATAGTGAGCAGGCTAATCATTATGTTTTTATTGAGCAATGGAAAAGCAAAGCCGATTTAGAACAACATTTTGCAACGTCACACTTTACCTCAATTGTACCTGTATTGGTCGAGTATTGTGAACAAGCGCCAGTGGTGCAAACCTTTCAAAAAGTTAGCGAATAATGACCGCACTTTGATAAATATATTTTAATTATGAGCCTGATTTTAAGTCAGGCTCATTTTTTATAGATGATATTTTTGGTAAAATTTAGCTAGATTAATTTTTTGGAAATTTATGTATGTCTGTGCTAGGAAGAATTCACTCCTTTGAATCCTGTGGAACCGTGGATGGCCCCGGTATTCGTTTTATTTTATTTATGCAAGGCTGTTTAATGCGTTGCAAATATTGCCATAACCGTGATACTTGGGATCTTGATGGTGGGCGCGAAATCAGTGTGGAAGAACTCATGAAAGAAGTCGTGAGCTATCGCCATTTTATGAATGCAACTGGTGGTGGTGTGACAGCATCAGGTGGTGAGGCAATTCTTCAAGCAGAATTTGTGCGTGACTGGTTCCGAGCTTGTAAAGCAGAAGGGATTAATACTTGTTTAGATACTAATGGGTTTGTACGTCATTATGACCATATTATTGATGAACTACTCGATGTAACTGATCTCGTTTTGCTTGATTTAAAAGAACTGAACGACAAAGTACACCAGAATTTGATCGGCGTACCGAATAAACGGACGCTGGAATTTGCGAAATATTTGCAAAAACGTAATCAGCGTACCTGGATTCGTTATGTAGTAGTTCCAGGCTATACCGATAACGATCATGATGTTCATCTGCTCGGACAGTTTATTGAAGGTATGACCAATATTGAAAAAGTCGAACTTCTACCTTATCATCGATTAGGTGCCCACAAATGGAAAACCCTTGGGTTTGACTATGAACTCGAAGATGTATTGCCACCGACAAAAGAGTCGCTTGAGCATATTAAAAATATCTTAGAGGGATACGGACACACCGTAAAATATTAAGCGATAGTATGAAATGGTAAACAGCAAGCTTCAGTAAGCTTTAAGGAGAGAAAAATGAAAAAATTAGCATTAACGTTTTTAGGTATAGCCCTTTTAGCAGGCTGTTCAGCTGTCCAACCGACACTTTCTCAAGAAGAGGTGAAACTAAGCCCACCTTCTAAAGATAGAGTGGGTTATGTTCGATTGGTAAAAGATAAAAATTACTATATTGATGCTGATTCTATTTGGGTCGATAACCAAGATTTAAACCAAGTGCATTTTGATGCAGTCGTAAATTTGGATAAAGGTTTATATGTGTATCCAAACGAAACTAGACGTTATGCACGTTCTGTTCGCCAATATAAAATCTTAAACTGTAAGAACTACCATTTAACCCAAGTTCGTACCGATTTTTATGATGATTTCTGGGGCGAAGGTTTACGTGCAGCACCGAAAAAACAAGAGAAATACACCATTAGTTTAAAGCCGAATACAACGCTCTATGCTGCCGCACAAATCATTTGTGTGAACTCAGATAGAAAACCTTCTTTAGAGTTAGAAGGCTCAAAAGCAAAATAATCAATCAAAGTGCGGTTAGAAATAACCGCATTTTTTATATCTATAAAACTAATGAGCAAGCAATAAAAAACGGCCAATATTCATCAAATATTGACCGCTCTTTTTATCTCATTATAAAAGATTATTTCACACGAGAAACGTATTCGCCTGAACGAGTATCGACTTTAATCACTTCGCCGATTTGAACGAAAAGAGGTACTTTCACTACAGCGCCAGTGCTTAATGTTGCTGGTTTACCGCCTGTACCGGCTGTATCACCTTTAAGGCCCGGATCAGTATCGATGATTTCTAATTCTACGAAGTTTGGTGGTGTGATGCTGATTGGTGCACCATTCCATAAAGTCACGATACAATCTGCTTGATCTAACAACCATTTTTCTGAATCACCTACTGCTTTTGCATCAGCAGAGTATTGTTCGAATGTTTCTGGGTGCATGAAATACCAGAATGCATCATCTTTGTATGAATAAGTGAGGTTAAGATCCATAACATCAGCAGCTTCAACCGAAGTACCAGATTTGAAGTTTACGTCTAATACTTTGCCTGAAATTAATTTACGAATACGAGTACGAGTAAAAGCTTGGCCTTTACCTGGTTTAACGAATTCGTTTTCAACGATCACACAAGGCTCACCGTCTTGCATAAATTTTAGACCTGGTTTGAAATCACTGGTAGTATATGTAGCCATATTAAAAATATCCTAAAAAATAGAGATTGTTTGAAAGTGCGTATTTTAACCCGAAATATTGCGATTAGAGAAGAACAAAATTGGTTAGAAACCCTAAAAAATGCGATTTCTGATCCGAAAATCTTGCTAAAAACCTTAAATTTGTCTGTTGAAGATTTTGCCGAGGACATCGTCGCTCGTAAACTTTTTGCTATGCGAGTACCTTTACCTTTTGTTGAAAAAATGGAAAAAGGGAATCCTAAAGACCCACTTTTTTTACAGGTAATGACGGCTCAACAAGAATTTATTGAGGCCGAAGGTTTTAGCCAAGATCCTTTAGATGAGCAGCAAAAAAATGCGGTACCTAATATTCTGCATAAATATCAAAATCGCTTGCTGTTCATGACAAAAGGAGGCTGTGCAGTCAATTGCCGTTATTGCTTCCGTCGTCATTTTCCTTATGACCAAAATCCAGGCAATAAAACGAGTTGGCAGCAAGCAATAGACTATATTGCTGCACATCCTGAAATTGAAGAAGTCATTTTCTCAGGTGGTGATCCGATGATGGCGAAGGATAGTGAATGGGCATGGCTATTAGAACACCTTAAAAAGATACCGCACTTACAACGTTTGCGTATTCACTCTCGTTTACCTGTCGTAATTCCAGAACGTATTACGGATGAATTTTGTGATTTATTGCTAAAAAGCCCATTACAAACAGTGTTTGTGACGCATATCAATCACCCAAATGAAATTGATGAAGAACTCGCTTTGGCGATGCAAAAACTGGTAGGCGCTAAGGTCACGTTACTCAATCAATCAGTCCTTTTAAAGGAGGTGAATGATAACCCACATACATTAAAAGCATTGAGCGATAAGTTGTTTCAAGCGGGAATTCTGCCTTATTACTTGCATTTGTTGGATAAAGTGCAGGGCGCAAGCCATTTCTATATTTCAGATGAGAAAGCGTTACAAATTTACAAAGAATTACAGACACTCACCTCAGGTTATTTAGTGCCCAAATTAGCGAGAGAAATCGGAGGGGAACCAAATAAAACTTTATACACATCTTAAGATCCGATAAAATGGGCTTAGTTTTTCACCGCACTTTTGTGTGATCTTTAGTTTAGCAAATCGAGGTAACATCGTGGATAAGCAAAATCAATCTGATGACAATTCATCTCAAAATGAATTAGATTTAGGACTTAATCATTCTGACGCTATTACACTAAGAAAACGGGTTCAATCAAGTGACTCAATTTTTGATAAAGCCAAAGGCCTTTTTGGTAAAAAAGAACAACCAGATACGCAATTTCATGTTCGTCGAGAGCCGACTTTTGGCACGACAACAAGTGAACATTTTTCACCAGCTCAAGCATTTCAAAGTGAAAATGCTGAACAGTCAGCACCATCAAGTGCTTTCAGAACTCAAGAGTCTATTGAAAATGTTCAAGTAGAAAACGTAGCGGAAGAAAAAGTGATTTTTGAAAATGCTCCTGCAGAAGAGATTGTGGCAGAAGTGACAACTCAAGCTGAAAGCGTTGCGCCGGCAGCCACAACGAGTTTGAAATCTCCCGAAAAATGGAAAGTTTTACAAATGTTACCAGAAAAACATCGCCGTTTATTCATTGCTATTTTAGGTTTAGTGGTATTACTGATCATTTTCTTTGCGTTGAAACCAAACTCCGATACGGTGGAGAGCTTTGAACAACAAAATGGTAATGAAATCCCTGTCCAGTTTCAATCATTGGATCAATCTCAACCGGTTGAAACAACCGTATTAGATAACAACAATACAACCGCTCCGGCAACAACAGAACAAGCAGCAAATGAGGCTAAATCAGATACGCCTCCAGCGATGCAATATGTAGGTGACAAAGCAGATGCAACTAAACCTCAAACTGCAGAACCAGCAAAACAAACTGTTGCTCAACAACCTGCAACAGAAGCTCCTACACAACCAACTGTTGCTCCAGCTCCAGTTAAAGAGCCAGTGAAAACTGCACAACCAGCCGTAGAAAAAAATAATGCAACGGTTGAACATAAAGCAGAACTACGTCGTGAACAGACACAAGTTATTCAAGAGAAAAAACAGTTTAAATCAGCTGACAAAGCGAGCGCTCCATCTACTCAAACGGTAAGAAAAGAGCAAGCTAAAATTCAAGAGGCTAAACCTGTTGTGACGAAAAATAAGAATGTTCAGATTGTTGAGGCTAAACCAACAAGTGATAGAGTGAAAATTGGACCAGCAGAAGAAAAAACACCGCTGTCTGGCGCAACTAAAACATTAACTGTGCCGCAAGGGGTTTCATTGATGCAAGTATTCCGTGATAATAAATTGAATATTGCTGATGTAAATGCGATGACTAAAGCACCTGGTGCAGGTAATGTCTTAAGCAGTTTCAAACCTGGTGATAGAGTACAGGTTTTATTGAACAGTCAAGGACGAGTGAATCAACTTCGTTTATCGAATGGCGGTAAGTTTATTCGTCAATCTGATGGTTCATATCAATATAAAAAATAATTTTTAATGGGCGAGCAATCGCCCTTTTTTCTAGATAAGATTGTTTATCTCTGTTCATTTTATGAAGTGAACAATGATAAAAATTTTTATGGAAATAATATTTATGTTAAGAAAATTAATTTTAATTTTGACCATAGTTGGGTTGTCAGCTTGTACCCAAAACATGGTCTTAAATCAACCAACTTTACAAAAAATGAAAGTGCAAACGCTTGATAAGAAATCTCAAAAGGGATTAGTAACAGTTTATCTGTGTGAAGGAAATAAAGAAGTGAGCGTGATGCATATTAGACAGAAAAAAAAGAGTAAAAAAATATTAAGTCAAGTAACAGTAACCTTTAATGGTGTAACTGAAAAGCTAATGCGCGTGATTTCGGAACGAGGTAGAAATTATGCGAATATTCGTTGGTACTGGCAGGAACGTGATGACTTCAGCCAATTACAAACTAGCGTAGGCGAAGTACTTGCGGAACGCTGTGTTAAATAACAAATCAATTAAAATCAGGTAAGTCATTCTTTATGGATCTCCAACGCGGCTTTGTGCTACATCGTCGTCCTTATAGTGAAACCAGTCTTTTGGTAGATTTATTTACGGAGGAAACAGGACGTTTGACAGTTATTGCAAAAGGTGCTCGAGCGAAACGTTCTGCATGGAAATCTGTTTTACAGCCTTTTACGCCATTGCTTTTACGTTGGGCGGGGAAAGGCGCATTAAAAACACTCACCAAAGCTGAGCCGGCAGCGATTACATTACCTTTACAACAGACGGCTCTATACAGCGGGTTTTATGTAAATGAGTTGATTACGCGAGTGATCGAGCCAGAAACTGCCAATCTACAGCTTTTTCAGCATTATCTGCAATGCTTAACCGGCTTAGCCACTCAACCACAGGTTGAGCCTACATTACGTCTATTTGAATTTCATCTACTTAAAATCTTAGGTTATGGTATTGATTTTTTGCATTGTGCTGGCTCGGGTTTGCCTGTGGATGAATCGATGACTTACCAATATCGTGCGGAAAAGGGTTTTATCGCTTCGTTGGTGAAAGATAACTTGACCTTTTATGGTCGAGATTTACTCGCCTTTGAGCGTTTGGAATTTACTGATGAGGCAGTCTTGCAAGCGGCAAAGCGTTTTACCCGCATCGCGCTTAAACCTTATTTAGGTGATAAGCCGCTGAAAAGCCGAGAATTATTTACGCAAAATGTACTTTATTTAAAATAATCTCTTTCTTTGATATAAATAGATTAAAACACCATCATGGCTTTACTTTACGCTCCACAAAAAAAACAGAAAACCACGCAAAGAATCGTCGCAGAAATTCAGGATTTGGATTATCAAGGGCTAGGTGTCGCCAAAATTCAAGGTAAAACCTGGTTCATTGAAAATGCCTTGCCAACGGAAAAAGTGGAAGCGGTAGTGACCGATGAAAAACGTCAATATGGATTAGCGACTGCACAAAAATGGCTACAAGAAAGTAATCAGCGTGTTGAGCCACAATGTCGTTATTATGGGTGTTGTGGTGGATGCCAAGGCCAGCATATTCCTGTGGAAATGCAACGTAAAGCGAAAGAGAAAGCCCTTTTTTCTCGTTTAAGTAAACTGCAAGCAGCGCCTATTCAATTAATGCCCATGATTTGTGGCGAACAATGGGCTTATCGTCGTCGAGTACGATTAAGTTTACTGTGGAATGCGAAAAATAAAATCATTGAAATGGGATTTCGTCAGAAAAACTCCAATCAGTTAGTCAGCATTCAGCAATGCTTAGTCGCAGAGCAAGCAATCAATGATCTTATCCCCAAATTGACCGCACTTTGGGCGCAATATTCAGCCCCGAAACAATTAGGGCATATTGAATTGGTTTCTGCTGAGAATGGCATAGCTATGTTGTTACGTTACAAAGGAAATTTAGCTGAAACTGACCGCACTTTGTTGCTTGAGTTTGCTCGTATAAATGCCGTCAATTTGTTCCTGCAAGATGATCAAGGTATTCAACTTGTGCATGGTGAAATGCCTTATTATGCATTAAATGGTATTCGTTTATCTTTTGATGTTCGCGATTTTATTCAAGTGAATACCCACTTAAATCAACAAATGGTTGAGACGGCTTTAGATTGGCTTGATTTGAATCAGGATGATCATGTCTTAGATTTATTCTGCGGCATGGGCAATTTCACGTTGCCTTTAGCTAAACGCGTGAAAAGTGCGGTTGGAATTGAAGGTGTTTTTGATATGGTGCAAAAAGCCCAAGCGAATGCACAGTTTAATCACATCGATAATATTGAATTTTATCAAGCCGATTTAGACCAAGCTTTTTCAGAACAACCTTGGGCAAAACAACATTTCAATAAAATTCTTCTCGACCCGCCTCGCAGTGGTGCGGCTTTTGCACTGAATGCGTTATGTGAACTGGGTGCAGAAAGCATTCTTTACGTATCTTGCAATCCCGCCACTTTAGTACGAGATGCTGAAATTCTCCGATCTTTTGGGTATCGTATCATCAAAACGTCCATGATTGATATGTTTCCCCATACCAGCCATTTGGAGTCGGTGACATTATTTCTTAAATAAGCTATAAATTCTGATAGAATAATCAGGCTTTTTTGTTGTCTTAAAAAAGACAACTCGGTTGACAGGATGTCGCCGAGCCATATTCATCAACAAGGGGGTATTATGGTTGCAGTTCGTGGTTCTCACTTATCAAATCCGCAAGATTTTGTGATCGAACAATGGTGTTCGAGCCTTAAACTTCTAACTTCAACTGAAAAATCCCTAATTAATGCCTGGTATTATGCTCAAGCTAAGATGGCTGAACACGCAGCTCAAATGAAAAATGCAATTCTTACGTTGCAATCCGGCGTGGAGATGGTGGAAATCCTGCATGAAATGAATATGGACAGTGAAAGTTTGCTCACTGCGATGCTATTTCCATTAGTGGCCAACCAACTCGTCGATTGGGAACAAATTCAAGAAGATTTCGGTCCAAAAATCACTAAACTACTCAAAGGCGTAGAAGAGATGGATAATATTCGTCAGCTCAACGCCAGTCATTCTGCTAATGCCTCTCAAGTAGATAATATGCGCCGAATGCTCCTTGCGATGGTAGATGATTTTCGTTGCGTGATAATCAAACTTGCTGAACGTATTACCTTTCTTCGTAATGCAGAAAATCATGTTTACGAAGAAGAAAAAGTGTTAGCAGCGAAAGAATGTTCCAATATTTATGCCCCGTTGGCAAATCGTTTAGGTATCGGTCAATTAAAATGGGAGCTTGAAGATTACTGCTTCCGTTATTTACATCCAGAACAATATCGAAATATTGCTCAATTATTGCACGAGCGTCGTTTAGACCGTGAGCAATATATTGCTGATTTTGTAACAGAATTAACCGGTTATTTAAAAGAAAATATCGAGCAGGTTGAGGTTTACGGTCGTCCAAAACATATTTATAGTATTTGGCGAAAAATGCAAAAGAAACATTTGGAATTCAGTGGTTTATATGATGTAAGAGCGGTCAGAATTATCGTGCAAAAATTGCAGGATTGTTATACCGCGCTTGGTATCGTGCACACTCATTTCAAACATTTACCAAAAGAATTTGATGACTATGTCGCCAATCCAAAACCGAATGGCTATCAATCTATTCATACCGTCGTATTAGGTAAAGGCGGCAAGCCGATTGAAGTGCAAATTCGTACTCAACAAATGCATGATGATGCGGAACTTGGGGTTGCAGCACACTGGAAATACAAAGAGGGAACGACAGGTAGTCTTTCTGCTTATGAAGAAAAAATCACTTGGTTGCGTAAATTACTTGCATGGCAAGATGATATTACAGATTCTGGCGAAGTGATGGCCGAATTGCGTAGCCAAGTGTTTGATGATCGAGTCTATGTGTTTACGCCAAAAGGTGAAGTGGTTGATTTACCCGCTGGATCAACCCCTCTCGATTTTGCTTATGCGATCCACAGTGAAATTGGTCATCGTTGTATTGGGGCGAAAGTTGGGGGGCGTATCGTGCCATTCACTTATCACCTACAGATGGGTGAGCAAGTGGATATCATCACACAGAAAAATCCAAATCCAAGCCGAGATTGGGTGAATCCAAACTTAGGTTTTACCCATACGTCAAAAGCACGTGCGAAAATTCAAGCCTGGTTCAAAAAACAAGATCGCGATAAAAATGTTCCAGCGGGTAAAGAGCTGTTAGATAATGAACTTGCTCGTTTGAATATCAGCTTAAAACAAGTAGAACAGCTTGCTTTACCACGTTATAACTTAAAAAATCTAGAAGATTTATATGCGGGTATAGGTAGTGGAGATATTCGTTTAAATCAGTTGATGAACTTCTTACAAAGTCGGCTGATTAAAGTGACGGCAGAAGAGGCTGATCAAGAGATTCTTCGTCATGTTGCGAGCAAAAGCGCGAATACCGCACAACAAAAGGCACAACAGAAAGCAGAACAACAACAGAATAAAAGTTATGTAATTGTTGAAGGTGTAGGCAATTTGATGCATCACATGGCGCGTTGTTGTCAACCTATTCCAGGTGATGCAATTACAGGCTATATTACTGTGGGGCGAGGGATCTCTATTCATCGTAGCGATTGTGAACAATTCCTTGAATTACAAGTCGTTCATCCTGAACGTGTAGTGGATGCTATTTGGGGAGATAATTATGCAGCAGGTTTTCATATTAATATTCGTATTATAGCGAGTGATCGCAATGGTTTATTACGTGATATTACCACTGTATTGGCGAATGAAAAAGTCAGTGTGCTAGGTGTTTCAAGTCGTGCCGATACAAAAAAACAAGTAGCAACGATGGATATGGAAATTGAACTGAAAAATGTCGAAAGTTTAAGTAAAATACTGGCCAGATTAGCGAAGTTAGACGACGTTATCGAAGCAAAACGTTTATAGATTGCAACATAGGAACTTTTATGTATAAAACCACGGGATTAACCCATTTAATTAACTCTACAAAATATTCCTTACAAGGTTTAAAGAGTGCATTCAAAAATGAAACTGCATTTCGCCACGAATGTTTTCTTGCGTGCATTCTGATTCCGCTCGCATTTTTGTTAGGTGACACTAAAATTGAAATCGCGCTGATGATTTCATCGGTTTTACTCGTGATGGCAGTGGAGCTGTTAAATAGTGCAGTTGAAGCGGTGGTGGATCGTATCGGTACAGAACGCCACGAGCTTTCAGGAAGAGCGAAAGACCAAGGCTCAGCAGCGGTATTCATTGCGCTTTGCATCGTTGCCGTTATTTGGGGAAGTATTTTATTTTTCTAAAGTGCGGTCAATTTTCAGTAACAATTTCGGCTTATGTGTTTTACATAAGCCGTTTTTGTATAATGTACACAAACATTTATATATCTCAGCGGTATTGGATATAAGTAGGTATTTATGACAACAGTTTCATCTTTCGGTGCATTAGTTGCGCTTATTGTGGCCATTTTTCTTATTTTGAAAAAAGTCTCACCAGTCTATGGCATGTTGACGGGGGCCTTGATAGGCGGACTAATTGGAGGCGCAGATTTATCCGAAACGGTGAACTTAATGATCGGTGGGGCAAAGGGCATTACGACAGCCGTTATGCGAATTTTAGCGGCGGGCGTACTAGCAGGTGTACTCATTGAATCGGGGGCGGCCAGCACGATTGCCGAAACTATTACACATAAACTTGGTGAAGCAAGAGCGTTATTGGCCTTAGCTTTAGCAACACTGATTTTAACCGCTGTAGGTGTGTTTATTGATGTGGCTGTTATTACCGTTTCCCCGATTGCGCTCGCGTTAGCTCGTCGCACCAATTTATCAAAATCAGCTGTTTTATTAGCGATGATTGGTGGGGGGAAAGCTGGAAACTTGATGTCACCGAATCCCAATGCCATTGCTGCTGCAGATACCTTTCATCTGCCTTTAACGTCGGTAATGGTAGCGGGGATTATCCCCGGGATCTTTGGGTTAGCCTTAACCTATTTCTTAGCGAAACGTTTAAAAAATAAAGGCTCTTTTGTATCCGAACAAGAGAGCGTTGCCGTTGATACTCAAAATTTACCCTCATTTTTGACCGCACTTGTAGCGCCATTAGTGGCCATCTTATTACTGGCGCTACGTCCATTGGCGGACATTAAAGTCGATCCTCTCATTGCATTACCACTAGGTGGTTTAATTGGTGCGTTATGTATGGGAAAACTTCGCCACGCAAATAGCTATGCGATTAGTGGCTTAGGAAAAATGGCACCTGTGGCGATTATGTTGCTCGGTACCGGTGCTTTATCGGGCATTATTGGTAACTCGGGTATGAAAGATGTGCTAATCGAGGGCTTAAAACACTCTGGTTTGCCTCCTTATATTCTCGCCCCGATTTCTGGTGTATTGATGTCTCTTGCGACTTCGTCAACGACGGCAGGCACGGCAGTCGCATCCAATGTATTCAGCTCAACATTATTAGAACTGGGTGTAAGCAGCCTTGCGGCCGCCGCCATGATCCATGCGGGAGCGATTGTATTCGACAATATGCCACACGGTTCTTTCTTCCATGCGACTGGCGGCAGTGTGAATATGAATATGAAAGAACGCTTAAAACTGATTCCTTATGAAAGCGCGATTGGTTTGATTATGACGGTCGTTTCTACGCTCATTTTCGGAGTGTTTTATTGATGTCAGGAGAGTGTATGAAAATTGTGATTGCGCCTGATTCATTTAAAGAAAGTTTAACCGCGCTCGAAGTGGCAAATGCAATTGAAACGGGCTTTAAACGAATTTTCCCGAATGCCGAATATGTGAAATTACCGATGGCAGATGGAGGTGAGGGAACCGTGCAATCCTTAGTGGATGCCACTCAAGGTCGCCTGATTGAAACAGAAGTCACTGCACCGTTAGGCAATCAAGTAAAAAGCTTTTTCGGTTTATCGGGTGATGGTAAAACAGCGATTATCGAAATGGCGGCCGCATCGGGATTGCATCTTGTCCCGATAGATAAACGAAATCCTTGTCAAACCACCAGTTTTGGTACGGGTGAGCTAATTAAGCAAGCCCTTGATCTTGGCGTACAGCATATCATTTTAGGAATTGGCGGGAGTGCTACAAATGATGGTGGCGCGGGTATGTTGCAAGCGTTAGGCTTACGTTTATTGGATAAAAATGGTCAATCCATTGGCTTTGGTGGTGCAGCGTTATCCAATCTTGCTGAAATCCAAATGACTGATTTAGATCCTCGATTGCAACATGTGGAAATTGAAGTAGCTTGTGACGTGAATAATCCACTTTGTGGTGAACGAGGTGCCTCTGCGATTTTTGGTCCACAAAAAGGTGCGACGCCTGATATGGTGAAAGAACTCGATGCTGCATTAGCCCATTTTGCTAAAATTGCCGAGCGGGATTGTGGTAAACAAATTCAAGAACAACCAGGCGCGGGGGCGGCAGGTGGTATGGGCGGTGGTTTATTGCTTTTACCCAATGTGCAGCTCAAAGCCGGTGTGCAGATTGTCTTGGATAATTTGAAACTTGCTGAGCAAGTTAAAGAGGCTGATTTAGTCATTACCGGTGAAGGCCGTATGGATGCACAAAGTATTTTAGGTAAGACCCCAATTGGTGTGGCACGCACAGCAAAACAATTTAATAAGCCAGTCATCGCGATCGTAGGTTGTTTACGTGAGGATTATGAAGTGGTGTATGAACATGGCATTGATGCGGTGTTCCCAATTATCCGTAATCTGGATGATTTACCGACAATTCTCAAACAGGGCGAGCAGAATTTAATCTCAACAGCTCAAAATGTGGCGAGATTGTTGTCATTGAAATAAGCTTTTCATACTAAAGTGCGATCAAAAATAACAATAAATTTGACCGCACTTTTTGATCTTATCCTCTCGGATGAAATCTTTCATGAAGGTGTTTCAAGCGTTCTTTAGCCACATGAGTATAGATTTGCGTAGTGGAGAGATCGCTGTGTCCGAGGAGCATTTGCACAACACGGAGATCTGCACCGTGGTTCACTAAATGCGTCGCAAAGGCATGACGGAGAACATGTGGTGAAAGGGCATCTGTATCGATTTCCGCTAACACCGCATAATGTTTTATACGATGCCAAAAGGTTTGGCGAGTCATTTGCTGAGCTCGTTGACTTGGAAAGACCACATCAGAGCTTTGTCCATTAAGCAAAATAGGACGACCGTAAAGCACGAATTGTCGCACCCAAAATGCGGCTTCTTCTCCCATTGGCACAATGCGTTCTTTGTTACCTTTACCAATCACTCGCACGACACCTTGTTGCAGGTTCATATTCTCAATAGTGAGCGTGACCAATTCCGTGACACGTAATCCTGTGGCGTACAGCAATTCCAACATGGCTTTATCGCGTAACTCGAGCGGAATTTCTACATCTGGCGTATTTAATAAATCTGTGACTTGTTGCTCGGTTAAATACTTAGGCAAACGGCTTGGTAGTTTAGGCGAACTCAGTACGGCACTTGGATCATCCGTACGATATTTCTCACGATATAAATATTGAAACAATTTTCGCATCGCACTCAACATTCGTGCAGTACTGGTAGCTTTGTAACCTTGCTCTAAACGGCTGCCTAGAAATTGTTGCAGATCTAATGGTTCAAGGGTTTCGAGGGATAAATTTTGTTTATCTAACCAATCACAAAGTGCGGTCAAATCGAGACGATAAGACTGCACAGTGTTTTCGGACAACCCTTTTTCGATCCAATATTCATTTAAGAATAAATCGACTAGCGTGAGATTATTCATGTTTACACTCTATGTACCAAAAAGGCTTTCACGCCACGCGGAGTGATAAATAAACCAATGAATGCAAAAGCAGCCATTAAGCTGAAAGCATAAACTGGAGAAATTGGATAAAGTACGCCAGAAAGTGCAGTGAAAATAGCAATGGCTGCACATCCCGCTAAAGCATTGTATAAACCTTGTAATTTTGCAATATGGTTTTGTGGTTGAGTCGTGATATAACGCACTGTTGCGTAATGCCCCGCCACATAAGTGAGGCTGTGAAAACATTGCAATAGAACGATTTCAACAAAGGTGTCGGCATAACCGAAAGCAAGCCAACGTACGATAGCAGCGATGCCAGTGAGATAGAAAAGGGCCGTAATGCTCCAATTTTTGAATAATCGGGTGGAGAAGAAAAAGACGACAATTTCTACTAATACGCTAATTCCCCAAAATAAGCCCGCATCGGAAACAGAATGACCGTGGCTTGTCCAGAAGATAGTGCTGTATGAGTAATAAGCGGCATGTGATCCTTGAATCAGTGCAATAGCGATAAATAAACGAAGTGTCGTTTTATTTTTGAGTAAGCCTAAAAATCCAACAGAATTTTCGACCGCACTTTGTGGCTCATCTTGTGGCATTGGATTGGGATGAAGTAATTGCACAATGCTATAGAAAATAAGGATTCCCGTAATCATCCATGTGATGTATTGCTCACCAATCATCCCCGCTAAATACCCAAACACCATCACACCAACAACAAATGCAAAGGAGCCAATTAAGCGTACTTTGCCGTAATCTAAATGAATTTGTTGTTGCCACGTGCTAGCGAGGCTATCACCAATCGGCATGCCAGCCGCATTCACCATGGAATACAAGGCAAGTCCAATAAATAATAACCAAAAATTATGCGACATGAGCCCGATTAACGCCATGGTGACAGCGCTGGCAACAGCTAAGTAACGTAAGCCATTCACTAAAAGAGAAACGCGTTTTATCAAGCCAGAAAATAAAATACTGCCACTAAAACGGAAAATATAACCACAGGCCAGCAATAAACCGATGCTTTCTTCACTATAAGATTGTGTTTTCAACCACGCAGGGAAAAGGGGAAGAAACACACCGTAGGCACAATAGTAACCAAAAAAGCTCAGGGTGAGCCAAGTAAAAGGACGAACTTGCATTAGAATAATTTTTCCATTTCTTGTGAGCGTGCCACGCAGGCTTGCATCGCTTGTTTAATGATGTCGTTAAATTGATGTTGATTGAACACATTTAATGCGGCTGCGGTGGTACCGCCTTTTGAGGTGACATTTTCTCGTAAAGTGGAAAGGGCAGTTTGAGGATTTTCAATCACCAACTTCGCCGAGCCTAACATGGCTTGTTGTACCAACTCACGAGCTTGCTTTTCATCTAAGCCCATTTCTATTAAGCCTTGTTGCATAGCCTCTAAAAATTGGAAGAAGTAAGCAGGGCTACTACCAGATGCGGCAGTGACTGCATGCATTTGATCTTCATTCTCCACCCAAGTGGTTTGTCCGACCGCAGAAAGCAAATCTTCCGCAAAAGTGCGGTCAGTTTCAGGCGTGTTTTTATCGGCAAATAAGCCAGCCATTCCTTCACCTACTAATGCAGGCGTGTTTGGCATGACACGAACAATGGATTTTGCTGTTGGGATGAATTCGGCTAATCGGATGGTCGAAATCCCCGCAGCAATAGAAATGATTAATTTGTTAGAAAAATCAACCGCACTTAATGGCTTGCAAACATCAGCGAGGACTTGTGGCTTAACCGCAAATAAGACTACTTGAGATTGTGTGATGGATTGCTCGTTGTCAGTCGAAACGGAAATGCCATATTGAGCAAAAAAAGCACGTTTTTCTTCATTAGGATCATTAACGATAATTTTATCGGCTGGATAACCTTGTTTTAATAGGCCTAACACAATGGCTTGTGCCATATTGCCACCGCCGATGAAGGCAATTAATTTCTGTTGCATCATTTTTTCCCGTGAGTTTATGGGCTACAATGCTGTGTATTTTACCCTATTATGAAGGAAGTGTTACGATGTGGTTTAAAAATTTAATGACATATAGGCTGACTAAGCCTCTAGATTGGGATCTTAATGAATTGCAACGCCAGTTGTCAGATTGTGAATTTCATCCTTGTGGCTCACAAGATCAAAGCAAATTCGGTTGGACGAATCCCTTGAAAGGCAGCGAATTATTGCATTTTTCTGTCGGTAAACACATTTTATTGGTTGCGAAAAAAGAAGAGAAAATGTTGCCGGCGAATGTGGTGAAACGTGAATTAGATGAACGCATTGAAAGCCTTGAGCAAAAAGAAAACCGTAAATTGAAGAAAACGGAAAAACAAACGTTAAAAGATGATGTGGTGATGAATTTATTGCCGCGTGCGTTCAGTAAAAATCAGCAAACTGCCGTGTGGATTGATACCGAAAATAACCTTGTTCATGTTGATGCGGCATCCAGTAAACGTGCAGAAGATGCCTTAGCATTATTACGTAAATCACTTGGTTCGTTACCGGTTGTGCCGTTGGCTTTTGCGAATGAACCTTCGACCATTTTAACGGATTGGATTGTGCAGGAAAAAATTCCGCATTGGTTGGTGGCGTTAGAAGAGGCTGAACTGCGTGGAAGCCAAGAAGACAGTGTGATCCGTTGTAAGAAACAGCCTTTGGAAAATGAGGAGATCTTAGCGCTTTTACAAGATGGCAAAAAAGTGGTGAGCAAGCTCGCATTGGAATGGGAAGATACGCTGACTTTTGTATTTAATGAAGATTGCACGCTCAAACGTTTAAAATTTGCTGATGCGGTGCGTGAGAAAAATGCCGATATTTTAAAAGAAGACTATGCGCAACGCTTTGATGCTGATTTTGTATTAATGACAGGTATTTTATCTAAACTGACCGAAAATTTACTCGATGAATTCGGTGGCGAGAAAGTCAGATTAGGTTAGTTTAATCATAAAATAAAAAAGGCGAACATCATGTTCGCCTTTTGTTTGTTTAAAAGTGCGGTCAAATTTCCGCACGTTTTTAATTAGTGTGTACTCGTACTGGTTGTCGTACGGTTTGCACGTTTACGATCGTTTTCCGTTAAGAGTTTTTTACGGATACGGATCGATTCAGGTGTGACTTCCACTAACTCGTCGTCATCGATAAATTCGATGGCTTGTTCAAGGGATAATTTCACCGGTGTAGTTAAGACGATGGCATCATCTTTACCTGACGCACGCATATTGGTGAGTTTTTTACCTTGT
The DNA here is from genome assembly GCF_054332415.1 of Haemophilus sp. SZY H56. Classification (NCBI taxonomy): domain Bacteria; kingdom Pseudomonadati; phylum Pseudomonadota; class Gammaproteobacteria; order Pasteurellales; family Pasteurellaceae; genus Haemophilus; species Haemophilus sp. SZY H56. The sequence goes on along the minus strand of NZ_JBTGNX010000004.1, from coordinate 58,985 downwards.
AAACAGTTTACGGTTAAGTCGTTTGTGCGGCTGTGAATACCGATGATTTGACCTTCGTAAACTTCTACGTTGGCTTCGATCAGTAATTTGCCACGCTCTTGTAAACCAAATAGCGCATAAGCTAATGCTTTACCGGTTGCGTTAGAAATTAATACACCGTTTTTACGTTGACCGATTTCACCTGGTTTGATGTCATCGTAGTGATCGAAACTAGAGTAAAGTAAACCGGTACCTGATGTCATGGTCATGAATTCACCGCGGAAACCGATTAAGCCACGGCTTGGGATGATGTATTCTAAACGTACACGACCTTTGCCATCCGGCATCATGTCACGAACTTCACCTTTACGAATACCTAATGCTTCCATAACAGAACCTTGATGTTGTTCTTCTACGTCGATAGTTACTTGCTCATAAGGCTCTTGTTTTTTGCCGTTGATTTCACGGTAGATTACTTTAGGACGAGAAACCGCAAGCTCGTAACCTTCGCGACGCATATTTTCAATTAATACAGAAAGGTGTAATTCGCCACGACCAGAAACACGGAATTCATCTGGATTTGGTGTTTCTTCTACACGTAATGCCACGTTGTGAACTAATTCTTTGTTTAAACGTTCAAGAATTTGACGAGAAGTCACGTATTTACCTTCTTGACCCGCAAACGGTGAAGTATTTACACAGAAGAACATGGTTACGGTTGGTTCATCAACGGTTAATGAAGGTAAGGCTTCAACCGCATTGATATCACAAAGGGTGTCAGAAATATTTAATTCACCTAAACCGGTAATCGCAATGATGTCGCCCGCATAAGCAACATCTTCTTCATAACGTTGTAAACCAAGGTGACCTAATACTTGACCGACACGGCCTTGACGAGTTTTACCTTCGCCATCAATGATCGTTACAGGTTGATTTGGTTTGATTGATCCACGTTTGATACGGCCGATACCGATAACACCCACATAGCTGTTATAGTCTAATTGGGAAATTTGCATTTGGAATGGGGCATCAAGTTCCACTTTTGGCGGTTCAACGTGTTGAACAATCGCTTCAAATAATGGGGTCATGTCTTCCGCTAAATCTTCGTGTTCAAGACCAGCTACACCATTTAATGCTGAAGCATAGATAATAGGGAAGTCTAATTGCTCATCGGTTGCACCAAGGTTAACGAATAAATCGAAAACTTGATCCACCACCCAATCAGGACGTGCACCAGGACGGTCAACTTTGTTGATAACTACGATTGGTTTTAAACCGTGAGCAAAGGCTTTTTGTGTCACGAAACGCGTTTGTGGCATTGGACCGTCAAAAGCATCTACCACTAAAAGTACAGAATCCACCATAGAAAGTACACGTTCTACTTCACCACCGAAGTCGGCGTGTCCTGGGGTATCTACGATGTTAATGCGATAACCATTCCAGTTAATTGCGGTATTTTTTGCAAGAATGGTAATACCACGTTCTTTTTCAAGATCGTTTGAGTCCATTACGCGTTCATCAACATCACCACGAGTTGATTCAAATGTACCAGATTGTTGAAGGAGTTTGTCAACGAGGGTGGTTTTACCATGGTCAACGTGAGCGATAATTGCGATATTACGCAATTTATTAATATCAATGTCGTTTTTCATTTATTACGTTCTTAAAGTTTAAGTTTTGTAGGGTGGAATTTTAATGCCACCGAATAGTCCAAGTAGTTTGAATTAGTGAGTAAACTCACTCTACGAGAATCTCGAAAGGGCAAAAATTATACACGATATTTCGCTGCTCTGCTATGCCAGGACATAAAATAAATCTTATGAAAAAAGCAAGCGATTGCGTTATAATGCTCTTTTAATTTTATTAAAGATTATACACATAGCAAAATAGAGGACTCCTTATGCCAAATGCAAATGCAATTGCCAACGTATTCAAACTGATCGAAGAGAACGATATTAAGTTCGTGCTACTTCGTTTCACCGACATTAAAGGTAAAGAACACGGTGTTTCCATCCCGGTTAGCCTTGTCGATGAAGATATGTTTGAAGATGGCAAAATGTTCGATGGCTCTTCTGTTGAAGGTTGGAAAACCATTAACAAAGCCGATATGCTTTTAATGCCAATTGCTGAAACTGCAGTAGTCGATCCATTTGCGCAGATCCCAACACTTTCAATTCGTTGTAGCGTTTACGAGCCAACAACCATGCAAAGCTATGATCGTGATCCGCGTTCAATCGCTATTCGTGCGGAAAACTATATGCGTTCAACAGGTGTTGCAGATCAGGCATTCTTTGGTCCAGAACCTGAGTTCTTCTTATTTGATGATGTGCGTTTTGATGTATCAATGAATCGTGCTTCTTTCGCCATTGATGACATTGAAGCCGCTTGGAACACCAATAAAAAATATGAAGGCGGTAACAATGCTTATCGTCCATTGAAGAAAGGTGGTTATTGTGCGGTGGCACCAATTGATACAGCTCATGATATTCGTTCTGAAATGTGTTTAATTTTAGAAGAAATGGGCTTAGTCATCGAAGCTCATCACCATGAAGTGGCAACAGCAGGTCAAAACGAAATTGCAACGAAATTCAATAGCTTAACCTTAAAAGCAGATGAAACACAAATCTATAAATATGTGGTGCAAAACGTTGCATTAGAACATGGTAAAACCGCTTGCTTTATGCCGAAACCAATTACGGGTGATAATGGTTCAGGCATGCACTGTAATATGTCATTAAGCAAAGATGGCAAAAACATTTTCCAAGGTGATAAGTATGCAGGCCTTTCTGAAACCGCGCTTTATTACATCGGCGGTATCATTAAGCATGCTAAAGCATTAAATGCGTTTACCAACCCAAGTACTAACTCATACAAACGTTTAGTACCTGGTTTTGAAGCACCAGTATTATTGGCTTACTCGGCAAGTAACCGTTCTGCGTCAATTCGTATTCCAGCAGTAACTAGTCCGAAAGCAATCCGTATTGAAGCGCGTTTCCCAGATCCAATGGCAAACCCATATCTGGCTTTCGCTGCATTATTAATGGCAGGTCTTGATGGCGTGGTGAACAAAATTCATCCAGGTGATGCAATGGATAAAAATCTTTATGATCTTCCACCAGAAGAATTAAAAGATATTCCAGCAGTCGCGAGCTCGCTAGAAGAAGCGTTGAATTCATTAGAAAAAGACTATGAGTTCTTAACGCAAGGTGGTGTGTTTACGAAAGATTTTATCGAAGCATTTATTAATATTAAACGTAAAGAAGTAGAACGTTTAAATATGACACCACATCCGGTTGAGTTTGAGATGTATTATGCCTAGTGCACGTATAATTAACTGATTCTATTTATAAAAGGTATTATCAAATTTTGATGATACCTTTTTATTTTATTATTAACATAAATGAAGTATAAAATGGAGTAGAGATTAGTTCCCTTGTTAGAGTAGGGGAATTTAGGTAAAATGAGGTAGTCTATAACATATCGAAGTACTTAAAGGAATTGATGATGGCTAATGTTTATTCGCAAAAAATAAATGAAACTGATGAGGTTGACTTAATTGAATTAATAAGAACCTTATGGAAGAAAAAACTATGGATTATTTTGTCTGCTTTCGTTTTTACTATCATCGCAGCAGGCTATGCCTTTACAGCTAAAGAGCAATGGACATCTACAGCTATTGTTGCTGCTCCCCGCTCAACTGATTTAGGAAGTCTTTTGCCTGTGCGTGCAGAATATGCTCGTATTGTGGGTGATAGTGAATTTTCAACTGGTAAATTATCAAATTCTCTTTATGAACAATTTAAACATTTTCTTTTATCAAGCGATTTAAAAAGAGAGTTTTTGTCACAATCGACTTTAGTTAAAGATTACACTAAAGAAATGACAGATGAACAAAGAGATAATTACATTGAGACTGCAATTTCAAACTATCTCGTAGTTCATGAAGTTGATCCAAAGAAGAAGGATTTGACTGAATTAGATAAAATTGGATTAAAGCTTACTTTTTCAGCTGAAACGCCTAAATTAGCTCAATCAGTATTGATTGATTATATTAATTTTGTGAATAAATATGTCTTAAATCAAACTAATAAAGAATTTAAGCTAGGGTTTAATTTACGCTTAGATGCTTTAAAGTTTACTAAATTGCAAATTGAAGAAAGCTTAACTGAGGCTAAAAAGGTTCAAATAGAGAATTTAACTAATGCGTTGAATATAGCTAAAAAGGCAGGTATTACAGACTTTTCTAAAGCAAATACAAATAGTTTATCGGTGCCTGAATATATGTTAGGTGAGGGACGTTTAAATATCTCTGACTCTAAATTAGCTGATGGAACCTACCTATTTATGTTGGGAGAGAAATATTTACAGGCACAATTGGATATTGCTAAAAATAGTCCTATTGTTTACCCAACAAACTATTACAGCACAGAAAGACAGCTTGCTAAATTAACACAGTTAGCACCACAATTAGAATCTGTTCAAGAGGTAAAATCGTATTATTATTTAAGTTCGCCGGATTATCCTGTAAAACGAGATTGGCCAAAGCGTCTAATTCTAATTGTTGCAGGTGGTTTTTTGGGAAGTGTTTTAGCATCTTTATATGTATTGATTAGTGCTTTTATTTTATCAAGAGCAAAAAATAAAAATTAAAGTATAATATTGAGAAATAAAATGAAATATTTAAGTAAAAGAGAAATTCAGCTAAAAGAGTTAGATATTCTTCATAAATTTGTAGAAATATGTAAAGAATATAATTTGAAATATTATTTATCTGGCGGGACATTATTGGGAGCAATTAGACATAAAGGCTTTATCCCTTGGGATGATGATATAGATGTAGCTATGCCTAGAAATGATTATGTGAAATTAGTTGAGATTAGTAAAAGTTTAAATGATGACAAATATGAGTTTTTGTTTTTTAGTGATTCGGGTTGTCAATTCCCTTATGGAAAATTAATAAATAAGGATATATTTGTAGAATCTCAATTTATTGATGGCGAAATGTCAAAGCACTTATGGGTTGATATTATGCCTATGGATGGATTACCGGAAGATAATATTTTAGTTGAAAAGATTTATAAGAAAGCTAAAAGATATAGAACAATAATTAAATTATGTGATGCAAAGCTTGGGGAGGGAAATAGTATTTTAAAAAAATATGCTAAATATATATTAAAGCCTATATCTATATTATATGGAAAAGAAAGGGCTATTAAGAATCTGAATAAATTATCAATGATTTATGATTATGAGTCATCAAAATATATAGGAGCAGTTTCTTTTGGTTTATATGGCGTTTCGGAAAGAATGCTAAAATCAGAAGTTGAAAATTCTGCTTTGGTGGAGTTTGAAGGACGTGAGTTCTATACTTTTGGTTGTTGGGATTCTTATCTTAAAAGTTTATATGGTGATTATATGAGTTTGCCCCCAAAAGAAAAACAAATTACACATAGTATGAAAGTTTGGTTTAATGAAAATTAATTTCCTTTAATGTTTGATTAAGTTGAATTTTTTGTAGGGAAGTTTAATGGTTATTGCTCAAAAAGAATCAAGAAAAGTATTTCTTTTTGCTTATTTTTTGTGGGTTTTTTTTATCCATATAGGTGGAAGTCAATATTTTACATTATTTGATAGAGAACTATTACCAAAATTATTTAATGTCGGTGTAATGTTGGTATTGTGTTTCTATCTACTTATTAGTTATAAAATAAATTATTCTTCATTTTTTGATATTTTTATTACGATAGTATTTTTTATAGGTTTTTTTCATTTTAAGCAAGGTGTATCAGTATATTTATTTATAATTCTGTGCCGCAATATTCATTTCTCATCAATTGTTAAGGTTTTCTTATTGGCTAGTGCTGCTGGTGGGCTTTTTGTCTTATTTACTTATTTATTTAATCTTTATCCTGAAAGCACTTTAGATTTATTTCGTAGTGATGGGACATATAGATATTTATTGGGGTATAGATTTCCAACTTTTGTTCCAAATTATTTCTTTCATATTGTTCTATGTTGGATTTTTCTGAGAAAAGAAAGAATAACTTTGTGTGAGTTACTATTTATTTTATTGTTGAATTATCCAATTTATTCATTTACTGATACAAGAGCAGTTTTTTTGCTAGTTATAGCTATTTGTTTTTCAACTTTTTTTATTAAGTATGTAAATGTTGAATATTCTACATTTTTTATAGGAAGGCTTTATAAGTTATTAACAACATATGGTTTTATTTTATTCGCAGGAATAGCAATATATTTTCAATATGTTTATGATCCTTTAATAGATTGGATGGCAAACCTTAATCATACTCTCAGTGGTAGATTAGAATTAGGGCATCGTGGATTTGAACTTTATGGTATAAAACCTTTTGGTAGCTTAGTTGAGTTTGTGACAATGTTGAATGTCACAAAAGAGAATAAATTTTTCTATATAGATTCAGCTTATGCTCATTTGCTTATTGTTTATGGAGTAATTATATTTTCCTTAGTAATTATTTCTTATACAAGAATTGGTGGTAGGATTGTCTTAAAAAATGAGAAATATTTTGGATTGGTACTAATATTTCTTTTTGTTCACTCTATAACCGATCCGCAATTAATGTCTCCTGAATTTAATCCTTTTTTACTTTGTTTAGGATATTATGGGCTAGAGAAATATCGGGATAATTTATTTAAATAATCTATGAAAATACATTCTGTTAAATTTAATTTTATAATGAATATGTTGTTAACAGTTTCAAATTTTTTGTTTCCGTTGATTACATTTCCTTATGTGTCAAGAGTTTTAAGCCCAATAGGGACTGGTAAGGTGGCTTTTGCTTATTCTATTGTTTCCTACTTTAGTATTTTTGCAGCCTTTGGTGTAGCGAATTATGGCATTAGAGCTTGTGCACAGGTTCGAGATAATAAAGAAGAATTATCAAAAGTTGTACAAGAAATATTATGCATTAATATAGTGTTGATGAGTTTTATATATGTTTTTTATTTTCTTGGAATTATGCTTATTCCAGAATTAAATACAGAAAAGACACTGTTTTTCATTTCTGGATTAAATATTTTGTTTTCTATTATTAGTGTGGAATGGCTCTATAAGGGGGTTGAGCAATATTTTTACATAACGATTCGTTCAATTATCTTCAAAGTTATCGCCTTTGTATTAACATTTACTTTTGTTAATGATTCGGAAGATTATACTATTTATGCCTTCATTATTATCTTTGCTACTGTTGGTTCTGGTATTGTTAATTTATATAATCTTCATAATTTAATCTCAATTAAATATTTTAATAATTATAATTTTAAACGTCACCTTAGACCAATGATGACCTTTTTTATAACTACTATTGCTGTTGCTTTTTATGTAAATGTTAGTGTTGCATTACTTGGATTTATTCACGGAAATGAAGAGGTTGGTTATTATAATGCGGCTTATCGTATAAGAGATGTGATGGTTAGTATTATTACTTCTTTAGGTGCTGTTTTATTACCTCGGTTGAGTTTTTATATTGAAAATAACATGCAAGATAAATTTAATGATATAGTATCAAAATCGACTCAATTTATCTTTATTTTATCTTTTCCTTTAGTCGTTTTTTGTATTTTATTTGCGAAGCAAGCCGTCTTAATTTTGGCTGGTTCTTCTTATTATGGTTCTATTTTGCCACTACAAATTTTATCTATAATAATTTTTATAGTTGGCTTATCTAACTTAACTGGTATACAAATGCTTATTCCATTGAAAAAAGAAAAATATTTGTGTTACTCAGTTGTTATTGCTGCTGTTATAAATATGGTTCTTAATTTATTGCTTATCCCAAGGTATGCTGCTGTTGGTGCGGCAATCTCTGTTATGATAGCCGAAGTAAGCATTTTAGTTTATCAAATCTATATTTTAAGAACATTTTCTAGAATATTATTTTCTAATATTAGCTACTTAAAAATCATTACATCTTTAATATTATCTACGGGTTTGTCTATATGGTTGAATATAGTGTTAAATTATAATGAATATGTTGTTTTTATCATAAATTCAACTTTGTTTTTTATATGTTATTTTAGTGTGTTGTTATTATTAAAAGAGCCTTTTATTTATTCAGTTTTAAATCAAATTAGAGCAAGGTTAATAAAAAATTAGGAGATTATTATGAATTCAGCTGTTATTTTTGCAGGGGGAACTGGATCTCGCATGAATTCTAAAGTTCTACCAAAACAATTTTTGAAAATTTATGGTAAACCTGTGATTATTCATACCTTAGAAGTTTTTGAATACTGTAATGAAATTAATGAAATTGTAGTAGTTATTTTAAAAGGATGGGAAGAATACCTTCTGGATTTGTTAAATCAATACCATATTACAAAAGTAAAAAAAGTGGTTTCCGGAGGAGAAACAGGTCAGCAATCTATTTATAATGGGCTGAGAGAAGTCAAGAATGGTATTGTATTAATTCACGATGGGGTGAGACCATTTATTACAAATCAACTTATAAAAGCCAATATTGAATTGGCTAAAAAGAAAAAAATAGCCATTACTTGTGTTAAAGCCAAAGAAACACTTGTATCGGTTGAAGATAATAAAATTAATGGTGTACTTAAACGCGAAGTATCTTATATGGCTAGAGCACCTCAAACTTTTGATGTCGAGCTATTAAAATCAGCTCATCAAAAAGCAATTGAAGATAATGATTTTTCCTTCGTTGATTCATCAGCGATTGTAAAACATTATTTTCCGGAATTAGATTTAAATATTGTAGAGTGTGGTTCTGAAAATATTAAAATTACCACACAAGAAGATTTTTATTTGGCAAAAGCAATGTTCTCATTAGAAGAAGATGAGCAGCTTTATGGTTTTAAACGCGGTGATGAGAAAAAATAATGAAAGATTTAGTACTACAAGAAGATCTGGCTTTTGTTGCTAATAAAATTTTTAAAACAGGTACATTTAATCATTCAACAGTGCTTGTTACTGGTGCAACAGGGCTTATAGGTTCTTTAATTGTGAAAAGTATGTTATATGCCAATCAAATGCTAGATTGTCATATCACAATTTTAGCAAGTGTGAGAAGTTTAGAAAAAGCAAAAGATATTTTTTGTGATTTTCCAGATAAAAATCTGAGGTTTGTTACTGATAGTTTACTTACCCCTATTCAACTTGATACAGCAGTAGATTTTATTATACATACTGCAAGCATTACCGCTTCAAAAGAAATGGTTGAAAATCCGTCTGGTGTGTTACTAACCGCATTCGAAAGTACCAAAAATCTATTGCAGTATGTAAAATATAATCCGACTTGTAAAATGGTATACATATCTTCAATGGAATACTATGGACAAGTTAGCGATGGATATAACGATGTTACCGAAGAAAAATTGGGCTACATTGATTTGAGTAAGCCTCGTAGTTGTTACCCTGAGAGTAAGCGTGTTTGTGAAGCGTTATGTAATGCTTACGTAGCACAATATGGCTTAAACGTATGTAGCGCAAGATTAGCACAAACTTTTGGTGCGGGTGTATCCTTTTCAGATAATCGCGTATTTGCACAGTTCGCTAAAAGTGCGGTTAATAATTCCGATATTATTCTACATACAACGGGGCACTCTGAAGGGAACTATTGCTACACTATTGATGCTGTCTATGGCATTTTTCTACTTCTACAAAGAGGTGCGAAAGGTCAAAGTTATAATGTCGCACGCAATCATAGTACTATTTTAAATATGGCAAAAATGGTCGCGGATAAAATCGCTCATAATAAAATTAAAGTGGAAGTTTGTATTCCTGATAATTTAAATAATTTAGGTTATGCCCCTGATGTTAAGTTAAAATTAAATTCAAATAAACTTAAGTCTTTAGGTTGGGAACCTTTAGTCGATCTAGAAAATATGTTTAAAAGAATGATAAAAAGTTGGTTATTCAATAATTTTCAGTATTAATTTTATTAAAGGTAAATAATGAACACTCCTCTTATAAGTATTATTATGCCGATGTATAATTCGGAAAAGTATTTAAAAGAAGCAATATATTCATGTCTCAATCAGACTTATAAAAATATAGAACTTATTATTATTGATGATGGCTCAACAGATACTAGTGTTGATATTGTAAAAGATATAATGTTAGTTGATTCAAGGGTAATATTATTATTTTCAGGAAAAAATAATGGGCCGGCAATTGCAAGAAATATTGGCTTAGATAAAGCTAAAGGAGAGTATGTGACATTTTTAGATAGCGATGATTTCATTGATAAAAATAAATTGGAAAGACAAATTCAGTATATGTTAGCAAATAACTTAATAATGACTCATGGTTGTTATAGCTTTAGTGATTTATCTGGTAATATAATTAAAAAAATTACTACAAGTGAGTTTGTTGATTATGACATTTTATTAAAAGGAAATCAATTTAAAATAATGACTGTTTTAATTAACAGGGATGTAATAAAAAATATTCGTTTCCCACAGGTAAAGCATGAAGATTATGCTTTTTTCTTAGATTGTTTAAAAATAACTAAGAAGTCTTTCTTATATAGCCATAGTATAGACTCTCATGTTCGAATTGGGAGAGCTAGCGTATCCTCAAATAAAATTAAAAGTGCTTTGTGGACATTTAATATTTATTTTAATTATGAAAAACTTGGTTTAATAAAATCATTGTATTGTTTTGTTAATTATGCATTTAATGCTTTTTTAAAACATAAGATGTAAAAAATAAGTGTTGTATTATGAATTTGTTTTTTGTGATCAACTCTCTTTCTAACAAGGGAGGAACTGAAAGAGTGGCTGTTTTGTTGGCTAATCTCTTTTCTAAATTTTGGGGGGGGGATATTTATATTTTCTCTCGTGATCGTATAGATGCAAAACCAGCCTATGAACTATGTGATAATATAAAATGGAATAAAGTAGATGTAAATGCATTTGAGTTTAGAAATTATCTTCAATGCTTCATATCTAAAGAAAAACCTTCATATGTTATTTTTCATAATATGGGGAGATTGTCTCTCATTATGTCGACTTTATTAAAAGGGAATGCTAGATTTATTTCTTTAGAACATGTTAGTTTTTTGAGTAGAAAATGGTACCTGAAGATTCTAATAAGGTTTCTTTACCATAAATTTGATAACTTAGTCTGTTTAACTGAAAGTGATGCAATTTCTTACCCTGTAAATAAAAATAAAATTAAAGTTATACCTAATATTTCACCTTATGAAGGTATAAATAATAAATATGATATATCTAGTAAAAAAATAATAGCAATAGGTAGATTAACGGAACAGAAAAATTTTAAGGCTTTAATGACAGCGTGGTCCAGAATACAAAAAGATATTTCACAAGAGTGGAGTCTTGAGATATGGGGAGATGGGGAACTAAAAGCTGAACTAGAAAAATTTATAAAAGATAATAATATAAAAAGCCTTTATTTAAAGGGAACATCTTCAAATATGAGTGAAATATATCGCTCATCTTCATTTCTTGTTATGTCTTCACTTTACGAAGGTTTACCAATGGTGTTAGTTGAAGCTATTTCTTTTGGACTACCCATAGTATCTTTTGATTGTCCTTGTGGACCAAAAGAAATTATAGCCAACGATAATGGTATCTTAGTTGAGAATGGAGATATAGATGCTCTTGCATCAGCCATAAAAAAATTAATATTAGATCCTGAGTTGAGAGCTAGTTATTCTATAAATGCTAAGATAGCTTCAGAAAAATATACATCTGGCAGCATCTTAGATAAGTGGAGAAAACTATTAGAGATATAATAATTATGAATAGATGGACTCAAATTACTGTAAGTAAAATAATCCTGTTAGGTAGCGATTTTTTATCTTTATTTTTACCTATTTTATTAATTTTCCCACTGCTTAACTTCTTTGGAGCAGGGCATAATTATTTTCCTAGCGAACAATCAGATGAATATATTTATATTCATTTGGTTATGTCACTTTGTTGTGTTTCTTGGTTCTGGTTGCGATTAAGACATTATACTTACCGTAAGCCCTTCTGGTTTGAATTAAAGGAAGTGATTCGAACACTAATCATCTTCTTTATCATCGAACTTGCCATTGTTGCGCTCTCTAAACTCTATGTTTCCCGAACATTTTGGGTATTTACTTGGTTAATCATTTTTATTCTATTCCCAATAGCTAGAGTTTCAATGAAAAAACTCTTGCTAAAGTGGGGAATTTATATAAAAGAAACTATTATTATTGGCGATGGAGAAAAGTTAAGAGAAGTTTATCGAGCATTAATCACAGAATCCTATCTAGGGTTCGATATTAAATATATTATTTCTCCTAACTTAATAATTAATAAAGAAACAGGGCAAGTGGAAGTTATGTCTGATGATTTGGATGTAATTTCGTATTTATCCTTAGATAAAGAAACCGTTCAGTTTGTTCTTGCTTTAAATGATGAAGATAAATTATATGCTTGGTTAAGATATCTAGCAAAAAATAATTGCCGTTCAATCTCAGTTATTCCTAATATATCTGGTATTCCATTATACGGAACAGATATGTCTCTTTTGTTTAGCCATGAAATGTTGTTTATGAGAATAAACAATAACTTAGCTAAAAGATCATCACGAATTATGAAAAGAACAATGGATATTGTTGGTTCTTTAACTATTATTACTTTACTTTCTCCAGTATTGCTTTATCTTTATTTTTCAGTAAAAAAAGATGGCGGTAATGCAATTTATGGACATCCTCGAATTGGTCGTAATGGAAAAACATTTAACTGTTTGAAATTTAGATCAATGGTTGTGAACTCTAAAGAAGTGCTAGATGAATTGCTAAGAACAGATCCTGAAGCTAGAGCTGAATGGGAAAAAGATTTTAAATTAAAGAATGACCCTCGCATTACTAAAATCGGTGCCTTTATTCGCAAGACAAGTTTAGATGAATTACCTCAATTATTTAATGTTTTAAAAGGTGAAATGAGTTTAGTTGGGCCTCGCCCAATTGTAGCTGATGAGCTAGAACGTTATCAGGATGATGTTGAGTATTACCTTATGGCTAAACCAGGAATGACAGGGTTATGGCAAGTAAGCGGGCGTAATGATGTAGATTATAATACTCGCGTTTATTTTGATTCTTGGTATGTAAAAAATTGGTCACTTTGGAATGATATTGCCATTTTGTTTAAAACTGTAAATGTAGTTTTAAAACGAGATGGTGCTTATTGATGTTTTATTTAATTATTTCTAAAGTGAGATTTCTTCTATTTGCATTATCTCAAATTTTTTAACCCAACAAAATGAATGTTTTAATCACCGGCGGTTCTGGCTTCATCGGTTCTGCCCTTATTCGATATATCATTAGCCATACTCAAGATTCTGTTATCAATATTGATAAACTGACCTATGCGGCAAATCAATCAGCTTTGAAAGAGGTAGAAAATAATCCTCGTTATACTTTTGAGCAAGTTGATATTTGTGATCTTAAGGCAATAGAAAGCGTTTTCGAAAAATATCAGCCAGATGCGGTGATGCATTTGGCAGCAGAAAGTCATGTTGATCGTTCTATTACGGGAGCTACTGATTTTATTCAAACCAATATTGTTGGTACTTATACGTTGTTAGAGGTTGCTAAGAATTATTGGCATACCTTAGATGAGGATAAGAAATCAGCCTTTCGATTCCATCATATTTCTACTGATGAAGTGTATGGGGATTTATCCCTTTCTGATCCCGCCTTTACTGAACATTCCCCTTATCATCCGAGTAGTCCTTATTCTGCCTCAAAAGCAGCAAGTGATCATTTGGTACAGGCTTGGCATCGTACTTATGGTTTGCCGGTGATTATCACAAACAGTTCCAATAACTATGGAGCTTATCAACATGCTGAAAAACTCATTCCTTTAATGATTTCAAATGCGATAGAGGGAAAGCCTTTGCCAATTTATGGTGATGGGCAGCAAATTCGTGATTGGTTATTTATGGAAGATCATGTTCAAGCTTTATATTTAGTTTTAACAAAAGGTCGAGTCGGAGAAAACTATAATATCGGTGGAAATTGTGAAAAAACAAACCTTGAAGTGGTTAAAACAATTTGCCAATTACTCGAAGAACTTGCGCTAAATAAGCCTAATCACATTAAGTATTACGAAGATTTAATGACTTTTGTAAAAGACCGACCTGGCCACGATGTGCGATATTCATTGGATTGTTCTAAAATTCATGCAGAATTAGGTTGGCAACCACAAATAACCTTTGAACAAGGACTTCGTCAGACGGTAAAATGGTACCTAGAGAATAATAGATAAATAAAGGAGAAGAACCACATGCAAATTACACTATCAACGACTCCCGCTTCGGAGAGTTGGGGTAAAAATGCCATTTTAAGTTTTAATCAAGATCAAGCCGTGATTCATCTTAAAGATGATGAAAAATCAAATCTTGTTTTAGTGCAAAAAGCGGCACGTAAATTACGTGGGCAAGGTATTAAAGATGTTGAACTTGTAGGGGATACATGGGAGTTAGAAAATTGCTGGGTATTTTATCAAGGTTTTTACTCGGCGAAGCAAGATTATTCGATTGAATTTCCTCATTTAGATGATGAGCCGCAAGATGAGTTATTAGCGCGTATTGAATGTGGTGATTTTGTACGTGGAATTATTAATGAACCAGCCGAAACACTCACGCCAGTTAAATTAGCAGAACGCGCGGCTGAGTTTATTTCTAAACAAGCCGAAAATTATGCCGATAAAAGTGCGGTCAGTTTTCAGATTATTTCTGGTGAAGCGTTAAAAGAGCAAGATTACCACGGGATCTTTACTGTGGGTCGTGGTTCTATTAATCCGCCCGCTATGTTGCAATTAGATTTTAACCCGACTAATGACTCAAATGCGCCAGTATTAGCGTGCTTGGTTGGTAAAGGTATTACTTTTGATAGTGGCGGTTATAGCATCAAACCAAGTGATGGCATGAGCACTATGCGTACTGATATGGGCGGCGCAGCGTTATTAACGGGTGCATTAGGATTTGCTATTGCACACGGTTTAAATCAACGAGTAAAACTCTATCTATGCTGTGCGGAAAACTTGGTGAGCGGTAATGCATTCAAACTGGGTGATATCATCACGTATAAAAATGGTGTAACAGCTGAAATTCTAAATACTGATGCAGAAGGACGTTTAGTATTAGCAGACGGTTTAATTGAAGCCGATAGTCAAAATCCACAATTTATCGTAGATTGTGCAACTTTAACCGGTGCGGCGAAAGTAGCAGTAGGTAATGATTACCACAGCGTGCTTTCTATGGATGATGCGTTAGTAAATAGCTTATTCCAAGCTGCCAAAGAAGAAAATGAACCGTTCTGGCGTTTGCCTTTTGAAGAATTTCATCGTAGCCAAATTACCTCTTCTTTTGCGGATATTGCAAATACAGGTACAGCGCCGGTTGTCGCTGGCGCAAGTACTGCAACGGCATTTTTATCGTATTTTGTGAAGAACTATCAACAACGTTGGTTGCATATTGATTGTTCGGCCACTTATCGTAAATCTGGTAGTGATTTATGGGCGGTGGGCGCAACCGGAATTGGTGTGAAAACTTTAGCAAATTTATTAGTAACGAAAGCAAGTTAAGTAGGATTTTATGACAGAACGTACTTTTTCAATTATCAAACCTGATGCAGTAAAGCGTCATTTAATTGGTGCTATTTTAGGGCGTTTTGAATCACAAGGATTCCGTGTCGTTGCGCTTAAAATGGTGCAATTAACCAAAGAACAAGCGGAAGGTTTCTATGCGGAACACCAAGGTAAACCATTTTTTGAACCGTTGGTGGAGTATATGCTCTCTGGCCCGATAGTGGTTTCTGTATTGGAAAAAGAAAATGCCGTAAAAGATTACCGCACTTTGATTGGCGCAACGAATCCGGCTGAGGCAGCAGAGGGTACTATCCGCAAAGACTTCGCGTTAAGTCAGCGAGAAAACTCAGTCCATGGTTCTGATAGCGTTGAAAGCGCAAAACGAGAAATTGCTTATTTCTTCGTAGATTCAGAAATCCAACCATAATTCATTTCGATAAAAAGCACTTAGTGAATCGCTAAGTGCTTTTATTTTATTGCTTTTCAATTTTTGAGATAGTCTTTTTCAGTGGATCAATTTCAGCCCGAATATGAAAGGCTTTTGCCAAATTCTCTGCATTTAACACAGCTTGCGTTTCACCTACAGCTAACAATTTTCCTTTATCTAATAGAACAATTTCATCACAAAATTGATAAGCCAATGAAAGGTGATGAATGGCAACAACACACGTATGTTGTGGTGTGAGTGATTGAAGTTGTTCCATCATATCAATTTGATAATAAGGGTCGAGTGGTGCAATCGGCTCATCGACCAATAAAACAGGAGATTCTTTAATGCAGCAGCGGGCGAGTTGTACACGTGCTTTTTCGCCTCCAGAAAGTTGTTGGAAAGGTTTGTCGAGTAAATGGGTTACGGCAAATTTTTCTGAAAACGCTTGAATTTTTGACCGCTCTTTTTCTTTTGGTAAGGTCGCAGCTAAACCTAATGCAATCACATCATAAACGGATAAATCCCAATGAATTTGCGTATTTTGTGCAAGGTAAGCAATGTGTTGGCTTTTTTCGGTTGCGTTCATCTTACTTAATGGCTGATCATCAAACCAAACCTCCCCTTGTTTGAGGGGCAGGATACCCGCAATGGTTTTCAATAAGGTGGATTTTCCCGCCCCATTGGCACCCATAATGCCAATCAATTTACCTGATGGAAGCGTACAGTAGATATCATTTAAGCAATAAGATTGGGTGAGTTTTTCAATTCTAATCATAGATTTTTCTCTGTTGCGTTAATAACATCCAAATCAAGCAAGGTGCACCGATAAGTGCAGTCAATGTGCCGATGTAAATATGTGAGAACAGCGGGATATATAAAATGGCTAAATCGGCCAGTAACAGCAATAATGCCCCGATTAACGCACTCGTAAGGTAAAGTTGCGATGGACGTGCTTTCAGTAAAATACGGGCGAAGTGTGGCGCGATTAAGCCGATAAAACCGATGGTACCGGTTTGTGGAATGGTTGCACCGACTAATAAGGCCACACCAAAGGTGCTGATGAAAAAGCTACGTTTCGGATCTACGCCCATGGTGCTCGCAGTTTCTTCACCAAAGGTGAGTAAATCTAAGTATCGACGAGTGTGGTATAAGCAGAAAACCCCTGCCAGAACAATCGGGAGTGAAATAAGCAGGGTATCTAATTTCGCCCACATCAACGAGCCTTGTAGCCAACGATAAAGTTCAGCTAATGCCCATGGGCTTTCTGCGTTGGATAGCAGTAATGCAATTGCTGAACCAAGTAACATATTGACCGCTAGCCCGCTTAGAATCATCATCGTGGTGCCGTAGTTTTTAGCAATCAAATACACGATTAAAAAGCTTAAAAGCGCACCAATCACACCACCGGCTAAGAGCAGTGAAAATGGCACGGCAAAATAATAGAGGATAAATACACTAGCGGCTGTTGCCCCAGCGCTACTGCCGAGTAAGCCTGGACTCGCTAATGGGTTTTGGAAAATACCTTGCATCGCATTGCCCGCTATTGCTAGGCTAGCGCCTGTCAATAAAGCTAAACCAATGCGCGGAAAACGAATATCCCACAGCACCATTGAACGCATATCGGTGAGTACGCCATCCGCATTTTTGAGATGCGCGAAATCACCGAGCTGATGATAAACTGCAAATCCGCTAATCAACAGCAACGCGAAGAAAAGTGCGGTATTTAATTTTAGTGTTTTGGTCAATGATCAATTTCCTATGTAATCCAAATATCATTTGTTAATTTTATTTTGTCAAATCTCCCCTAACCCCTCTTTGCTAAAGAGGGGGATTATAGTGTAGGGATTTATAATTCTGATGTTTTATTCTAATCATTTATACATAAAAGCTGTAAATACATTATCTTGGGCTAATCTAATCATGCAATTTCTCTCTTTAGTAGAGAGAGTGGGATTATAGTGTCAAGCTTTATAATTCTGATGTTTTCTTCTAATTATTTATACATAAAGACTGTAAATTCGTCATTTTTGGTTAATTTAATCATGAAATTCCTCTCTTCAGTAAAGAGGAAAGGGATTATAGTGTCGGGATTTATAATTCTGATGTTTTATTCTAATCATTTATACATAAAGACATATAAATATGTCATCTAGGGTTAATTTAATAATGAAATTCCCCCTCTTTAGCAAAGAGGGGTTAGGGGAGATTTGTCAGCTACATTATTTTAACTGTTGATAAATCTTCTCCGCACCTTGCCACACACCGTGATCGAAGCAATAGGTATATTTCATCGGGATGCTGACAAGCGGTTGGTTTTTGAAAAAATCTTGCAACATAGGGTGGTGCAGTAACTCAGCTTGTGCATTGTAACCTTGTTTGTCAGTCAGAGAAATCAGTACATTCGGTTGGCTTAAAATCACTTTTTCTAATGAGAAATTTTGTGCGGTAAGTGGTGTTTTTAGTGGCGTTAATCCGAGTAAATTTAACAGCACAGGATATTGCGGATAGTAACTTTCCACTACGCCTGTTTCCGATAAAATCAGCGTATCGGTAAGCGGTCGATTTAAGTGAAAGTTTTGTGATTTGAGTTTTGTTACTAAATCAGCCGCCTTTTGCTCATTACCCAGTTGCTTGCCTAAGTCTAGAATCAGCGCAAATAATTCATCAGGCGTTTGCGGGCTGTCGTTAATGGGGATAATCTTCACACCGAGTTTTTTCAGTTCTGCGACTAATTGTGGATAAAAGGTTTCATTAATCAGAATGGTTTTATCCAAATAGGGCAATAATTCCGTTAATTGGGGTTCCAGCACAGGTTTGTTGGTATTGATTTTGTCTAACATCATCAACGGATTTTTCGAATAAGGTGACTGTGCAGCAATTTGCGAAGGTTCAGCCAGTTCGATAAGCAGTCTGTCACTGCAAAGCGTAAGTGAGACAAATTGTTCCGAAGACTGAGCGGTAAACGGAAGGAAAAGTGCGGTTAAAATTAAGCGAGTTTTTTGCATATAGATAATGATACGCTACGCCATCAAGAATGTAAAAAGGCGTGCTAAGCACGCCCTTATGAGTGAGTAATAATTAGAACGATCCTTTCAACCCAACGTAAACATTGCGACCTTCTTGGCCATAGCCCAGTACGTTTTCGTATTTTTTATTGAATACGTTGTTAAGATTTGCATAAATCGTCAAGCTATCCGCTACTTTGTAGTTCACGCCTAAGTTTGCCAAGGTGTAAGATGGCAATTTTACTTTATGTGTGCTGTAAGTTGGTGAGTAGTAGGTATCCATACGTTTGCCTGTGTAAGATACATTTACATCCGCACCCAATTTTTCAGTGATTTGGTATGCTAAGCCCGCGTTCGCTAAATGTTTTGGACGACGTGCCAATTCAGCACCTTTACTATCTCGAGTTTGAGTGTAAGTGTAGTTTGCATAAGCAGTTAATGCATCGGTAACTTTACCGTTGTATGCTACTTCAACACCTTTCACTTTGCTCTTACCTTCAAGGTTCACTGCACGGCTTGCATAGGTAGTGAAGTTGATGACTTCGCTGCTAATCGCATTTTTCACGTTGCGAGCGAAATAAGTCGCATCAAGGCTGTGACGGTTATCATCTGTTTCAAATAAGAAACCAACATCACCGCCTAAACTTTTCTCTGGTTGCAAATTCGGGTTGCCGATATAGCGCGCGTTGTAGCCGTAATATTCAGTGATTGTCGGGTTTTGAATCGCTGAACCGAAACTTGCGTGGGCTTTCACATTATTGTGTAAACGGTAAGCGCCCGCGATACGGCCAGTCCATGAGTTTTCGTATTCAGAGCTGTCAGTGTAACGACCACTAATATTTAAGCTATGATCTGCATCGTGCAATAAGCGATATTCTGCCGCTAAGCTTTTCTCAACAAGTTTTTTATTACCTGCATTATTGAAATAAGACGAGTTGAAATCTGTTTTTTGATAGTCAGTTAAGAAGCTTAAACCTTGCGTGAGAGTGCCTTCACGATCGAAATTGACATCTAATTGATAGTTTGCGTTGAGTTTTTTCGCATCGTAAGCCGATGTATAGCCAACGGTATTGCTGTCAGTTTTGAGATGGCTTACACCAACCTTATGTTTAAGCAATTCATCATCGCTACCCAAGAAACCACTTAATTTGAACAAGGTGTCACGTGTGCGAGTGTAGTGGCCTTTTTCATCTGTTGCACTGTTATCAAAGTTAGCAGTTTGGCTGCTGTGAGAGGTTAAGAAATCAAAACCTTTTTGGTTATCGTCATAGCCGAAACGAAGAGAAGCATTATCACGGTGGAATTTATCGCGTTCGCTTGAACCACCGGTACTTACCGCTGTGCCATCTTGCGCAGTGTAGTTAAAGCGGTTTTTGCTGAGTGCTGAAATGCCTTTGGTATGGTGGCTGTCACCGTGTAAAGCGTAATAGAAACCATTATTTGAGCCTGAAAGGGTTAATGAACCATCTACTGTACGATTAGAGCCTGTGCCGAAATCGTAATCGACGTTGAAGGTTTTACCTTTTTCTAAGCCTTTCTTCGTGGTGATATAAATCACACCACCCATCGCATCACTTCCCCAAAGAGCGGATTGCTCCCCGCGCAATACTTCGATGCGGTCAATATTGCTTAATGCTAAGCCACCGAAATCAAAGCCATAACCAGAAACTGGGTTCACTTTCACGCCATCAATAATCACTGCAGTGTGGTTTGCATCCGCACCACGTAAGAATACATTAGTTAATGTGCCACGACCGCCTGAAGTACTCACGGCTAAACTCGGTACCGTTTTCAATACGTCACTGACATAAGTCGCACCACGTTGTGCAAAATCTTTTTCAGTTAAAACAGTAACAGATGAGGCGGTTTGATGAAGGCTAGTTGGCGTGGCTGATGCAGAATAGACGTTAATCACATCTAATTTTGCCACGTCTTCAGCCGCAGCTAATGCTGGAATCGCTAATAAAATCGCTGAAGTAATCACATTTTTTTTCATTTTAAAATCCCTAGGATAAAAGTCTGTATAAAAGCGCCAGCAGTTTACACATTTGAGGCTTGGCAAGCAAATCTCTCATGATGAAAATAACTCATCATGAAAATGAATGAAATTTAAGAGAAATAAAAAATTTAAGGATTTTTCTGACCGCACTTTTTCGCCTTTATCCGCCTTATAGTTTCAAGTATAATGCCTGTATTTTTCATCACATTGTTATTAAAAAAATTATGAGTACAAAATTCAACGTAAAAACATTCCAAGGCATGATTTTAGCCTTGCAAGAATATTGGGCAAATCAAGGCTGTACCGTTGTGCAACCTTTTGATATGGAAGTGGGCGCAGGGACTTCTCACCCAATGACTGCATTACGCGCATTAGGCCCTGAGCCGATGGCATTTGCTTATGTGCAACCTTCACGTCGTCCGACCGATGGTCGCTATGGCGAAAACCCAAACCGCTTACAACATTACTACCAATTCCAAGTGGTGATTAAACCGTCTCCAGATAACATTCAAGAACTCTATTTAGGTTCACTTGAAATGCTCGGTTTCGATCCAACACAAAACGACATTCGTTTTGTAGAAGATAACTGGGAAAACCCAACCTTAGGGGCGTGGGGTTTAGGCTGGGAAGTGTGGTTAAATGGTATGGAAGTCACCCAGTTTACCTATTTCCAACAAGTGGGTGGCTTAGAATGTAAACCCGTAACAGGTGAAGTAACTTACGGTTTAGAGCGTTTAGCCATGTACATCCAAGGCGTGGATTCTGTGTATGACTTAGTTTGGTCTGATGGCCTGCTTGGCAAAACCACTTACGGTGATGTGTTCCATCAAAACGAAGTTGAACAATCCACGTACAACTTTGAATATGCGGATACCGATTTCTTATTCTACTGCTTTGATCAATACGAAAAAGAAGCGAAAAGTTTATTAGAATTAGAACGTCCGTTACCATTACCGGCTTACGAGCGCATTTTAAAAGCGGCACACAGCTTCAACTTGTTAGATGCACGCAAAGCGATTTCGGTCACAGAGCGTCAACGCTATATTTTACGCATTCGAGCATTAACTAAAGGCGTGGCGGAAGCGTACTATGCGAGCCGTGAAGCCCTAGGTTTCCCTGGTTGTAAAAAATAAGGCAAAAAACGACCGCACTTTAAGCATTAACCCAATGATATAAGGAGAAAATGATGAAAGATTTTCAATACCCAGACGATATCTACACGGAACCAGAAATTGATCCTAATACGCTTGCGAATTTAGGCCCATTGGCTAGATTAGCGGGTGTTTGGGAAGGTAAGCGTGGTGTGGATATCAACCCGAAAGCAGAAGGACCAGAAAAAGATCCTTATATCGAACGTTACGAAGCTCATCCAACTGATGGTCAACCCAATGGTCCGCAACTCTATTATGGATTACGTTATCACACCCATATTGTAGAGCCAGGCGAAGTAGAAACCTTCCACGACCAAGTGGGTTATTGGTTATGGGAACCTGAAACAGGCAATATTTTATTAACAGGTAGCATTCCACGTGGTCAAACGTTTATTGCTGTCGGTAATGCACCGGCTGATGCGAAAGAGTTTACGGTAAAAGCGGTACGCGGTTCACTAACAAATGGCATTATTTCGAATCCGTTCTTAGAGCGTTCATTTACCACGGAAAGTTTTGAAATGACGGTGAAATTCCATGATGATGGCACTTGGTCATACGATCAAACCACCATTCTGATTATCCCGAATTATGATGCGCCATTTGAACATCGTGATCGTAACCGCTTAACCAAAATTGGCGAACCGAAATTGAACCCAACTGCGGCAGCAGAACAAGAAGGTGAATAATGAAACCCATTCTTTATTATGCGGCAGATTGCCCAGATACAGCGCCATTTGTCGCAGAGTTAAAACGCTTAGGCGTGGATTATGAGGCGGTGGAAGTATTATCTTCCATTCCAAACTTGAAACAATGGTTGCGTTTGCGTGATCGTCACGCCGCATTTGATGATGCAAAAGCACAAGGCTATGCAGGCTTTCCGGCATTATTGTTAGATGATGATCGTGTTATTTTAGATGAAGCCAAATTAAAAGAGATTTTTTAAAGTAATGAAGAAAGTCAGTTTTTTACAATTTTTATTTAAAATTGGCGATGACTATTTAATGTTTCTACGAAATTTAACGCCTGCAGTGTTATTTTTATCACTGGCATTATTTATGTTTTCTGAGCTAGATTGGGTACATTGGGGGTGGAGTGATGTACCAGTGCTGTTTTTATGCCTCGCTTCTGGATTTATTGCACTCAGCGTCATGGCAATCAATACTGTCGCTTTTGTACGCGAGATGCTGAAAACCTTAAGAACACTAAGCGGAGAGAGCGAACTTGATGAAAATATTGGTACGCTCGCATTATTTAAAATGCTCTGGGTGGAGAGCAACAGTAAACAACTAATCTTTTTTGCGGTAGTCAATATTGTTGCAGTATTTATGGTGTTAGTTTACGGCACCAAATATGCCTTGAATTTTTATAGCTCAATTTCAACATTAAATGATTAGGTATCGAATATGAAAAAAATAACCCTAAAATTCACCGCACTTTTGCTTGGCTCAGCTTTAGCAACTAGCGTGTTTGCAACAGAAAATGGCTCAAATTCCTCAACTTCTGATTATGAATTAGAGAAAGTATTGATTTTCAGCCGACACGGATTGCGTTCACCCGTGGAAAAAGATCCGCAAGAAATGGCGAAATATTCCCCTTATGAGTGGGCAAAATGGAATGTACCATCTGGCTATCTCACGGAAAAAGGGACAGTGCTAGAAACCTATTTCGGACAATATTTAGGTCAATGGCTTACAAATAAAGGGTTATTAACAACAGAACGTTGTGCATCGGGCGAAGGCATTTTCGCTTATGCAAATGGTGTTCAACGTACCATTGCAACAGGTCAGGCGATTGTTTCTGGCGCATTTGCAGGTTGTAATGTTCAATTACAACATCACGGTAAAATTGGTTCAGAAAAAGATCCGATTTTTAATACGCAGGCGCATAATCCAAGTCAAACCTTGATTGAATCTGCAAAAAATAACGTTGATTTAACCGCTTTACAGCAAAAATTAGCGCCAAATTATGCGCTATTAAGTGAAATCATCGATTATAAAAACTCACCAAATTGCTTACAAAAAGGCGAATGTGATTTAGGTGGAAAAGTCGGTGAATACAGTATTAAAGATGGCAAGTCAGTCAAAATTACTGGTTCTATCAGCAAAGGAAAGAAAATTGTCAGTGCATTATTGCTCGCTCATTATGTGGGTAAGCCTGATTCAGAAATCGCAAACGGCCGCGTGGATAGCCAAGAAAAATGGCGTGCGATTAACGAAATTAAAAACGAATATTACCGCACCTTATTTAAAAACAACGAAGCGCTAGCACAAAATGCCTCATACCCATTATTGGCATTTATTCAGCAACAGCTAAATAGTGAAAACAAAATTAACTTATTGGTTGGACACGATTCTAATATCGTCGCTCTGCTGGCAGCACTAGGTGTTGAGCCTTATGAATTGAATGATTCATTAGAAAATATCCCAATCGGTGGCAAGTTGCTATTTGAAGTGTGGAAACACAAACCAAGTGGCAAGCTCAAATTTAAGTTGGATTATGTGTATCAAACCACCGAACAGCTGATTAACATTACGCCATTAAGTTTAGCGACACCACCAAACCAAACAGCATTAACCCTCAAAGGTTGTGAAAAAGATGAACATGGTTTTTGTGATTATGAGCGGTTTCAACAGGTGTTGAGTGAGGGTATTGAAAACGGTAACCTATCAGGAAGTAAATAATTCTGATATTCATATCGCGGAGTATATGATGATGTTGCCAGGAAAAGAAGGGTTGGAGCAATGATTGCATTTAGCGGTGGAAAGGGAGATTTTTAACAAAACATTTTTTTTCAATATTTGAGACGCTCAGCGTCTCAAATATTGAAAATATGAATAAAATATAGGGTGTGTGAAACAAAGTTTCACGCACGATCAAATATCCCATCTTCGTGTGTGAATTCAACTAATTCGTGCATGATACTTATATCTAAAGGAAAGTTATGTTTGATTTAGAATCTAAAGAAAAAATACAATACGCTTTTATCTTAGTAACTGTAACTACGATTGCTATCTTTGTTTCAACAGCTATAAATTTAGACTGGTTATTTGGGCTAGCAGGATCAGCCGTATTTATATATTCCATATATTCCTTATTTATTAAGGATTGGAGTTTTATTTTAAGTTTAGTTTTTCCACTCATTATATCTTCATTCTTAGAAAAATTTTTAGAAAATGATTTTATATATGCTTTTTTAGATAATAGTGATATAGGTTATCGTAGTTTTCATAATTTTACTATCGTATTGCCTACAATTTGGATATGGTTTATATCCTATAAATGGATCTTGAAAAAGAAAGCTGACCAGATAGAATCTAAAAAAGCATTGGAAATACTAGATAAAGTATTGATAAATAAGGTTGCAAACTCAAAAGGTAAAGTTGAAAAAATTTATATCGATCTAGAACCTAAATATGAAAGAGCTTTTTATGAAGTTGCGCCAAATTTATTTATTGGTATGACAAAACTTATAGATAATATAATAGTAAATACAAAAGAACCGGGATTCTATGGATATGAATATGCGGTGAGAATATTTCGTATAGGTAATGAAGAAAAATTTAGTTGGTATTTAAATCGATAAATTAAAATACTAATTCTATTACTAAAGTGCAATCTTGTTGCACCCTACCAGAGAGACAAAAATGACAACCCAAAACTTCCTTGTGGAAATCGGCACAGAAGAGCTGCCACCAAAAGCTCTCAAAACCTTAGCAACCTCTTTTGCGGATAACGTTGAGGCGGAATTAAACCAAGCAGGTTTAACTTTTGACAAAATCGAATGGTTTGCGGCACCGCGTCGTTTGGCGGTGAAAGTGTTGAACTTAGCCACACAACAGCCAAGCAAGGAAATCGAAAAACGTGGGCCAGCAGTGTCAGCAGCCTTTGATGCGGAAGGTAAACCAACTAAAGCGGCAGAAGGCTGGGCGCGAGGTTGTGGCATTACCGTTGAGCAAGCAGAACGCATTGCGACTGATAAAGGTGAATGGTTAGTTCACCGTGCAAAAATTGAAGGTCAGCCAACCAAAAACTTACTAAACGACATTGTGGCCAATGCGTTGGCGAAATTGCCAATTCCAAAGCCAATGCGTTGGGCTGATAAAACCGTACAATTTATCCGCCCGGTTCATACTGTGACTATGTTGTTAGGTGATGAGTTAATCGAAGGTGAAATTTTAGGTGTAGCTAGTGCACGTACTATTCGCGGTCACCGTTTCTTAGGTGAGAAAGAATTTGAAATTCAACATGCTGACCAATATCCGCAATTATTACGTGAAAAAGGTTCTGTAGTGGCTGATTTCAACGAGCGTAAAGCAGAAATTCTTGCAAAATCTCAAGCAAAAGCGACCGCACTTGGCGGCGTGGCTGATATTGAAGAAAGCTTGCTTGAAGAAGTGACTTCGTTGGTGGAATATCCAAACGTATTAGCGGCAAAATTTGAAGAGCGTTTCTTAGCTGTGCCTGCGGAAGCCTTGGTTTACACTATGAAAGGCGACCAAAAATATTTCCCAATTTATGACAAAGACGGCAAATTATTACCGCACTTTATTTTTGTCTCGAACATCAACCCAGAAGATCCAACCGCGATTATCGAGGGGAATGAAAAAGTGGTTCGTCCACGTTTAACCGATGCGGAATTCTTCTTCAAAACCGACTTAAAACAAAAACTGGTAGATCGTTTACCACGCTTAGAAACCGTGTTGTTCCAACAACAGCTTGGTACATTGAAAGACAAAACAGACCGCATTGAGCAACTTGCAGGCGAAATTGCAAAACAAATTGGTGCAGATGAAGCGAAAGCAAAACGTGCGGGTTTACTGTCAAAATGTGACTTAATGACCAACATGGTATTTGAATTCACCGATACGCAAGGCGTAATGGGTATGCATTACGCTCGTCATGACGGTGAAGATGAAGAAGTCGCAGTCGCATTAAATGAGCAATATATGCCACGCTTTGCGGGGGATGAATTACCAAAATCTTTGGTGGCAAGTTCGGTCGCTTTAGCGGATAAATTTGACACCTTGACGGGTATCTTTGGTATCGGGCAAGCGCCGAAAGGCAGTGCAGACCCGTTCGCATTACGTCGTGCGGCATTAGGTGCGTTACGTATTATCGTAGAGAATAACTTGCCGCTGGATTTAGAAGATTTAGTGAAAAAATCAGCCGCACTTTTCGGTGATAAACTCACCAATCAAAATGTGGTTGCTGATGTAGTGGACTTTATACTTGGTCGTTTCCGTGCATGGTATCAAGATGAAGGCATTGCAGTGGATGTGATTCAAGCGGTATTGGCGCGTCGTCCAACTCGTCCTGCTGATTTTGATGCGCGCGTGCGTGCGGTTTCACACTTTCGTACATTAGATTCAGCGGAAGCGTTAGCAGCAGCAAATAAACGTGTCAGCAACATCTTAGCCAAAGCGGATGCTGCAATCGGCGAGATCAATTTGACCGCTTGCGTAGAGCCTGCAGAAAAATCCCTAGCTGAAGCCGTACTTGCATTACGCACTGAAGTACAACCGCTTATCGCACAAGGCGATTACACCGCAGTATTAGATAAATTAGCGAACTTACGCGCCCCAGTAGACAGTTTCTTTGATAACGTAATGGTAAATGCTGAAGACCCAGCATTACGTCAAAATCGCTTAGCGATTTTAAATACGTTACGAGGGTTATTCTTACAAGTAGCTGATATTTCCGTGCTTCAATAATGATAAAAAGGGGTGGTCGATTTTTCATCAATCATCCCTTCTTTTATAGACTTCAAGTGATTATTTCTCTATAATCACCCGCACTTTCCCCCCTTAGCTCAGTCGGTTAGAGCAGGCGACTCATAATCGCTTGGTCACTGGTTCAAGTCCGGTAGGGGGGACCATTCTCAGAGATCGCATTAGGCGGTCTTTTTTATTGCCTTTTTCTACTGCGTTTTTAGG
Source organism: Haemophilus sp. SZY H56 (assembly GCF_054332415.1). Taxonomy (NCBI): domain Bacteria; kingdom Pseudomonadati; phylum Pseudomonadota; class Gammaproteobacteria; order Pasteurellales; family Pasteurellaceae; genus Haemophilus; species Haemophilus sp. SZY H56. Next base: position 30,906 of record NZ_JBTGNX010000004.1, on the reverse strand, counting down.
CGTTATATCCTTTCAATAATTCAGCCCAATTTTCTTCATGGAATTGAATATTCATTCTACCGACTTCTTTGACAAAAGAGCGGTGTAATCTTTCCAGGTTGCCTTGTTTCCAAAAGTCCCCTGATTTTTGATCGCACTTATCGAAATCAATAAGCCAACATTTTTGTTCATTTTCGAGTTGTTGAACGAGAATATTATGGGCATTGAGATCCGTATGGCAAATTTGCAAATCATGCAGCTGATGAATTAATTTACCAATGGCTTGCCAGATATCATTCGGCAGGTTCTGGGTTTGCAAAAGTGCGGTCAGATCTTGGGCATTTTCGATCTTTTCAATCAAGATATCCGCTTGGTAGCAAATTCCTAATTTGCCTTTTTTAACACGTGCAGCAATCGGTTTGGGTACGGCTAAACCTGCTTGATGGAGTTGATTTAAAAGTTGAAATTCTACCACGCTACGAGTTTCACTAAATGATTGAAAACGATAGCGATCTTTGTTGAATTTTCCCCATAACCCCCCGCGATAATAATGACGAAGTGCAGTGTTTACACCAAACAGATCTTTTGTATTCAGGAAATAGGTTGTGCCGCGTCCTTTGGCTGAACCGGTAATACGTTGTTGTTTTTCCCAAAAAGCCGACTCAAAAAATGAAGCGGGCTCCGTTGGTTTTTCCGTGAGATGAAAAAGAAAGAATTGATTATCTTGTTGGAATTCAAGCATTTTAGTTGAACCGAATAATAGAAAATGCTCTCATTCTACTTTAAAATAGACGGAAATTAAATGCGCGAGGAACTCAAATGTCCCATTCTCCACTTTTTACCTCTCCCCCTAAATCACTTTGTATTTTGCGTTTGTCTGCGGTGGGTGATGTTTGCCATGCACTTGCAGTGGTACAACATATTCAACGTTATTGGCCGCAAACAAAATTAACGTGGATTGTGGGTAAAACAGAAATGGGCTTGCTTTCTGGTATTGAAGGCGTGGAACTGGTTCCTTACGATAAAAAGAGCGGTTGGAAAGGCGTATGGAATTTATGGATGTTTTTGAAAAATAATCAATTTGATGCGCTTTTGAATATGCAGACGGCATTTCGTGCTTCTATTATCTCTCTTGGTATTCAAGCGAAATATAAAATTGGGTTTGGCAAAAAACGTTCTCGAGAAGGGCAGTGGTTGTTTGTGAATCGTCGAGTTCAAGATCCCGACACCCCTCATGTACTAGATGGTTTTATGGCTTTTGCAGATTATCTTGGTGTACCACTGGCAGAGATACTTTCTTGGCACTTGGCAATTTCTGATTCAGATCGAGAATATGCCAAACAGTTTCTTGAGCCAACGCGTAAAAATCTGATTATTTCTCCTTGCTCTAGTAAAGCCGAGAAAGATTGGGTGGTGGAGCGTTATGCGGAAGTGGCAAATCTTGCTCATCAACATCATGTGAATGTGATTTTTTGTAGCTCGCCGGCAAAACGCGAATTAGAAATGGTGAAAAAAATTATCGCACTTTGTGATTTTGAACCGGTTGATGCCTCAGGAAAAACCAGTTTGAAACAACTTGCTGCATTAATTCATCAAGCAAATTTAGTCATCTCGCCCGATTCAGGCCCAGCCCATATTGCTACTACTCAAGGTACGCCAGTGATTGGATTGTATGCTTATCATAATCCGTTACGTACCGCACCTTATTATAATCTGGATAATGTAGTGTCGGTATATGAAGAAAATGTGCAAAAAGAACAAGGAAAACCTTCAAGTGAATTGCCTTGGGCAACCAAATTAAAAGGTAAAAATTTAATGGCTGAAATTCAGGTAGAGCAAGTGGTCGCTCAGATGAGAGCATTGAATTTATTTTAAAGTGCGGTCAATTTTAGAGATAAAAAAAGCCCTCAAATGAGGGCTAAAAGAATCATAAAGTTCCTAGCGAATTATTCGCCTTTTTGTGCGTTGTAAGCTTCTAATGCACGAAGAGAGTAGGTGTAAGCTGCACCAGCATTTAATGCGATAGACATCGCTAATGCTGCTGCCACTTCTTCTTCAGTTGCACCTGCTTTCACCGCTTCATCAGCGTGCACACCAATGCAGCTTTCACAACGAGTTGTTACGGCAACTGCTAATGCAATTAATTCACGGGTTTTGGCATCTAATACGTTACCTTCTGCTGCAGCCGCACCTAATGCGCCGTAAGCTTGTAACATTTTAGGGTATTTTTTACCTAATGCACCGAATGATTTTTTAACGTGTGCTACATCATTTTTCCAATCTGCAAACATGGTTTTTCTCCTTAAATTTAGTACAAATTTCGAGAGGAATTATAAGCAGATTAGCGTATGATACTTGTCAAATTGTCTTAACTTTTAGACGGAAAATCTCACAATGGATTATTTAGATAAATTAACTCAGCTGGCGCAAGTGCGTGGGGAAATTAATATTCGTTGCTTGTTTCAAGGGGATTGGCAAGTTGAACATCAGCCTGATGTGGCGGAGTATCAAGGTTTATTTCATTTAATCGAGCAAGGTGAGTGCTGGGTAACCTTTGCAGAAAAACAGTTTCATTTGAAAAAAGGTGATCTCTTTTTTCTCCCTCAAAATCGACCGCACTTTTTGGGCAGTTCTCAACAAAAAAAAGAGAATAGCCTACAGAGAGCGCAATCAAATGCACTTTTTAATGTCCATCAAATAGGTGCAGGTACGCCCGATCTGAAGATGTTTTGTGGAACGTTTTATTATCAAAAACCGTCATTATTGATTAATTCATTACCAGACTATTTGCATCTTTCGCTACAAAATACGCCTGTACAGCCCTTGGTTTCACTTTTTTTACAAGAAGCCGAGAAACCGGAGCAAGGCACAAAATCGGTGATTGATGCATTATCAAACGTATTGTTTATTTATATTTTGCGTCATGCTCAGCAAATAGGTTTGCTCAATCAAGGCTTATTAGCCGCGTTGCAGGATAAAAGGCTGAATCAAGTCCTTGAAAAAATCCTGTTTTCACCTCAATTAGATTGGAATATTGAGCAATTAGCAGAGTTGGCATCCATGTCTCGTGCGACCTTTATGCGGATCTTTCAACAGCAATTAGGGATGCCTCCAGGAAAATTTCTCACACAAGTGCGGTTAGAAATGGCGGCTGTTTTATTGAAAAATACGCAAAAGACTATTTTAGCGATTGCCCTTGAAGTGGGGTATCAATCAGAAGCACATTTTAGTAAGGCGTTTAAAGCAATTTATGGGCTTTCACCGAGCCAATTTCGCAAAAACTAGCCCATCGTTTAAAACTTGCGTTATAATGACCGCACTTTAGGCGGCTCTGTCGCCTTTAATTTTTTAAGGTATTGTTATGTTTAATAAAATATTTTCATGGTTTGAAAACCGTTTAAATCCTTATCCGGAAAGTAATCCAACGACGCCTGAAAAAGGCTTGTTCCGTTTTATTTGGTCAAGCATTGACGGCATGAAAGGCTGGATCTTTTTACTTGCGGTATTGACGGTCGGTACCGGTGTGATGGAAGCCTTACTTTTCCAATTTATGGGATTATTGGTGGATTGGCTGGGTGCTTATTCACCAACTACACTTTGGCAAGAAAAAGGGCACTTGCTTGCTGGCATGGCTGCCTTACTTATTTTCAGTATTGTATGGTCATTTGTTGGCGTGAATGTGCGCTTACAAACGCTGCAAGGGGTGTTTCCAATGCGTTTGCGTTGGAATTTCCACCGTTTGATGCTGGGACAAAGCTTAAGTTTCTACCAAGATGAATTTGCAGGTCGTGTATCGGCAAAAGTGATGCAAACTGCCCTTGCGGTACGTGATACGGTGATGACCATAGCAGATATGTTAGTGTATGTTGCCGTATATTTTATTACTTCTGGCTTAGTGCTTGCGGCTTTAGATACCTGGTTTTTAGTGCCGTTTTTCTTATGGATTGTGGCATTTGTGACTATTTTACGTCTGCTTATTCCTCGTTTAGCCAAAACCGCACAACGACAAGCTGATGCGCGCTCTTTAATGACAGGACGTATTACGGATGCTTACTCAAATATTGCAACGGTGAAACTATTTTCACATGATGCGAGAGAAGCGAATTATGCAAAACGTTCCATGGAAGAATTTATGGTCACCGTGCATGCACAGATGCGTTTGGCGAGTTCATTAGATACCTTAACTTACGCAACCAATATTTTCTTAACGTTAAGCACCGCGATTTTAGGCGTGGTGTTGTGGCAAAACGGCCAAGTCGGTGTGGGAGCAGTGGCTACAGCAACTGCGATGGCATTACGTGTAAATGGTCTTTCTCGTTGGATTATGTGGGAATCAGCGCGTTTATTTGAAAATATCGGGACAGTGAATGATGGTATGGCAACGCTAACCAAACCGCATACTATTGTTGATAAGCCAAATTGTGTTCCATTAGAAGTAAAACAAGGTGATATCAAATTTAACAATGTTTCGTTTGCCTATGATCCAAATAAACCGTTGCTTAACCATTTTAATCTCACCATCAAACCGGGTGAAAAAGTGGGCTTAATTGGTCGTTCTGGTGCAGGTAAATCAACCATTGTGAATTTACTTCTACGTTTCTACGAAGCGCAAGAAGGTTCAATTACCATTGATGGTCAAAATATTTTAGATGTAAGCCAAGAAAGCCTTCGTCGTCAGATTGGTCTTGTAACACAAGATACCTCGCTTTTACACCGCTCTGTTCGCGATAACATCATTTATGGTCGCCCAACCGCGACAGATGAAGAAATGATCAATGCGGCTAAACGTGCGGAAGCGGCAGATTTCATCCCTTATCTCAGCGATGCGCAAGGTAGAAAAGGCTATGATGCCCATGTTGGTGAACGCGGGGTGAAACTGTCGGGTGGACAACGCCAACGAATTGCGATTGCGCGTGTCATGTTAAAAGATGCACCAATTTTACTGTTGGATGAAGCGACCAGTGCACTAGACTCCGAAGTGGAAGTGGCGATTCAAGAAAGTCTCGACAAGATGATGGAAAATAAAACAGTTATTGCCATCGCTCACCGTTTATCCACTATTGCGGCAATGGATCGTTTAATTGTGTTAGATAAAGGACAAATTGTCGAGCAAGGGACTCACGCAGAGTTGCTCGAACAAAATGGCCTTTATGCTCGACTTTGGAAACACCAAAGTGGTGGCTTCTTGAGTGAGCATGCCGAGTAAAACACAGGAAAAAATGACCGCACTTTGCAAAGGTGTAAATCTTGAGAGAGTTTAGATAGAGATTGAACTTTTCTCATAATTAGTGCGAATTTCCTTTGACTATTTTATTGACAACAGGTAATATTCGCACCCTATGCAAAAGGTAAAACTACCCCTAACCGTTGATCCGGTTAAAGACGCTCAACAAAGAATTGATTATGATGGTTATTATACCGCTAGTCAGTTAGTGCGTTTAGCTGAATCTACGGGGAAAGTGCTCAGCGATGCACAGGTAACATTATCGTTTTATATTGATCCACAAAAATTAGTGGTGATGAAAGGGCAAGTACAAGTTGATGTCGAATTAGACTGTCAACGTTGTGGTGAACCATTCAAACAAACATTGGAGTGTCATTTTATGTATAGTCCAGTGGCTAATTGGGATCAGGCTGATGACTTGCCGGAAATTTATGAGCCAATCGAATTTAATGAGTTTGGTGAAATAGATTTACTTGGTGCAGTGGAAGACGAACTTATTTTAGCTCTACCGCTTGTTCCAATGCATTCATCTGAACACTGTGAAGTGTCCGCGCACGAACAGGTTTTTGGCGAATTGCCTGAAGAATTGGCAAAAAAACCGAACCCGTTCGCTGTATTAGCTAATTTAAAGCAAAAGTAAATTAAATTTAGGAGTATAGCCAATGGCTGTTCAACAAAACAAAAAATCTCGTTCACGTCGTGATATGCGTCGTTCACACGATGCATTAACTACTGCTGCAGTATCAGTGGATAAAGCAAGCGGTGAAACTCACTTACGCCACCACGTAACTGCTGACGGTTACTACCGTGGTCGCAAAGTGATCAATAAGTAATTTTACTTATAAGGTATTCACTTGAACCGTCTAACCTTAGCGTTAGATGTGATGGGCGGGGACATTGGTCCCCGTATTACTATCCCCGCATCTCTTTCAGCATTGGAAGCAGATCCAATGCTCTCTTTAGTGCTGTTTGGCGATAGCCAACAAATTTCCCCCTTACTGGAAAATGCACCTTCTTCTCTTTTAGAACGTATTCAAATTCATCATTGCACTAAGACGATTGATAACAATCAAGGTATTTCTCATGCATTGCGTCATAGCAAAGGCACGTCGATGCGTTTGGCTATTGAAATGGTTCAGAAAGGTGAGGCGCAAGGTTGTGTCAGCGCAGGGAATACGGGCGCATTGATGGGATTGTCAAAGGTACTTTTACAGCCTTTAGAGGGGATTCAACGCCCAGCGTTGGTATCCTTATTGCCGTCGATGACGGGTGATAAAACCGTGATGTTAGATTTAGGCGCAAACGTAGAATGTTCTGCTCAAAATCTTTATGAATTTGCCGTCATGGGCTCGATCTTTGCCGAAAACCGATTGAACTTAGTTTATCCACGCATTGCCTTACTCAATATTGGTGTGGAAGAAATTAAAGGACATCAATCCATTCGTGAAGCCGCGAATTTATTAGAAAAATCAACCGCACTTAATTATACCGGCTTTATTGAAGGTAACTTTTTATTAAATGGCGTGGCTGATGTGATCGTGAGTGATGGGTTTTCGGGAAATATTGCATTAAAAACCCTTGAAGGGGCAGCTAAGAATCTGTTATCTCTTCTGAAAGGAAAAGAAAAACAGCCTATTTTTAAATCATTTGCCAAATTTATTCTGCGTTTTTTCTTTAAGGATGCTTATCATCGCTTGAAACGCATTAACCCTGATGAATATAATGGGGCATCTTTACTCGGATTAACGGCTGTTGTGGTGAAAAGCCATGGCAGCGCAAATGTGGATGCATTTGCTCGTGCAATTGCGGATGCAGCTTTACAAGCTCGTTTGCAAATTCCACAAAAAATCTTGGCGGGTTTACAACGTTATTAATTAATAAGTTTTGATATTATGAATAGTAGAATTTTATCCACCGGTAGCTATTTGCCGAGCCATATTCGTACCAATGCGGATTTGGAAAAAATGGTTGATACTTCAGATGAATGGATCGTGACACGTTCAGGCATTCGTGAACGTCGTATTGCTGCAGCAGATGAAACCGTTGCAACAATGGGATATGAAGCAGCCAAAAAAGCACTTGAAATGGCCAATCTTGATCCTCAAGAAATTGAGTTGATCATCGTTGCAACAACCAGTGGTTCTCACGCTTATCCAAGTTCAGCTTGCCAAGTTCAAGGTTTATTAGGCATCGAAGACGCGATTTCTTTTGATTTAGCGGCGGCTTGTACCGGTTTTGTTTATGCTTTAGGCGTAGCGGATAAATTTATTCGTTCAGGTAGCGTGAAAAAAGCCCTTGTGATTGGTGCAGATCTTAACTCGCGTAAATTAGATGAAACCGATCGTAGCACTGTTGTGTTATTTGGCGATGGTGCCGGTGCGGTGATTTTAGAAGCATCAGAGCAAGAAGGCATTATTTCAACGCATTTACATGCGTCGCCAGATAACAATGCGGCATTACTACTTCCACAAGCTGAACGTGGCGTGGAGAAATCTGGCTATATTGAAATGCAAGGTAATGAAACCTTTAAATTAGCGGTGCGTGAGCTTTCTAATGTCGTGGAAGAAACCCTTTCTGCTAATAATCTCCAAAAAACAGATATCGACTGGCTTGTGCCACATCAAGCGAATTTACGTATTATCACGGCGACAGCGAAAAAATTAGAGATGGATATGTCGCAAGTCGTGGTCACACTTGATCGTACAGCCAATACCAGTGCGGCGACTGTGCCAACGGCTTTAGATGAAGCGGTGCGTGATGGCCGAATTCAACGCGGTCAATTGCTTTTACTCGAAGCTTTTGGCGGTGGTTGGACTTGGGGTTCAGCATTGGTGCGATTCTAATTAATTTGTTAGAATCCCAACAGAATTTTAAAAGTGCGGTTAAATTTGACCGCACTTTCAACATTTAAACGATGAAGAAATAGGAAGAAAACATGAAAAAATTCGCAATGGTTTTTCCAGGACAAGGTTCTCAAGCTGTTGGCATGTTAGCTGATCTTGCTAACGAATATCCGGTAGTCACTGAGACTTTTAAACAAGCATCTGAAGCGCTTGACTATGATTTATGGAACTTAGTTCAACAAGGTCCAGCAGAAGAACTAAATAAAACTTGGCAAACTCAGCCGGCATTATTAGCGGCATCCGTTGCGATCTTCCGTGTATGGCAAGAAAAATACCCTCAATTACAACCAAGCGTGATGGCTGGTCACAGTTTAGGTGAATATTCAGCATTAGTTTGTGCAGGTGTCATTGATTTTAAAGATGCGATTAAATTAGTCGAATTACGCGGTAAATTAATGCAGCAAGCGGTACCTGAAGGTACTGGTGCAATGTATGCGATTATTGGTTTAGACAATGAAGCGATTATCAATGCATGTAAACAAGCCGAGCAAGGTGAAGTAGTATCTGCAGTAAACTTTAACTCACCAGGGCAAGTAGTCATTGCGGGAGCGAAAGAAGCGGTAGAACGTGCGGCTGCATTATGTAAAGAAGCGGGCGCAAAACGTGCTTTACCATTAGCGGTAAGTGTTCCTTCACATTGCGCATTAATGAAACCGGCAGCAGAACAATTAGCCGTAACACTTGAAGGCATTATGCTTAATGCGCCCGCAACACCAGTATTAAACAACGTGGATGTTAAAGCGGAAACAGAAAGTGCTGAAATTCGTACCGCACTTATTCGTCAGTTATATAGCCCAGTTCGTTGGACTGAAACCGTTGAGAAAATGGCGCAAGATGGCGTAGAAGTTTTAGTTGAAATCGGCCCAGGTAAAGTCTTAAACGGTTTAACAAAACGTATCGTGGCAGAATTACAAGCAACATCAGTAAACGATGTGGCATCATTAGATGCTGTTGAAGCATTATTAGCATAAAAGGGGGATTAAAAATGCAAAATAAAATCGCATTAGTGACAGGTGCAACACGCGGAATTGGCCGCGCAATTGCAGAAGAATTAGCATCAAAAGGTGCATTTGTAATTGGTACCGCAACCTCTGAAAAAGGTGCTGATACAATTTCAGCTTACCTTGGCGATAAAGGTAAAGGTTTCGTATTAAATGTGGCAGACAAAGAAAGTATTGATGCCGTATTAGAACAAATTAAAGAACAATTTGGTGATATTGATATTCTCGTGAATAACGCAGGTATCACACGTGATAACTTATTAATGCGTATGAAAGATGAAGAATGGTTTGATATTATGCAAACCAACTTAACTTCTGTATTCCATCTTTCTAAAGCGATGTTACGTTCCATGATGAAAAAACGTTTCGGTCGTATCATTACTATTGGCTCGGTTGTGGGCTCAATGGGTAATCCGGGTCAATCTAACTACTGTGCCGCAAAAGCCGGCTTAATTGGTTTCTCTAAAGGTTTAGCGAAAGAAGTGGCATCACGTGGCATTACTGTAAACGTTGTGGCTCCAGGCTTCATCGCAACGGATATGACAGAAGTGCTTACTGAAGAACAAAAAGCGGGTATTCTTGGTAATGTTCCTGCTGGCCGTTTAGGTGAGCCAAAAGATATCGCAAAAGCAGTGGCATTTTTAGCTTCTGACGATGCGGCTTATATTACAGGTACGACATTGCATGTGAATGGCGGCTTATATATGAGCTAGCCCTTTAGGGGATATATATCTGGGATTTTGTCTATAAAATATAGCAAAGCCGTTTTGTTAATGATAAAATCCCAACTGCAATGTAACTTTTTCTCTGTATGTGTTTTTACATTGCCTGTTTTTTGTGGTGCGACCACCTAAGAAATAGTTGCAACTTTATCAAAAATGCATACACTAACCGCTCTTAAATGAGTTAAAACAACAATAGGAAAAACAAATGAGTATTGAAGAACGCGTGAAAAAAATCATCGTTGAACAATTAGGTGTTAAAGAAGAAGACGTAAAACCAGAAGCTTCTTTCGTTGAAGATTTAGGTGCGGACTCTTTAGATACAGTTGAATTAGTAATGGCTTTAGAAGAAGAATTCGATATCGAAATTCCTGATGAAGAAGCTGAAAAAATCACAACTGTTCAATCTGCGATTGACTACGTTCAAAACAATCAGTAATTTTTAAGTTGGGCGATCTTTTAGGTCGCCTAATTTTTTTCTTTAAATTCCTTTCTAAATTACTTATCTTCAAATAAAACAAGATACATCTCAATCTTTTAAATTTCCGACCGCACTTTCCTTTATTTAATCTTTCTCAGATTTGCTTTTATTGTTTGGCTCCCCTATTTTTTGATTTAAAACAAAATTTACCTTAAAAGTACTTATTATGAGTTAATTTTGATGCTAGTATTCGATCAAAATTTTTTTCTAATTAACCATAAAATGATTCCGGAGTATCTTATGGATTTTCTAATGAACCTAGATGAAGGTAGCCAGTTTGCGATTCAGCTTGCTATTGTTCTTATCTGTTTATTTTATGGGGCAAAAAAAGGTGGTATCGCACTGGGTATGCTCGGTGGAGTAGGCTTAATTGTTCTTGTTTTCGGCTTTGGTATTGAACCAGGTAAGCCAGCTATCGATGTAATGTTGACCATCCTTGCAGTTGTGGTCACATCGGCAACATTGCAAGCCAGTGGTGGTTTAGATGTCATGTTACAAATTGCGGAGAAAATGCTTCGTCGTAATCCGAAATATGTCAGTATTTTGGCACCATTTGTCACTTGTTTCTTAACTATTTTATGTGGTACAGGACACGTGGTTTATACCATGTTACCAATCATCTATGATATCGCGATCAAAAATGACATTCGTCCTGAACGTCCAATGGCGGCAAGTTCAATTGCCTCTCAATTGGGTATCATCGCGTCACCAGTTTCGGTGGCAGTCGTGACTTTAACCACATTCTTAGTGAATGCTAAAACCCCATTAGCAGGTTTTGATGGCTATTTAGATTTATTAAAAATTACCGTGCCTTCAACCCTTTGTGGTGTGTTAGCTATCGGTATTTTCAGCTGGTTCCGTGGTAAAGATTTAGATAAAGACCCAGAATTCCAAGAGAAATTAAAAGATCCCGAATTCAAAAAATATGTTTATGGTGATAGCACATCATTGTTGGACAAAAAATTACCACAATCTAGCTGGAATGCGATGTGGATCTTCTTTGGTGCGATTTTAGTGGTTGCCCTATTAGGTTACTTTAAAGATTTACGTCCAGCCTTTGAAAAATCAGCACCTGCTCAAGTGGTTGAAATCGTTTCTGCTGATAAAGCAGTGAAAACCTTTAATGTTAAAGACGGTAAAATCGTTGCTTTAGCAAAAGACGGTACATTAGTACTTGATGTTAAAGACAGCAAAGCAAAAGCAAAAACAGCCTATAACAACGTTGCGATTTATAACGATAAAGGTGAAGTTGCTCAAACAATTACCGCTCAAGATAACGGTGTTGTAATTACAGCGGGAGATAAAACAGAAACGATTGATAACGCTGCAATTGTATTGAAAGATAGCGCGAAGAAAAAAGTCAATTTAAGTATGGTTCACGTTATTCAAATCTTCATGTTATTAGCGGGTGCATTAATTGTTATCTTTACCAAAACTGATGCAGGCAAAATCAGTAAAAATGAAATTTTCCGTTCAGGTATGATTGCGTTAGTCGCTGTATTCGGGATTTCTTGGATGGCGGAAACGATGTTTACTGTTCACACGCCAATGATGAAAGCAGCACTTGGTGATGTGGTAAAAGCACATCCTTGGACTTACGCCGTGATGTTGTTATTAATTTCTAAATTCGTCAACTCACAAGCGGCAGCATTAGTTGCATTCGTTCCACTTGCTCTAGGTATCGGAGTTGACCCAGCTGTTATCTTAGCCTTTGCTTCAGCTTGTTACGGTTACTACATTTTACCAACTTACCCAAGCGACCTTGCGGCAATCCAATTCGACCGTTCAGGTACAACCCACATCGGTAAGTTTGTAATTAACCACAGCTTTATTTTACCGGGCTTAATCGGTGTAATCACTTCATGTATCTTTGGTTACATTTTCACAAGCTTGTTTGGTTATCTATAATTAACTGCTGATAAAAGAAAAGGCTATTCGTTTGAATAGCCTTTTTTGTTTCTAAAGTGCGGTTGAATTTTAGGATGTTTTATCTCGATGCTCTATTTGACTTTATCATTCATTAAAATCCCTAAAAAACTGACCGCACTTTTGCGCTTCTTAAAATAAATTCCCGCTAAAGGTTGAAACATAGGGGGATTTATTGCGATAATCTTCATTATTTTTTGGGTGATCTTTCGGCTGCCATTTTTTCAGGTGGCCAGTTTTTATTAGGAAAGATTAATTTGAACATTATTTAAGTTAGAAGAATAACAATGGCTGAAAAACGTAATATTTTTTTAGTAGGTCCCATGGGTGCGGGTAAAAGCACCATTGGCCGTCAGCTTGCGCAACAATTGAATATGGATTTTGTCGATTCAGATGCCGTAATTGAGGAACGTGCGGGAGCAGACATTAGCTGGATTTTTGATTTAGAAGGTGAAGAAGGCTTTCGTAAGCGTGAAGAACGTATTATCAATGAATTGACTCAATTACAGGGCGTCGTGCTTTCTACTGGTGGTGGCGCAGTGATGTCAAAAGAGAGTCGTAATTATCTTTCTGCTCGTGGTATTGTCATTTATTTAGAAACCACGGTAGATAAGCAATATCAACGTACACAACGTGATAAAAAGCGCCCATTATTACAAGGGGCTGATGACCCGCGCCAAGTGCTTGAAGATTTAGCTAAAGTGCGTAATCCGTTATACGAAGAAATTGCGGATATTACTTTACCAACAGATGAGCAAAATGCCAAAGTAATGGTTAATCAAATCGTTGATTTAATTGATAATCTAAACGGCTTAAACGGTTCACTCTAAGGATTAAAAATGTTGTGCGTAAATGTTGAATTAAAAGAACGTCGTTATCCCATTTATATTGGCGAAGGTTTATTAAAAGATGAAACCTGTTATCCGCTGAAGAAAGGGGATAAAGTGATGATCGCGACTAATCCAACCGTCGCACAATATTATCTTGAAACCGTTACACAAACCTTAGAAAAAATCGGCTGTCAGATTGAATCGGTATTATTGCCTGATGGCGAAAAATATAAAACGCTCGATTCTTTAAATCTCATTTTTACCGCACTTTTAAAGCATAATCATGGGCGAGATACCACCATCATTGCATTAGGTGGTGGTGTGATTGGTGATGTAGCTGGTTTTGCTGCAGCAAGTTATCAACGTGGCGTGCGTTTTATTCAAATTCCTACCACATTATTAGCCCAAGTAGATTCTTCTGTTGGTGGCAAAACAGCCGTTAATCATGAGTTGGGCAAAAATATGATTGGGGCGTTTTATCAACCTTCTACGGTGATCATTGACACCCTTACACTCAATACCTTGCCAAAACGTGAAGTGAATGCGGGACTTGCGGAAGTTATTAAATATGGGGTGATTTTAGATTATGCCTTTTTTGAATGGCTTGAAGCACATATTGATGAATTAGTTACGTTAAATCAACAGTCACTTCAATATTGCATTGCACGTTGTTGCCAAATTAAAGCGGATGTTGTTGCGCGTGATGAAACCGAAAAAGGCGATCGTGCATTACTAAATCTCGGGCATACTTTTGGGCATGCGATCGAAACACATTTAGGCTACGGAAACTGGTTACATGGTGAAGCTGTTGCAGTAGGAGCTATGATGGCTGCGGTGTTATCTGAACAATTAGGCGATCTTTCTTTTGAAGATGTTGCTCGTTTAGAAAAGCTTTTAGCACGTGCTAATTTGCCGACCGTTTCGCCTGATACTATGCAACCAGACGATTATTTACCGCACATGATGCGAGATAAAAAAGTTCTGGCAGGTAAATTACGTCTTGTGTTGCTAAAAGCGCTTGGTCAAGCCTACGTGGCAACTGATACTGACAAATCTCTTGTGCTAAACGCCATTGAGCGTTGCACACAACATGACTAACTGTCATTGCTCTCATGTTGCGTCCGAAAAATAACAAAACGAAACCTCGAATTAAACACCGCCCGTTTTTGAAATGGGCGGGCGGTAAATTTCGTTTAACGGACGATCTCAACCGAGTCTTTCCAAAAAGAAAACAGTGTTTGATTGAACCCTTTGTTGGCGCGGGTTCTGTTTTTTTGAATTCCCATTTTGAACGTTATATTTTGGCAGATATTAATCCTGATTTGATTAACTTGTTTAATATCGTCAAAGACAATGTGGATGCCTATATTGAGGCTTGTAAGCCAGTTTTCTTTGCAGAAAATGCGAATACCGCCGACTATTATTACGCTCAGCGTGAAGCTTTTAATCAATCCACTGATCCTTTCGTGCGTTCGGTGTTGTTCCTTTATTTGAACCGTTTTGGGTTTAACGGCTTGTGCCGTTATAATAGTAAAAATGAGTTCAATGTGCCCTTTGGCGCTTATAAAACCCATTATTTCCCAGAAGATGAATTACGCTATTTTGCTCATAAGGCACAAAGTGCGGTCTTTTTATGTGCTGATTTTCAACAGACATTTGAATTAGCGGATAAACACAGCGTGATCTACTGTGATCCGCCTTATGCACCGCTTCCGCAAGATACTAATTTTACTGGCTATGCGGGGAATGCTTTTGGTCTTGGACATCAAAAGAATTTAGCGGAATGTGCAAAGAGAGCACAAAAAGAAAAGCAAATTTCCGTCGTGATTTCTAACCATGATACAAAATTCACACGTGAGATTTATAAAGGGGCAAAATTTAAACGCGTTAAAGTACAGCGCTCGATTAGCCAATCTTCAGAAAAACGAGTTAAAGTAAAAGAATTAATCGCTATCTTTAAAGGTTAGTTTAGCAGGTTAATTCTGGGTTGATTTTAATCTCAAATCCTTTTACTTCGGGATAGCTCGGTTGAATTGCAGTGAGTAATTCGGTTTGTCGAAATAAAATTCCTTGGCGAACGACCGCACTTTTGACTTCAACAAAGAGTTTCCCATCTGTGATGGAACCTAACCGAAAGAGCCCTTTGAATTCTTGTGGGAAAAGGCGACTGATATTTTGGTTCAGTTCATTCAACATTAACCCTTTCTGCATGATTTTGACAAATTGTGATCCCTCTAGCACATCAATAATATTCATGGCCTTTTGATAACGCTCATGCTTGTTTTCCACAAAAATACCCCAATAATGACTTTACGTTGAATTTCCGATACAATACACACAAATTTTGTCAGAGACAATAAGATGATGAAATCAAACAAAGGTAAAACAAATTTCTGGTCGCAGTTGCTGTTAAGCATGATTGCGATTTTTGCTTTACCTGTTGCTCAGGGATTGGAGGTGCCACCTTCATCAAATATGAGTGGCGAAAATTATCAAACATCATCTGAACAACATATGTTGATTGCGGTGCGTGAAATTCGTCAAGCATTGCAGGTTCAACCTCAGCCAACAAATCACAAAACCCATTCCAATCAAAAACACGAAAAAATTCAACCGCACTTTATCGCGGCGGAATTTCCTGTTTTTGCCCCTATTCGTGCCGGCCCAGCGATCATTTAATTTTCTTTTATCTTTGAACGAACCGATTTTTTAATCGGATGATCCTTTTTATTTTTTATTTGAAAGAGAAATTATGAGTTTTTTAACAAAAATTTTTGGCAGCCGTAACGAACGTATTTTACGCAGATTAAGAAAACAAGTTGCGAAAATCAACAAAATGGAACCAGCTTTTGAAGCATTAAGTGATGAGGAATTAAGAGCGAAAACTGACGAGTTCCGTAGCCGTTTAGCTAACGGTGAAACTTTACAACAACTTTTACCAGAAGCGTTTGCTACCGTGCGTGAAGCGGGTAAACGTGTACTTGGTATGCGCCATTTCGATGTGCAATTAATTGGTGGTATGGTGCTAACAAATCGTTGTATCGCAGAGATGCGTACCGGTGAAGGTAAAACCCTAACCGCAACCTTGCCTTGTTATTTAATGGCATTGGAAGGTAAAGGCGTACATGTTGTGACAGTGAATGATTACTTGGCACGTCGTGACGCAGATACCAACCGTCCGTTATTTGAATTCTTAGGTATGACTGTTGGGGTGAATATCCCTGGCTTACCGCCTGAAGCAAAACGTGAAGCTTATGCGGCCGATATTACATATGCGACAAACAGCGAATTAGGTTTCGATTACCTTCGTGATAACTTAGCGCATTCTAAAGAAGAACGTTTCCAACGTCATTTAGGCTATGCTTTAGTGGATGAGGTAGACTCTATCTTAATCGACGAAGCACGTACGCCGTTGATTATTTCTGGTCAAGCGGAAGACAGTTCTGAGCTTTATATTGCGGTAAATAAATTAATTCCGAATTTAATTAAGCAAGAAAAAGAAGATACGGAAGAATATACCGGTGAAGGCGATTACACCTTAGATCTTAAAACCAAACAAGCGTATTTAACTGAACGCGGTCAAGAAAAAGTAGAAGAGTGGTTAATCGCACAAGGTTTAATGCCAGAAGGTGATTCCCTTTATTCACCAGCGCGTATTGTGTTGTTACACCACGTTATGGCGGCATTACGTGCAAACACCTTATTTGAGCGCGATGTAGACTATATCGTGAAAGATGGTGAGATCGTGATCGTCGATGAACACACTGGTCGTACTATGGTGGGTCGTCGTTGGTCTGATGGTTTACACCAAGCGATCGAAGCGAAAGAAGGGGTGGAAATTAAGAGCGAAAACCAAACCGTTGCGTCGATTTCTTACCAAAACTACTTCCGTCTTTATGACAAATTAGCGGGTATGACTGGTACAGCAGATACCGAAGCCTTTGAATTCCAACAAATTTATGGTTTGGAAACTGTCGTTATCCCAACCAATCGTCCAATGATTCGTGATGATCGTACGGACGTTATGTTTGAGAATGAAGAATACAAATTCAATGCAATTATTGAAGATATCAAAGACTGCGTCGCTCGCAATCAACCTGTTCTTGTGGGTACTGTATCAGTTGAAAAATCTGAAATGCTTTCTCAAGCGTTAGATAAAGCGGGCATCAAACACAACGTATTGAATGCAAAATTCCACGCACAAGAAGCGGAAATTGTTGCTGAAGCCGGGGCACCAGGTGCAGTAACTATTGCAACCAATATGGCAGGTCGTGGTACCGATATTATCCTGGGTGGTAACTGGAAAGCAAAAGCTGCAAAATTGGATAATCCAACCCCAGAGCAAATCGAGGCACTTAAAGCTGAGTGGGAGAAAAATCACGAGATCGTGATGCAAGCCGGTGGTTTACATATTATTGGGACAGAACGTCATGAATCCCGTCGTATTGATAACCAGTTGCGTGGTCGTTCAGGTCGTCAAGGTGACCCTGGTTCTTCACGTTTCTACCTTTCTTTAGAAGATGGCTTAATGCGCATTTATCTAAATGAAGGTAAATTAAATATGATGCGTAAAGCCTTCTCTCAACCAGGCGAAGCGATGGAGTCCAAGCTTCTTGCTAAAGTGATCGCATCAGCGCAAGCGAAAGTAGAAGCGTTCCATTTTGATGGTCGTAAAAACTTGCTTGAATATGATGATGTGGCTAATGACCAACGTCATGCGATTTACGAACAACGTAATTACTTGCTCGATAATGATGATATTTCAGAGACTATTAAAGCAATCCGCAGCGATGTATTTAACGATGTGATTGACCAGTATATTCCACCGCAATCGTTGGAAGAACAATGGGATATTAAAGGCTTAGAAGAGCGTTTAGCGCAAGAGTTTGGCCTTGAGTTGCCAATTGAACATTGGTTAGAAGAAAATAATAATCTTCACGAAGAAAACCTGCGTGAGCGCATTATTCAAGAAGCGGAAGATGAATACAAAGCGAAAGAAACGCTTGCTGGTGAAGAAACCATGCATCATTTCGAAAAAGGCGTGATGTTACAAACCCTTGATGAGCTTTGGAAAGAGCACTTGGCTGCAATGGATTATTTACGTCAAGGTATCCATTTACGTGGTTATGCGCAAAAAGATCCAAAACAAGAGTACAAAAAAGAATCTTTCCGTATGTTTACTGAAATGTTAGATTCTTTAAAACATCATGTGATTATGACACTTACTCGTGTGAAAGTTCGTACGCAGGAAGAGATAGAAGAGGCAGAGCGAGCACGTCAAGCAATGGCTGAGCGTGAAGCTCAAATGCATCATCCTGTAGGTGAAAACACAGAGCAAGCTCAAAGCGAGGACTATTCAGATCGCCATATTGGACGTAATGAACCTTGTCCTTGTGGATCAGGTAAAAAATACAAGCATTGTCACGGCAGTAAAGCCCGATATGCTTAGTTAAGGAAAAGAGCGGTTAAATTTTTGCGTGTTTTAAAACACCGCTAAAAATAACCGCTCTTTCTACTTTTGAGATAAGGAAAAACGATGAGTAAGCCTATCATTCAAGTTGCGGCAGGGATTATTCGTAATGAATTTGGGCAGCTATATTTGACCCAGCGTTTAGAAGGGCAAGATTTTGCACAGGCATTAGAATTTCCAGGCGGTAAAGTTGATGCAGGTGAAACCCCTGAAGAAGCCTTAAAAAGAGAATTGGAAGAAGAGATTGGCATTCATATTTTAAATGCTGAACTGTACGAACGTTTTCAATTTGAATATCCAACCAAAATTTTAGATTTTAGTTTTTATTTGGTCACTGAATGGATCGGCGAGCCTTTTGGACGAGAAGGCCAGGAAGGTTTTTGGCTTGAACAACGTGAGCTTGATGCAGGACAATTCCCGCCAGCCAATTTAAAGCTGATTCAGCGTTTAGTGGCTGAAAGTGTCAAATAACATTTAATCAAATTTATTTATTATGATTCCAAGTATTTTTCTGAGTTTATTTTTTATTGCGACGGTGATTTTTATCGTCAATTCGCACTATCGTTGGACATATTTTTTTGCGATTGCATTATTCGTTTTATTGTTTAGCTCAATGTTTGCAATAACCGGTCAATGGCAACGCGGATTGAATTTTGCATCCGTGCTTTTTGTGGTGTTGATGCTATTCCATCGAATGAAAATTCATTACTACAAACAACCTTTACTCATTTCAGATTTTTGGCTTGTGACAGACTGGCGAAATTGGGAAACCCTTTTACATTATAAAGGGGCGATTTTCGGTGTATTTGGGCTATTAGGTCTATTGGGTTATGCCGTCTTTGGCTGGTCAGATGTAGAAAATGCCTCAACTGGATTTCGCGTATTTGCAGCAATACTTGCAGCAACGAGTTTTGGTTTAATATGGCATTATTCTAAAGATCCAGATGCGACAAAAGTCTGGTTAGACTCATTGCCGGATGATGGTCGAGATGTGTTCTTAAACCTGCCTATGTCTTGTCGTGGCGTATTTTTTAAAGTGCCAGAATTTGAAGGTAATAGCCAAAAATTTAAAGAAAAAATGACCGCACTTTTAAATGAAAAGGCTGAGAGTAAAACTGAAAGTGCAGAAAAGTCCGACATTGTGGTTTGTTTACAAGAATCAACCTTGAATCCTCATCAATTTGATTTTGATGCAGAAACCATCCCACCATTTTCAATGTTTAATAAGCAGGAAGATACCGTATTTATGAGTCCATTGCGTGTACATACGGTGGGCGGTGCAACGTGGAAATCTGAATTTGCTTTCCTTGCAGGGGTGCCTTCAACCGATTTTGGTGCTTTAGCAAGTGGGGTGTTTTATTCTGTTGTGCCACACTTACAGACGGGTTTTATTAAAAATCTCCGTGAGCAAGGCTATTTTTGCGTAGCGTTATCGCCTTTTACGAAAGGTAACTACAACGCAAAACCTGCTTATGACCACTTTGGTTTTGATTTGATGTTGCAACCACAAGATTTAGGCTATCCCGCATCAATCAGCAAAAATCTCTGGCATATTACAAGCGAAGAGATGATGTATTACACCAAACTGATTTTGCAGAAACAGCATCCATCATTGGAAAATGTACAACAGCCCATGTTTGTTTATGTGCTCACGATGAAAGAGCACGGCCCTTACAACACGAATATGCCAAACCATTTTAATTTGGCGAGTAAGCGTTTAGGGGGAAAAGCGATTTCTTGCTTGAACGATTATATTGATCGTATTGATAGCCTTAATGAGGCGATCGAAGGTCTAAATGATTATTTAAAATCACGTGAAACACCTTATGTATTCGGTTATTTTGGTGATCATCAGGTTGCTTTTGATAATCAGCTTCCACCGAAAAAAGGTAACTTTGCGAATCCAGATTATGTGACTCAATTTGTAGTTCGAACTAATCGTAAGACTGACTTTGTTCAACAACAAGATTTCTTAGATTTAGCCTTTGTTGGTGGCGTATTACTTGATGTGGCAGCTTTATCACCGAAAGATGACTTTATGCGGGCGAATATCGCTATGCGTCAGTTAAGCCAAGGTAAGCTCGAAGATGCAGCAGATATGGATTTAGTGAATAGCTATCGAAATTATCTGTATCAAGATTTAAAAATTGCGCAATAATAAAAAATCTCGGTTAACGCCGAGATTTTTTTATAAGCAAAATTTAACCGATAAGTCAGTCAATTTTACCCACACGTCTTGACTATATTCTTGCTTGGCTGTGCGCTCAATATCTGCCAACTCTTGCAATATTTCAAAGAGCTTTTGATAGGTGAGTCGCTGTATCGCTGCCATATAAAGGTGACGACGATTCTGCCAAATTTTGAGACGGTCAAAATCCGCTTTGAGTGTCTGTGTAGGCAAACTCGTGTTAAGAGAGGGATTACGCTGCTGTGGTTTTGTTAATTCTAACAAGGTGAGCAGTTCACGCTGCAAAGTACGCAATAAAATGACAGGTTGCAGATCTTCAGCTTGTAAACCTCGCAAAATTCGCTTTGAGCGATTTGCCTTGCCTGATAACAAAGCATCAATCCATTGGAAAGGGGTAAAGACAGAAGATTGCTCTACGACGGATTTAACGCGGTTATACGTGAGTTTGTGATCAGGATAAAGCAAATCTAAAATCTGTAACGCTTGTTTCAATGCCAGTAGATTATTTTCATAGCTGTAACAAAGTAGTTGAATGGCTTCCTCATCAGCTGATAATCCCATGTTTTTTGTACGATGCTTCACCCAACGAGAAAGTTGTTCTGAATTCGGTGTTTGGCAGTTAACAATAACAGCTTGCGGATCTAGTTGATTTGCCTGAATAAACCACTCTTGTTTTTCGGCTGCTTTAGACAATTTAGGCAAGGTGAGGACAAGTAAGCTATCTTCATTTAATCCACTGATAAATTGTTGAAGGTTTTTCTGCAAAAGTGTGGTCAAATTTTCGGGTAAATTGAGAATGAAAATTTGCTTATTAAAGAAGAGCCCCATAGATTGGCTGGCCTCAATTAATGCAGACCAGTCAGTATTAGTATCTATGGTGATTTGATTTTTTTCATCAAAACCTTGAAGAAGGGCAGCTTGATGAATGAGATCTTCACTTTCACTGAGCAACAGGGGATCTGTCCCAACCAAAAAATAGACTTTCGCTAAATGGCTGTTCAGGTTAGAGGCCAGTTGCTCAGGAAAAATGCGGTTCATTATTTTCCTTGAACTTGATGTTGCAAGGCAGCCATTTTATTAAGTAATTGGCGAGCCGCTTGTTCACGCATATCATTCCAAATTACATCGCGTTCAGCTGATTTTGCTAATGCAGCACGTGAGTTATCAAAGAAAGTGCGGTTGATTTTTGCAGAGATTGGATAGGTTTCCCCATTTGCTAAACGCACGCTAGCCTCAACATCAAGGGTCAATACTTTTTCTGCTTCACGGCCTTGTTTAAAGACTGAAGCCACTTTATCGCTTGAAGTCTGTTTATTTAAACGCAATACTGGCACACCTTGTTTTGCAGGAACAAGGTTTACGTTGTTGCTAAGCAGTTGCTTACGCATTGCCATAGACATTTCACTGTATGGGTCGCTGCTTTCAAGGGCCATTGTTTTTAATTCTGCAGGAACTGCCGCACCATTATCGAAGTGCCAACCACAAGCAGTTAAAAAGGCTGTTGCCCCAACTAAGCAGATCGTTTTGATTGATTTCATCATAAAAATTACCTGTAAAATTCACCGCACTTTATTTTGTTTAAGAGCCGTTTATACAACGCTTAGAATAAAATGCGGTTATTTTATGGATTATTGCGGTTTAACCACCACATTTAACAATTTACCTGGTACATAAATCACTTTCACGATTTGTGTATTGTCAGTAAATTTCTTCACATTTTCATCTGCAAATGCAACAGTTTTCACGGTTTCTTCATCCGCATCAGCTGCAACAGTCACTTTACCGCGTACTTTACCGTTGACTTGCACCACGATAAGTTTTTCATCTTCTACCATCGCCGCTTCATCAGCTTTCACCCATTCTGCATGGTCAATGTTGCTTTCGTTGCCTAAAGCTTTCCATAACTCAAAGCAGATATGTGGTGTGATAGGATAAAGCATACGCACGACTGCGCTTAATGCTTCTGCCATAACCGCACGATCTTGTTCGCTTTCTAATGGCGCACGAGTTAATTTATTCATTAACTCCATTACTGCCGCGATAGCGGTATTGAAGGTTTGACGGCGACCAATGTCATCACTCACTTTCGCGATTGTTTTATGGACATCACGGCGAAGTGCTTTTTGGTCTGCAGAAAGTGCGGTCACATCTAAAGCGGTTTTTGCAGGATTTTGGCTATATTCATACACTAAATTCCATACACGACCTAAGAAACGTTTTGCACCTTCTACGCCAGATTCTTGCCATTCAAGTGTCATTTCTGCAGGAGACGCGAACATCATGAAGAGACGAACGGTATCTGCACCGTATTTTTCCACCATCTCTTGTGGGTCGATACCGTTGTTTTTGGATTTCGACATTTTGGTCATACCGGTATGCACCAATTCACGGCCTTCTGGATCGGTTGCTTTGATAATACGACCTTTTTCATCACGCTCAAGGGTCACTTGCGTTGGGCTTACCCAAATACGCTCGTTGGTCGGGCTAGTGTAGTAGAATGCATCGGCTAACACCATGCCTTGGCATAATAATTTTTGTGCTGGCTCATCACTCGTGACGAAACCTGCATCACGCAATAATTTGTGGAAGAAACGGAAGTAGAGCAAGTGCATGGTCGCGTGCTCAATACCGCCGATATATTGATCCACTGGTAACCAGTAGTTAGCTTCATCTTTATCTAACATACCTTTCGCATAGCTTGGCGAGGTGTAGCGTGCGTAGTACCAAGATGATTCCATAAAGGTGTCAAAAGTATCCGTTTCTTTTAACGCAGGTTCACCATTGAAGGTAGTTTTCGCCCAGTTTGGATCGGCTTTAATTGGGCTTTTCACACCGTCCATGACCACATCTTCCGGTAGAATAATCGGTAAATCTTCGATTGGTGTCGGTACGGTTTCACCGTTTGGCAAGGTCAGCATTGGAATTGGTGCCCCCCAATAACGTTGACGCGAAACGCCCCAGTCACGTAAACGATAGTTAACTTGGCGTTTACCCACGCCTAATTTTTCTAATTTGTCCGCGATACCGTTGAATGCGCCATCAAAATCTAAACCATCAAACTCAGCAGAGTTTACTAATTTACCGTGCTCAACGAAAGCTTGTTTAGTTAAATCAATTTCTTCATCGGCAAGCGGTGCGATTACTTGTTTAATTGGTAAATCGTATTTTTGAGCAAATTCAAAGTCACGTTGGTCGTGTGCTGGAACCGCCATTACTGCACCAGTACCATAATGCATTAATACAAAGTTAGCGACCCAAATCGGTAATTTTTCACCGGTTAATGGATGAATGGCGAATAAGCCGGTTGCCATCCCTTTTTTCTCCATCGTGGCAAGGTCTGCTTCGGCCACTTTGGCATTTTTCGCTTCACGGATGAATTCGGCTAATTGAGGATTTTTTTCTGCCGCTAATTCGGCTAATGGATGCGCTGCCGCGATACCTAAATAGCTTACACCATAGAAGGTATCTGGACGGGTCGTATAAACTGCAACTTTTTCTGCGGTATCCGCTACATCAAAAGTAATCTCCACCCCTTCAGAACGGCCGATCCAGTTGCGTTGCATAGTTTTAACCATATCTGGCCATTGTGGCAGTTGGTCTAATCCACCTAATAATTGCTCTGCATAGTCGGTGATTTTAATGAACCATTGTGGGATTTCTTTTTGTTCTACCGGAGTATCACAACGCCAGCAGCAACCGTCGTGCACTTGTTCGTTCGCCAACACAGTTACATCGTTCGGACACCAGTTTACGGTTGAGTTTTTTTTGTACACTAAGCCTTTTTTGTAAAGCTCAGTGAAGAACCATTGTTCCCATTTGTAGTATTCTGGACGGCAAGTCGCAATTTCGCGATCCCAGTCATAACCAAAGCCCAACATTTTGAGCTGGTTTTTCATGTATTCGATATTTTCGTAAGTCCATTTTGCCGGTGCAGTTTTATTTTTAATTGCGGCACCTTCAGCCGGCAAACCGAATGCATCCCAACCAATCGGTTGTAATACGTTTTTGCCGTTCATACGTTGATAACGTGAAACCACATCACCGATGGTGTAGTTACGCACGTGACCCATGTGTAAACGACCAGATGGGTAAGGGAACATAGAAAGGCAGTAATATTTTTCTTTAGACGTATCTTTGATTGCTTTGAAGACTTTATTTTCAGCCCAATATTGTTGAACTGCAGGTTCAATCAAATCGGGACGGTAATGTTGTTGCATAGAAAATCACCTTAAATTTTGACCGCACTTTGCGGCATGTTTTGATTTGTAAAATGTGATATAGGATAGCGTAAAACAGGGAAAATTGGTAGAAAGTGCGGTGATTTTTTTGCTGATTTTATAAGAGATTTTGAATTTCAGATGGAATTAATTTAGGCGAAGGAATCCAAACTTGTTTATGTCGGTTTAATTCACCTTTTTCAAGAACTATCGAGCTTTTGGGTACTTTGAATGCTTTACTCAAAAATTTCAGCAAGTGAGCATTGGCTTGACCATCAACAGGTGGCGCGGTGATCGTGATTTTGAGTTCATCATCATGTAATCCCACGATTTGATCTTTGCTAGCTTTGGGTTGCAAAATGATTTTGAGACGTAGCCCTTCAGTCGTTTGTTCGATTGCTGACATAACTAAATTTACTCACCACATTTACAATTACAATACGGGCTGGAAAATCCAGCCCGAAAAATAATGTTATTTTTGACCGCACTTTAAGCGGCAATTGCCCATAAAACCTGGAAGTAGTCGTAAAAGAGATTATTCAAAAATAATAGAACAATGGCGATAACCATCGGTGAAAAATTAATCACGCCCACAGTTGGTAAAATGCGTTTAATTGGTTTCAACAAAGGTTCGGTAAGTTGATATAATGCATAGAATGCAGGATTATTGCCACGATTAAACCAACTTAAAATTGCACCGGCGATTAATACATAGAAAATAGCTACACCGATATTTTTGATCAGCCCTAGTATGCCCAATAGTAAGAAGAAACTGAGATTTAATCCGCCAAAGAGAATCGATTTTAGTCCGCAAAGCAAGAAGACTAAAACCAGTGCCGCAGTTTCCACTTTTTTCACCACAGGAAAAACTTTACGCAATGGTGCAATAACTGGTTGGGTAAATTTCAGTGTAAATTGAGAAATAGGATTGTAGTAATCCACATTCGCTAATGGTAGCCATACGCGTAAAATTAACACTAAACAATACAGATCGATAATCGATCCTAAAAATAACGCAGTTTGGGAAATTTCCATTATAACCAACCTTTCCGTTTAAAATAGATATAAGGCGTAATTGCCGCACCAATCATTAAGCCGATAGCCATTGGATAGCCATATTTAAAATGTAGCTCTGGCATAAAGTCAAAGTTCATCCCGTAAGTGGATGCCACAAGGGTTGCCGGTAGGAACATGACCGACACTATCGAGAAGAATTTCATGATTCTATTCTGCTCGATATTAATATAACCCATCGCCGCCTGCATTAAAAAGTTTACTTTTTGGAATAAAGACTCATTGTGCGGTTGCAAGGATTCGATATCTCGTAAGATTTCACGTGCTTGTTCCAATTGATTTGGAGGCAAGCGAGTTTTACGCACCAAAAAACCCAATGCGCGTTGTGTATCCATCAAACACAAACGCACTTTAGAACTGGTATCTTCTTGTTCGGTTAGCGTATTTAAGGCTTCATCGAAAGCTTCATCTTGTGTACCGTTTAGAATTACACGGCTTAATTTTTCTAAATCCGCATAGACGTTTTCAATAACATCCGCTAATTGCTCAATTTTAGTTTCAAATAAGTCGAGCAAAACTTCATATGCATTACATTCTAATAAACGCTGGCTACGGGAACGCATACGATATAAACGGAATGCCGGTAATTCACGATCACGTAGGGTAAATAAGCGCCCATCACGAATAGTAAACGCTACGCTTGCGAGGTCAGCGTAATTTTCTTCGTCTTCACAATAGAAGAATGAGTGCAAGTGTAAACCATCCTCGTCTTCAAAGAAACGAGCCGATGCTTCGATGTCTTCTAATTCGAGGAATGAGGCGAGACTTTGGCCTAGGCCTTCTTGCAACATTTCACGCTCTTCCCCTGATGGCTCAAGCAAATCCAACCAAATGGCAGAACTGAGGTCGGCCGGCTCGTCATCAATACGAAGCAAGCGGGAATCGTTAATGGCAAAAGCGTTAATCATTGGTCATACTCCTTTTGGGATTATGAAGATCTAACTGTGAACAAAAAAGATCAAACGAAATTAGCACTAGGGAAAAGTGCGGTCAAATTTTTCATGTTTTAAAATTTTAAAAATGGGTTTCGTTCGATAAAAGATGCCGAAGAAAGGTAAGTTGATTACCAGCGAACTCTCGCTGATAAGAGGCGAGAGTCTAAAGCGATATTCGGTATCGACTATGACTGTCCAAAGTGTGTGTCCTTCTCGTTAAAAAATCGGGCGAATGTTACGCTTGAAAGGCACTTTCGTCAAGTATTATTGAAAAGGACACGGTACTTTTAATTAATTGGTATATTGATTAATTGCGTTAGTAACCTCTTGATCTTGATAAATATTATTAACAATATCTTTGAATGTTTCGCCTAACACTTTTTGAATTTCATCATTGCTCGCATTAAATGCACCAGATTGTGAACGGGTCGCATTAAAGGTTTTGTTGTATTGTCCGCGTGGACCTTGTACATAAACAACCGCTTGAATTTTACTGTTCAAGGTATAACGTAAATTGCCTTGCTCCACTTGAGTGTTGAATTCTTTTACATCAACAGTCACGCCAGCATTCGCATTATTCGCTTGTCCAATACGGAAACCTTTGCTGACCAAATTTTGTTGCATCACTTGTTGGAAAAGTTGAGTCACGCTTGGTGAGGCGTTTAATTTAATCAGTTCACCTGATTTAGTATAAGTTGCAATTTCTTGTTGTGGACGAGAATCGCGAGTATTGACTGTTACCACTGCTGATTGGTTGATATTCATTGATGCAGTCGGTGATTGAGGGGTAAACGTTAAGGTATTAGATTGCGCTTGGCAACCCGCTAAAAATAATGTCGCAGCGGCCAACGTCATTGTTGATAATGCTTTGATTTTGTTTGTTACTTTCATAATTTCCTCATTGAATTAGGTTAATTTGTGTTATTCTTACAAACTTAAAGCTGAATGTATAGCAAAAAGTTAGGGAGTTTATTTATGTCAAAACAGCAAGAATTATTAGAGAGAATTCAGGCCGAATTGCAACCGCACTTTGCCACCGTGGAAAATGAAAGCCATATGCACAGTTCCGGTCGCGGAGCTGATTCTCATTTTAAATTAGTAATTGTCAGCGATGCTTTTGAAGGTATGCGCAAGGTGCAACGTCACCAAAAACTGTACCAACTTTTTGCCGATGATTTAAAAAATGGCATTCACGCATTAGCGCTTCATCTTTATACAAAAAGTGAATGGGAAAAACAAGGTGAAGCATTTCCAAAATCACCAAATTGTCTTGGGATTGGTCAATAGGGAAATTACTATCGGGTAATGTAGAATGGTCTTTTGGTTAACTGTAACATTACCACCTAATTAAAGAGTATTGTGAAAATCAGTTCACAAATATTTTACAAAAAGTGCGGGTTAAAGTGGAATAACCCCTTATTTTCCGCTAGAATAGTGTGCTTTTAAATTTTAATTTTGGGCAAGTTAATAGTTGTTTAACTTGTCGAGACATTAAAACAGATTTGAGTTTTTATTTATGTGGCAGTTGATAATGCTTTGTTTTAAAAGTATTTTTGTCACGCTCAATCGTGAGATTGCTTTTAAGGCGTAGGCTTTGATTGCAGTCGTGTTTTTAACCTAGAAAAGTAGTGCAAACAGTATGATTACAATCAAAAAAGGCTTGGATCTTCCTATTGCAGGAAAGCCAGCACAAGTAATCCACAGCGGTAACGCTGTGAATCAAGTTGCGATTCTTGGTGAAGAGTATGTAGGTATGCGTCCTTCTATGAAGGTACGTGAAGGCGATGTCGTGAAAAAAGGCCAAGTACTTTTTGAAGACAAGAAAAAACCAGGTGTGGTTTTTACAGCCCCAGCCAGTGGTACTATCACTGCAATTAATCGTGGCGAAAAACGTGTATTACAATCTGTGGTTATTGATGTGCAAGGTAATGAGTCTGTTACTTTTGCCAAATATAACGCAGATCAACTCAATACGCTTTCTTCCGAGCAAGTTAAACAAAATCTTATTGACTCTGGTTTATGGACAGCATTGCGTACTCGTCCATTTAGCAAAGTACCAGCAGTGGATGCAGAACCATCCTCCTTATTTATTAATGCCATGGATACTAATCCTTTGGCGGTCAATCCAGAAGTAGTGTTGAGTGCTCATCATCAAGATTTTATTGATGGTTTAACCGTATTAAGTCGTCTATTTCCAAATAAACCATTAAATCTATGTAAATCGGGTGATAGTAATATTCCAACCGTGGATTTAGCTAATCTAAAAGTACATGATTTTGGTGGTGTTCATCCTGCTGGTTTAGTGGGTACACATATTCACTTTATCGATCCAGTTGGTGTTCATAAAAGCGTATGGCACATCAATTACCAAGATGTGATTGCTGTAGGTAAATTATTCACTACGGGCGAACTTTATGTAGAACGTGTTGTTTCTCTTGCGGGTCCGCAAGTGAAAGAGCCTCGTTTAGTTCGTACAGTAATCGGTGCTAACCTTTCTCAGTTAACGGCAGGTGAATTGAAAGACGGTAATAACCGTGTGATTTCTGGTTCTGTGCTTTGTGGTCAAACTGCAAAAGATGCTCACGATTATTTAGGTCGTTATGCATTACAAGTTTCTGTGATTGCAGAAGGTAATGAGAAAGAGTTCTTAGGTTGGATCACACCACAATCGAACAAATATTCGATTACCCGTACCGTATTGGGTCACTTTGGTAAAAAACTATTCAACTTCACTACCGCAGAAAATGGTGGTGAGCGTGCAATGGTACCAATCGGTAGCTATGAGCGCGTGATGCCGTTGGATATTTTACCGACATTATTATTACGTGATTTAATCGTGGGCGATACCGATGGTGCACAAGCGTTAGGTTGTCTTGAATTAGATGAAGAAGACTTAGCGTTATGTTCTTTCGTTTGCCCGGGTAAATATGAATACGGTTCAATCTTGCGTCAAGTATTAGATAAGATTGAGAAGGAAGGTTAAAAATGGGTTTAAAAAATCTTTTTGAAAAAATGGAACCCGCGTTTTTACCAGGCGGTAAATACAGCAAGCTTTATCCGATCTTTGAATCGATTTATACCTTGCTTTATACACCGGGTACGGTAACGCACAAAAACACACACGTTCGTGATGCGTTAGACTCAAAACGTATGATGATTACGGTTTTCCTTGCGTTGTTCCCTGCGATTTTCTACGGGATGTACAATGTGGGTAACCAAGCGATCCCTGCCTTAAATCAATTAGGCAATTTAGATCAATTAATTGCTAATGATTGGCACTATGCACTTGCAAGTTCATTAGGTTTAGACTTGACCAATAATGCAACTTGGGGCTCAAAAATGGCATTAGGGGCGATCTTCTTCTTACCAATTTACTTAGTGGTATTTACCGTTTGTACAATTTGGGAATTATTGTTCTCAGTGGTGCGTGGTCATGAAGTAAATGAAGGGATGTTCGTTTCAACCATTTTATTTGCGTTAATCGTTCCACCAACATTGCCATTATGGCAAGCGGCACTTGGTATCAGCTTTGGTATCGTAGTAGCGAAAGAAATCTTCGGTGGTGTAGGTCGTAACTTTATGAACCCTGCGCTTGCTGGTCGCGCATTCTTATTCTTTGCTTATCCGGCTCAAATTTCCGGTGACTTAGTATGGACTGCTGCAGATGGTTTCTCTGGTGCAACCGCACTTTCACAATGGTCTCAAGGTGGTCAAGCCGCATTACAACACACTGTAACAGGTCAACCAATTACTTGGATGGATGCATTCATCGGTAATATTCCTGGTTCAATGGGTGAGGTTTCAACGCTTGCGTTATTAATCGGTGGTGCGTTAATTGTATTCAACCGTATTGCTTCTTGGCGCATTATGGCTGGTGTTATGATCGGTATGATTGGTACAGCAACCTTATTCAACTTAATCGGTTCTGATTCTAACCAAATGTTCTCAATGCCTTG
>NZ_JBTGNX010000003.1:0-184615 GCF_054332415.1 Haemophilus sp. SZY H56 | reverse complement strand
CACCTATTAAGACTTCAAAATTAAAAAATATTTTTAAAACAAGTCAATCAACAAGTGCCCACACAGATTGTCTGATATATTGTTAAAGAGCAAAAAAGAACGACGCACTGGTTTTATTACGTTTCACAACAGTGCGTCGTTGTGTGGGGCGTATTATAGATATTTCAGAATTCTTTGCAAGTGCTTTTTACAAAAAAATTCAATTTTTTTATCACATGATGATTTAATCATCAAAGTGATTTGTATTTGTTCAACATTCAAGGTAAATTACCCCAAAAAGAGTAAGCAATCTAATGAGGTCTTCATGAATTTTGAACAAATGATTGGTTTAGGTGTGGCAGGCAATTTCGCAGGACATTTGGAACAAGCCGGCGAGGCGGCTGATTTCACTCAAGTAAAAACAGAAAATGCCATTCAACCCAAAGCGATTTTCCCGTTTTATGTGCCAAGCGAAAAATCGGGCTTTCTTTCTACCTTTCCTTTAAGTCACAATCAAATTAATTTTCCACAAGGCGCGGATAATCTTCAAATTGAACCTGAAATTACGCTTATTTGTGATCTTACCTATAAAGGAAAGCAAGTTGAGCATATTATTCCGCACTATTTTGCAGCCTATAATGACTGCTCTATTCGTCGCCCTAATGCGAAAAAAATCTGTGAAAAGAAAAACTGGGGATCGGCAAGTAAAGGTATTTCATCAAAACTGATTCCACTTTCTTTCTTTGTTAAGGGAAGTGAAATTGATCAATATCGTATCGCTTGCTTCCATAAACGCAATGGCGAGCTCAATACGTATGGTATTGACAGCCCTGCTATTGGTTATAGCTATTTCCACCAACAATTATTAGATTGGATCGTGGATAGAATGAATAATCAACCCGATGAGGGACCGATGAATCATATTGCTTCTTTGTTAGAGCAAGCAAACTATCCTGAACAAGCGATTATTAGTATTGGCGCCACCCGTTATACCGAGTTCGGCGAAACGCATTTCTTACAACCCAATGATCTCAGTATTGTTGCTGTGTATGACGGTGAAAAATATTCTGCTGAGGAAATTGAGAAAATGGCAAGAGATGAAAAATTTGCAGATGACATTTCAGCACTGATTCAGAAAGTGGTTTAGTATACATATAAAAAGTGCGGTTAATTTCGACCGCACTTTTTATTTACTTCCTTCTTAAAGAAACTTCTCCGGCATTAAAATACCGCTCGCCTTCATCGGTTATGACTTTTAAGTAACCGCGTTTATCAATTCCCTGCTCTATACCTGAAATCGCGCTTTGCTCAGTAAAGACGTTCACTTCATCACCAAAAAATTCATTATAGTTTATCCATTGTTGCATGAATTCCTCATCAATGCCCTTTTCTTCAAATTGAGCTAATCGAGAATAAATACGTTGAATCACTTTAATAAGGATCGTTTCACGATCTATATTTGGATCCTGTTCGGTTAGCTGCGCATACGGCTGACTAATTTCGGTTGATTGTGGTAATTTTACATTGATCCCAATACCAACCACTAAATTAAGCAACCCATTCTTATGATTAATGATTTCCACTAAAATGCCACCAAGCTTCCGCCCTGAAAGCAAAATATCATTTGGCCATTTCACTTTCGCATTTAACGCTTCTGCAATCGCTAAACCGATTACTAAACTTAATCCATCCAATGCTTTTTTAGGATCGATAGTCCAATAAAAACTGAAAATTAACTGCCCTGCAAACGGTGAAAGCCATTGACGACCACGACGTCCCCGCCCTGCGGTTTGATATTCTGCCAGACACAAATCACCTTTTTTTAATTGGTTAATTTGATTCGTTATAAATTCATTTGTTGAAGAAATGGTTCGATGATAATGCACAGAATAAGGGAAAAGTGCGGTCGAAATTGTTTGCGGATTTAACAAAGGCATTTCTGGCACTAACTGATAAACATCATTTTCTTCTTGAATATTCAATCCCGATTCTCTCAATAATGCTATTTCTTGCGCCAATTCATTTGACGTAATATTTAAAAACGACATCAAATCTGACCGCACTTTAGGGTGGCAATCAGACAAACAATCCAATAACGATGGCATATTCATTCCTTCTCATAAAAATCTTGGCAAATCTTACCATAAAAGCGAAAAAATTCATTTTCAACCACATGAAAAATCTGTATAATCCCGCCGCAATATTTTTTAACACAATTCTTAACAGTGAGATATTGCCATGCTTAGAATCAAACAAGAAGCTCTGACTTTTGACGACGTTCTACTCGTCCCAGCTCATTCAACTGTTCTTCCGAACACAGCCAACCTCTCAACTCAACTCACCAAAGAAATTCGCTTAAATATTCCGATGCTTTCTGCAGCGATGGATACTGTCACAGAAACCAAATTAGCGATCTCTTTAGCACAAGAAGGCGGCATCGGCTTTATTCACAAAAATATGACGATCGAACGCCAAGCGGATCGTGTTCGTAAAGTGAAAAAATTCGAAAGTGGTATCGTTTCTGAACCTGTGACTGTTTCACCAGATTTAACTCTTGCAGCACTTGCTGAAATGGTGAAGAAAAACGGCTTCGCTGGCTACCCTGTTGTAGACGGTGAAAATAACTTAATCGGTATCATCACTGGCCGTGACACGCGTTTCGTAAAAGATTTAAGCAAAACTGTTTCACAATTAATGACGAAAAAAGAAGACTTAGTTACCGTAAAAGAAGGTGCAAGCCGTGAAACAATTTTAGAATTAATGCATCAAAACCGCGTAGAGAAAGTACTTGTTGTAGATGATGCTTTCAAATTAAAAGGCATGATCACCGTTAAAGACTTCCAAAAAGCGGAACAAAAACCAAATGCATGTAAAGATGAATTCGGTCGTTTACGCGTAGGCGCAGCAGTAGGTGCAGGCCCAGGTAACGAAGAACGCATTGATGCATTAGTGAAAGCAGGCGTAGATGTATTGTTAATCGACTCTTCTCACGGTCATTCAGAAGGCGTATTACAACGCGTTCGTGAAACTCGTGCAAAATATCCAAACTTACCTATCGTTGCGGGTAACGTAGCGACTGCTGAAGGTGCTATCGCACTTGCAGACGCAGGCGCAAGCGCAGTGAAAGTAGGTATCGGCCCTGGTTCAATTTGTACCACTCGTATCGTAACCGGTGTAGGTGTTCCACAAATCACTGCTATCGCAGATGCTGCGGCGGCATTAAAAGATCGTGGTATTCCAGTTATCGCGGACGGTGGTATCCGTTTCTCTGGCGACATTGCAAAAGCCATCGCTGCAGGCGCAAGCTGTGTAATGGTTGGCTCTATGTTTGCCGGTACTGAAGAAGCACCGGGTGAAATCGAACTTTACCAAGGCCGTGCATTTAAATCTTACCGTGGTATGGGCTCATTAGGTGCAATGGCGAAAGGCTCATCAGACCGTTACTTCCAATCTGATAACGCAGCAGACAAACTCGTACCAGAAGGTATCGAAGGTCGTATTCCATACAAAGGTTACTTAAAAGAAATCATCCACCAACAAATGGGTGGCTTACGTTCTTGCATGGGCTTAACTGGCTGCGCAACCATCGAAGAATTACGTACAAAAGCCAAATTCGTTCGAATCAGTGGTGCAGGCATTAAAGAAAGCCACGTTCATGACGTAACTATTACGAAAGAAGCACCAAACTATCGTATGGGCTAATCCGTAAGGTGGGCTTTCTTCCACCTTTTGTTGTTTTAAAGTGCGGTTAATTTTTGCAAAGTTTTAGGGGAAATTGACCGTCCACACTATCAAGAATAAGAGCATTATAAATGACAAACATCCACAACCATAAAATTCTGATCCTCGACTTCGGTTCACAATATACTCAACTGA
The DNA here is from genome assembly GCF_054332415.1 of Haemophilus sp. SZY H56. NCBI lineage: Bacteria > Pseudomonadati > Pseudomonadota > Gammaproteobacteria > Pasteurellales > Pasteurellaceae > Haemophilus > Haemophilus sp. SZY H56. Next base: position 180,760 of record NZ_JBTGNX010000003.1, on the reverse strand, counting down.
TTGCGCGTCGTGTGCGTGAAATCGGTGTGTACTGCGAACTTTGGGCGTGGGATGTGACTGAAGAACAAATCCGTGAATTTAATCCAGACGGTATCATTCTTTCTGGTGGTCCTGAAAGTACCACTGAAGAAAACAGCCCACGTGCACCTGAATACGTATTTAATGCTGGCGTGCCTGTATTGGGTATTTGTTACGGTATGCAAACCATGGCGATGCAACTTGGCGGTTTAACTGAAACCTCTGAGCATCGTGAATTCGGCTATGCTTCTGTTTTAATGGATAATCCGACCGCACTTTTCGCTCATTTAAATGATGGCGATAGCAAATTGGATGTATGGATGAGCCATGGCGATAAAGTAACGCGTTTACCTGAAAACTTCCAAGTTACCGGTACGACTCCAACCTGTCCAATTGCTGCAATGTCTGACGAAAATCGTCGATTCTACGGCGTACAATTCCACCCAGAAGTAACCCATACCAAAAAAGGTTTGGAATTATTGATGAATTTCGTGGTGAATATTTGTGGTTGCGAAACCAAATGGACAGCAGAAAACATTATCGAAGATGCCGTTGCTCGTATTAAAGAGCAAGTGGGCGATGATGAAGTGATTTTAGGTTTATCTGGTGGTGTGGACTCTTCTGTGGTTGCATTACTTTTACACCGTGCCATCGGCAAAAACTTACACTGCGTATTCGTGGATAACGGTTTACTCCGCCTACACGAAGGCGATCAAGTCATGGAAATGTTTGGCGATAAATTCGGCTTGAACATTACCCGTGTTGACGCTGAAAGCCGTTTCTTAGGCGAACTTGCAGGCGTATCGGATCCTGAAGCGAAACGTAAAATTATCGGTAAAGTATTCGTTGATGTATTTGATGATGAATCAAAAAAACTCACTAATGTGAAATGGTTGGCACAAGGTACGATCTACCCTGATGTCATCGAATCTGCAGCAAGCAAAACTGGTAAAGCACATGTGATTAAATCACACCACAACGTAGGTGGCTTACCAGACTATATGAAACTTGGCTTAGTTGAACCACTACGTGAGTTATTTAAAGATGAAGTACGTAAAATCGGTTTAGCATTAGGCTTACCGGCTGAAATGATCAACCGCCACCCATTCCCTGGCCCAGGTTTAGGCGTGCGTGTATTAGGCGAAGTGAAAAAAGAATACTGCGATTTATTACGCCGTGCAGATGCGATCTTTATCGAAGAATTGCGCAACAGCGGTTGGTATGAAAAAACCAGTCAGGCTTTCAGCGTGTTCTTACCTGTGAAATCTGTAGGTGTGATGGGCGATGGCCGTAAATACGATTGGGTTATTTCCCTACGCGCAGTAGAAACCATCGACTTTATGACCGCACATTGGGCTCATTTACCTTATGATTTATTAGGCAAAGTATCTAACCGCATTATCAACGAAGTGAATGGCATTTCTCGCGTGGTGTATGACATTAGCGGAAAACCCCCAGCAACGATCGAGTGGGAGTAACCTAGATCAATTTAAAGGGCAAATTATTTGCCCTTTTCTTCTTTCATAGCACTAATTTATCTCATCAATATTCACTATGGATATCGCATTTTTACTCGGTACTAAAATTATTGAACTGACACTTATTGTGCTTATCGGCTATGGGTTGGTTAAATCAAAATTATTAAAATCAGAAGATAGCAAGCCGCTTTCCATTATTGGCCTTTATGTCATCAGCCCATCGGTAATGATTGAAGCCTTTCAAATTGATTACACACCTGAAATTCTACAAGGTTTGCAGCTTTCACTACTTATGGCCGTATTTCTTCAGGTTATTCTGATTATTATTGGCAGTTTATTAAAGCGCCTATTAAACCTTGATCCTATTGAGCATGCCACTTCCATTTATTCCAATTCTGGCAACTTAATTATTCCGATTGTGATGTCGCTATTTGGTAAAGAATGGGTCATTTATGCAAGCTGTTTTATCGTAGTACAAACCTTTCTATTTTGGACACATTGCCGTTTGATTATTGTAGGAAAAGGAAATTTATCGCTGAAGACGATTGCCAAAAATATCAATATTTGGTCAATTCTTGTTGGAGCATTTTTGTTTGCTTTCCAAATTAAGTTGCCAAACATTATCAATGGTACGCTGTCTTCGATTGGATTATTTATTGGTCCGAATGCCATGCTTGTCGCCGGTATGCTGATTGCGGCAATTCCTTTACGGAGCATCATAGCATCCAAACGCATTTATTTAGTTACACTCTTGCGGTTGCTACTTATTCCACTTGCATTATTGGTATTAATAAAGCTGATTGGGTTTATACAGTGGGCTGAAAAAGGCGAGATCATTGTGCTAATTAGCTTTTTAGCCACCACTAGTCCTTCTGCAGCAACCGTGACACAAATGGCGGTGATTTATAACAACAATCCACAAAAAGCCAGCGCCATTTATGGTGTAACGACGCTGCTTTGTATGTTTACTATGCCACTAGTAATTGCGTTATATCAAATGTGGGGGTAAATCGTGGAAAAGTGCGGTCAATTATTTAAGCACTTTTGATACCAGTTGCTCTTTTTTCAAACGATAAAGTTGATATAAGTTAACGAAAAATAAGAATGCGTTTAGAAGCGCAACTGGATAAGATTTGATGATCAAACTGTAAATGACAAAGAGTATCGCCCCAATAGCATTGACAACTCTCAAGTGAATAATCGATTTAAATAAAAAAGACACAGCCACAAAGAATGTTGCCAAATAACCTAATAATTCAATGAAATTAAATTCCATAAATCTCTCCGTCAACAATGATTGAAACGGCATCATAAAAGATTTTGGAATTCAGGGAAAGAGGCAAAATAAAAGCAACCGATTGCAATATCAAGAAATTTTTATTTCGCTCAACATTCTCTTAGATAAAGACTTTTTGCACTAAAAACATATAAAAAATTGTGCCTGCCGAGATGGAAAGAAACATATTCTTTTTCCAGAAATGTAATCCCAACACTAAAGCACCCGCAATAAAATCAGGCAAGCCATAATAACCGCTTAGCACGTCCACATTTTTATAGCAATACACCACTAGCATCCCAAACATCGCTGCGGGTAATACTTTACCGAGGTAACGGATATACTCTGGAATTGGACGATTTGTAGGAAAGATCCAGAATGGCAATAATCGGGTAAATTGTACGCACAAAATACAAATCGCAATGGTGATAATTTGTTCCATCAATGTCATTTCAGTGCCTCCAATTTAGATGAAAGTTTAGGACGTCGTACCGTTAATAGAATCCAGATACTAATTAGAGTTGGCACTAAAAAGTGTTCTTTCCCAACAATTAACAGCGATACAAAAGCTACGCCTAAACCTAATAATGAGCTTTCATGAAATTTTTCTTTTAGCCAGTTTTCAGCAAAGATTACGAGGAAAAGTGCAGTCATCCCAAACTCTACCCCTTTTAAATCAAAAGGAATGATTGAACCAAATAGATTACCTAATCCTGCGCCTACAATCCAATAAAGATGGAGATAAAAGCTGACAAAGAACATATACCAACCTTTATCTAAATGATCGGGAATCTTCGCCAGATAGTTCAGGGAAAAACTTTCATCGACTAAGGTAGTCATTAAATACCAACGTTTTTTCCCAATTTGAGCACCATATTTTTCTAACATGGAAATGCCATAAAAAATCTGACGACCACTTACCATCAGCGTAACTAATGCGACACTTAAAGGCGAAAAAGGCATAACTAATGCGGCTGCCGCAATAAACTCCACGGAGCCCGCATAAATGAGTGCTGCCATTGCAACAGGGAACCAAACACCGAATCCTAATGCTTTCATGTAAATGCCATATGCAATGCCTAAAAATAAAAAGCCAGCAAGCATTGACATGCTGTAAGGAAATGCCGCTTTTGCTGCGGCTTTGATGGGATTTTCTGTCACAACTTCTGACATATTGACCTACTACAACGCTAAAACAGACAAACCAGGTAAGGTCGAAAAACTTTGTGCTTTTACTGTTTGATGGAAATCTTCGATATAAGCTAAATTAGCATCTTCTTTACGAATTGCCGCATAAAGGTTACTGTACAATCCTTTTTCTGTAATTTTGCGCGCCACCACATAACCTTTTTCTAAATAAGGTAATGCCGCCCAATAAGGCACGGTAGCAATGCCACGACGACTCGCCACTAACTGGATCAAGGCGATTGTTAGCTCTGTCGTACGACGCGGCGGATTAATATCTTTCGGTTTCAACACTTGACGATATAAATCCAACATATCATCAGGAACGGGATAGGTTACCCAAGTTTCCTCAGCAAAATCTTCCGCCTGCCAAACGTCTTTATTGGCTAATGAATGATCCTTAGCGCAAATACCCACCATTTCATAAGAAAACAATGGTTTAAATAAAACATCATCATTTTCCTCAACTTCTGATACTATCGCCCAATCAGCACGGTGAGATAGCAATAAGCCTACTGGATCAGTATGGAAACCTGACACAATATCTAACTCCACCAAACTCCAATGCTGGCGAAACTCATCCATCGCGGGCATTAACCAATCGAAACAGGTATGACACTCTACCGCAATTCGTAATTGGCCTGCATCACCATGTTTTACGCGAGCAAGTTCTCGTTCGGCATCAATCACTTTTGGCAAAATTTCATTTGCAAGACGAATCAAACGTTCACCAGCGGCGGTAAAACGTAATGGATTACTTTTGCGCTCAAAGAGGAGCAAACCGAATTGTTCTTCCATTAACTTAATTTGATGAGAGAGTGCGGATTGTGTTAAATAAACACGTTTTGCCGCCATCGAAACGCTGCCCGTTTCCTTCAACGCAAGCAAAGTTCTAAGGTGACGAAGTTCAAGAAATGTGGGTTTCATTAGAATAATTCATCAAGTTATAAGATTAGATGAGTAACATAATAACGCAAATTAAATTTGCCGAAAAGAAAGTGCGGTCAAAAACATTAATATTTGTGACCGCACTTAACGCGATTATTTATCTAATTGAATAGGGAGAAATAAGCTCAATGGTCGTTTTTTCATAATTTGACAAACTTCTCGCCAAATTCCCCACCAACTATCAATTTCAGCATTTAAAGAACGCAAGGCAACCCAAAGCGTGAGTGAAAAACTAACAATTAAATTCATCAAGCCAATCAACAGAACAAAAGCAATACATTGTAAAAGCAATGAATAAGTAAATTGCCCGCTCACTGCAATATAACCTACATTTGCTGATGAAAATGCCACATGACGTATATCTAATGGAAGATGCGTTAAGTATCCTACTACGCCAGTAATGCCGAGCAACATCCCAAAACAAAGATTACCGATAATCGACCCATAATTTTCATGCATATAATTAGCGAATTTAATTCGGCATTTTTCAGTCATTACTTTTTTCAGCAACGGATGTTGTATTAAACGCATACGAATATTCAAATAATTACTACGATTATCAAAATAGCCAGAAATAAGTCCTGAACAAAATAGCCAAACGCCAGCGATGGCCGCAAACCATAAGGTTCCTGCCAAAGGATCGATACTATGCAACTGATAAGCGATTTGTTCAGTATTCATTAGCGGCTCTCCCATCTGGTATTGGTAAACAAAAGCAATCAATGCTGCAAGTCCCATCGCAATAACCACATTGCCTAATACGGCAATACTCTGTGAACGAAATACATCCACTAATAACTGTGCTAAGGTCATATTTAAGGTTTTACCTTGCGGGTTTTTCTCTACCGCCTCCGCAAAACGAGCCGCTGTCATGGCTGGCTGTTTGGTCGCCACTGTAAAATGTAACATAAAAATGAGTGTAAATCCTAAGCCGTAATTTAAGCCTTCAGCAATCCCTTTCCATACTTTGTCATCAATGATGCTGCCTAAATAGGTTTTAAATAATGCCATTAATGCAATTAATACACCGCCCCCCGCTGCGGAATAAAACATCGACCAATATTCCTTTTTATCTCGGGTAATATAATGTTCGCCGTGATCACCTGCATTTTGTGTAATACTGCGAGCAATTAATTTTGAACTTTGTTGCCAAAGTCGAGAAATACTATGTTTCTCAGCGGCAGCGCGTGCGAAATGATTAATAAGGAGCAATATTCTATTTGATAAATAGCGCTCTGAAGCAAAAAGTGCCATTAAAGTTTCCAATCGCTCTAACGTTTGAGAAAGACGTTCTAATAAATAAGCGACATTTAACGAGGATCCCATAATTGCTCCTCGCTTTTTTAAACGCTCTACTAATCTTTTACACTGATTAAACATCACCTGTAAATGGCTATCATCAAAATATATAAATTGACGACGTGCTTGTAACCAATCAACAACTTCTCGATGCAAAGCGACAAAAGGTGAATCAGCATTTAATAAAGAAGGCTCCATTCGCATTAGTTCTGGTTCCATATCTTCAGCCGCAACCCAAATTGAAAGCATTTCAATAGCAAATAACCCTTCACTTTCAATATGTGTTTTTAAACGATCACGATCTTTTTCTGTAGCATAATGAGCTAAAACAACAAAGATTGCACGCCAGGCCTTCAATGGGATAGCGTTAATCCACTGAATGTCATTTTTGTCACTAAATAAGAGATAAAAAATATCACGTAAGTCATTAATATCTTTGAAAGATGGATTAAAACGTTCATAAATACGTGTTTTCATTTCTCGCCCAAAACCTTCACGAGAAAGAATACCACTACTAATAAACAAAGGATAAAGGCGTAAACTACATAACCAATCGCATAGTAATTTTGCAACGGCCTCCCCTAACGCTTTATCTTGTAGTAAAGTATGTTTCAACAATTGTAAAACTGAAAGAATTTGTGTTGGCTTACTTTTACGCAACAATTGACATATACCTTCAACAAGACCAAAAGCGTCTTTTTGCTCAATTTTCTGTTGTAAAAATAACAACAACGCATCAGGTTCTATCACTAATTTCATCTATACTTAATACCTTTATTCATAGAAGAGCGCATTATACAGATTGAAATCAAAAAAGAAAATCTGAAAAAAGTGCGATCTGCGATCGATGTTGAAAGGGTTTGAAAAGAAAAGACGTATGTTTCCACACGCCTTTAGATTAACATTATTTCTCTTTCTTCAGCAAGAAAATTCCTTGTTCAGAGAAATTCAGATAAGCTTGTTTGAGATCAGCATTGAAGTCTTCAGGTTTAGTGTTAATGAGCAATTCTTTGCCAGCCCAAATTGCCACCACTTCCCAGTGGTTACCCATATAGACTGCACTCTTGATTTCACATTGTTGTGCTACTTCACCTTCAGCTTTTAAGTAAATTGCTTCAGGACGTACGCCCACTAAGCATTCGCCATCCGATAAATTAAATTGTGCTGCATTACTTAATGGCAATTTGTAGCCATTCACATCAATAGTGTCATTTTCCAATTTACCTTCAAAGATGCTCGATTCGCCCATGAAGTTTGCAAGGAATAAAGAGTTTGGACGCAAATAAAGCTCTTTTGCTGAGGCTTTTTGCATGATTTTACCTTTATTCATGACGATAACTTCATCGGATACCGCAAATGCTTCGGTTTGGTCGTGAGTCACATAAAGTGAGGTAATACCTAAATTTTGTTGTAATTCCCGGATTTTTTCACGCATAGAACGACGTAAGTTAGCATCCAAGTTACTTAATGGCTCATCAAAAAGTAATACTTTTGGTTTTAATACTAACGCACGTGCTAATGCCACACGTTGTTGTTGACCACCCGAAATTTGATCCACAAAACGATCTTCAAAGCCTTCTAAGTCAACCAACTCTAAGGCTTCTTTTACACGTTTAGTGCGCTCTTCTTTTCCCACACCTTGCATACGTAAACCATAGCCTACGTTATCACCGATACTCATATGCGGGAACAACGCATAAGATTGGAATACGATACAAATATCACGGTTTTGAATAGAGGATTTAGTTACATCTTCACCATCGATAAAAATCTGACCTGAAGTTGGATTTTCTAAGCCTGCCACTAAACGTAACACAGTGGTTTTACCACAACCGGATGGACCTAATAAGGTCACCATAGTGCCACGTTTAATGGTTAAATCTAAATTATCAATGACTGTGGATTTACCAAAAGATTTAGTGATATTTTTTAATACTAAGAAATCATTATTACTCATACTATTTACCTACAACTTAACGAGTTAATTCATTTTTTTCGCTTTAGAACGGGAAATTCGGGTATCACCCACAATCCAGTCAAAGAATAAAATAATGGCCATCATCACGATGATTAAAATCGAACCGTATGCAATCGCAACACCATATTCACCATCTTCTACACGGTTTAAAATATAGGCTGTTGCCACACGTGTATCAGCGGTGACTAAGAAGATAATCGCACTCACGGTAGTCATCGCACGAACGAAGCTGGTGACCAATGCAGAAAGTAAAGCTGGTTTTAACAATGGTAAAACGATAAACCACAAGGTTTTCCATGAGCTACCTTTTAAAGAAAGAGACGCTTCATCGAGTGATTTATCTAATTGACCAAGACCTGCAATGGCTGCACGCATACCGATTGGTAAATCACGCATGACCATTGAGATGATCACGATGATGCTAGTACCCGTAATGTAAAGCGGTGCATTGTTAAAGGCTAAAATATAAGATACCCCAGCTACTGTTCCTGGTACGGCAAAGCAAAGCATGGTTAAGAACTCAAGAGATTTTTTACCTTGGAAATCTTTACGCACCACAATATACGCAATTAATAAACCGAAAAGTGCGGTCAATGGCGCGGCAATTCCTGCGTAAATTAAGGTATTAATCAATGATGGCCATGCCCCATCACTTAAGCCTTGTCCGAATAACATCGCATAGTTTTTGAAGGTTAAAGTGTAATCCACGCCCCAGTTCACAGTAAAACTACCATAGAAAATACTGCCGTATAACGCTAAGTTAAAGAGTACCCAGAAACCAAGCATACCGATGATGGTGTATTTCAAGCCGGTTGGTAAATCTTGCACGTCACCACGATAGGATTTGCCTGAAACGGTCACATAAGAGCGGTTACCAATCCAAATATATTGGATGATAAATACCGCTAATGAGAAGATTAAAAGCATCGAACCTAAGGTACTTGCTGAAGCATAATCTAATTGTGAGCCTGCGATATAGAAGTAGATTTGTGTCGCGATGACGTCAAAGCTACCACCTAATACTAATGGGTTACTAAAGTCCGCTAAGGATTGGATAAATACGATTAAGAATGAGTTTGCCAATGCCGGACGTAGTAATGGGAAGATGATATTGAAGAAAGTTTGGTAACGATTTGCACGTAAGGTATAAGACGCTTCTTCAATTGATGGGTGAACAGATTTTAATGCCCCATCTAAAATCATGAATGAAATCGGCGCAAAAGCAAGAATCTGCGCAATGGCAATTCCGTTAAAACCATATAACCAGTTGTGGTTCTCAAATCCAAATGTGGAGGATAAAAACTCAGTCACATAACCAGAACGACCAAGCATCAATGTTACCCCTAAGCCCACAACAAATGGTGGTGTAACGATTGGTAAAATAGAGAAAATTTTACCAATAAATGCCGTTCTACGAGCAATACGGGTGGTATAAAGTGCAAAAGCCAAACCGAAAATTGTTGATACGATACCCACAAAGCCAGATAAGAATAACGAGTTACTAATCACACGTACAATATAGCTTTGAGTTAAAATTCGCATCACTTGTTGTGGCGCAAAGGTATCACCGTCATAGAACATTGAAACAAAGATGGCCAATGTTGGATAAACGATGAAGAAGAAAATTAATAAGATAATGCAAAGTAAAGAGGCAATAATAAATTTATCCCCTTGCATTACTTTCAATTTCGCGAAAGAAAACGTCGCCAATGCGGTTAAACTCGCGATTAATACAACCACAGAATAACCCATGCTGATTTTATAAATTGTCGCACTGATAAAGATAAACAACGTCGCAGTGGCAATAAGATAAAGCTCAGCTTTCGCTTGCGTATCCTTCGGTAATTTAAGAAGTGGCATCAATCCGTATAAAATAACCGGTAAAAACCATAATGCCGTAATATTTAACGAAGACCAACCCATTGCACCTAGGTATTCATCGCTTGTGCTTTCAAACAAGCCATAATCTAAAGCGTGGGAAGGCAGAAGAAGAAATGCAATAACAGCAAGAATTATCCAAAAATTGGCTGATTGGATAATAGGACGTTTATTTGCGTTCATACAACCTCGCATAAAAGAAAAAAGCGAAATAATATAATAGCTATTATTTCGCTATGTATACATCATTATTTTGCTAATTTAACATCATCAACCCATTTGGTGATCAAACGTTTACGTAAATCACTTGAGCCATATTTGTCAAAATCATAATTAATTAAATTAATGGATTTAAAATCGAGCGCATAAGGCGATTGCTCAGCGGTGCTATTGGTTAAAATAGAATACGCTTCCCCTTTTTTCCAGGTTAACTCTTGGGCTTCTTTTGATAACGCCCAATCCACAAATAATTTCGCATTTTCAAGGTTTCTTGCACCTTTAATCACGCTCACGCCGCCGATTTCATAACCGGTACCTTCACAAGGTACGACTAATTCTACAGGGGCACCTTTTGCTTTCTCTAAAGAATATTCATGTAAAAAACCAATTCCGATTGCGGTTTCGCCACGTGCCGTATTACGGGTTGCGGTATTACCTGATTTGGTATATTGGGAAACGTTTTTATTGAGTTCTTTGAGATATTTGAACGCTTCATCTTCACCCCAAAGTTGGATATAGGTCGCTAACTGAGTATAACCTGTTCCAGAACTTTGTGGATCGGCTGCTTGGATCTCATTACGATACGCAGGATTGGCGAGATCTTTCCAACATTTTGGTGTCGGTAAATTGAGTTTTTTCAAACGTTCTGGATTGATACCAAAGCCTAATGCACCGAGATAAATCGCGGAGGAATAGTTTCCTTTAATTTTAGCGGGGTCTCTAAACTGTTCAGGAATTTGTGCAAGATTTGGTGACTTATACGCTTCAAGTAAGCCCATTTCACCCGCTTGAGAATGAGGATCAAGCGTACCGCCATACCACACATCCCCTTGAGGGTTGTCTTTTTCTGCATCAATTTTGGCTAAAATTGTGCCCGTACCGCCACGAATAAAACTGGTTTTGATACCATATTTTTTCTCAAAAGCCATGGTCTCTTGCTCACACATCGTATTTTGCGCACTGCAATAAACCACTAAACGCCCTTCTGCAGCAGATGCGTGAGAGCTCAGTAACACGCCACCAAATACAACACCAGAAAGTGCTAAAGCAACGTTAGACATTTTCATTGATTCACTCCTGTGTCTTTATAAGAATAAGATGAGTTGGCACTCATCGTAGTAACCCATCTTGTGGGTTTAAAATGCAAAGTGCGGTCAAAAAATCTCATGTTTTTCAACCGCACTTTAAGTACTATTTCGCTAATTTAACGTCTTGAACCCATTTTTCAATTAAGGCTTTGCGTTGTTCGGTCGCACCGTATTTTTCAAAGTCATAATTGATCAGGTTAAGTTTGTTTGGATCAAACGCTGTTGGAGATTGTTCCGCGGTGGTGTTAGTTAAGATTTGCAAAGAGTCACCTTGTTTCCATGCTAACTCTTGACCTTCTTTAGATAATGCCCAATCCACGAATAATTTTGCGTTATCAATGTTACGCGCACCTTTTAAGATACTTACGCCACCTAACTCATAGCCGGTACCTTCACAAGGCACCACTAATTCCAACGGCGCACCTTGACGTTTTTCAAGTGCATAATCGTGTAAAAAACCAACCCCTATAGTGGCTTCTCCACGTGCTGTATTACGAGATGGCGTGATACCTGATTTTGTATATTGAGAGACATTTGGATGTAATGCTTTTAAGAAATCAAAGGCTTTATCTTCGCCCCAAAGTTGAACGAAAGTCGCTAATGCGGTGTATGCTGTACCCGCACTTTGTGGATCAGCAATTTGGACTTCGCCTTTTAAGCGAGGATCGGTTAAATCTTTCCAGCATTTTGGTACTTCTTTAATCCCTAATTTTGCTAAACGCTCAGTATTCACACCAAAGCCTAAGATACCCATGTAGATAGATGACACATAGTGACCTTTGGTTTTCGCTGGATCACGAAAACGTTCCACGATTTCATCAATGTGTTTAGATTTATAAGGTTCGATTAAACCCAACTCTGCAGCTTGTGCTTGAGGGTCAAACGTACCGCCAAACCACACGTCTGCTTGTGGGTTATTTTTTTCTGCTTCAACTTTTGCAAAAGTACTACCTGAACCATTACGAATAAATGAAGTTTTCACATCATATTTTTCGCCAAAGGCTTTCGTTGTCGTTTCACACAGAATATTGGTTGCACTACAATATACCACCAAACGCCCTTGAGCATTAACAGCGGATGATGTTATGAAACCTGCAGCTAAAAGTGCGGTTGAAATAGAGAGAGAAATTTTATTCTTTTTCATCTTACACTCCTTATAAATAACACAGATGAAATAAGGGAAGCGAATGAATGTTAAATGAAAATGGAAAAAATTTCCGTGAAGCGCTTCACAAATTTGAAAAAATATAAGAAAAAGAAAGATGAATTTAAACGGATTTTTCTTTATAATTTCCTTTAGTTCTTACCTTTCTAAATTTTAGTTTTTTTTATGTCAAACTCATCTTGCATCATTATTGCCATTACCGGCGCATCGGCTTCAGGCAAAAGTTCTATTGCTTCTACTGTTCATAAAGAGCTTTGTAACGATTTAGGTTGCGAAGAAATCGGAATTATTGCTGAAGACAGCTACTATAAAGATCAAAGCCATTTGGAGATGAGTGTTCGAGTCAAAACCAACTATGACCACCCCAATTCAATGGATAGAGAGTTACTCATTCAACACTTAAAAGATTTAAAAAATGGAAAGGCTGTCGATATTCCGGTCTATAGTTATGTTGATCACACTAGAACAGACGAAGCCAAACACTTCACCCCGAAAAAAATTGTGATTTTAGAAGGGATTTTATTGCTCACTGATGAGCGAGTTCGCCAATTGGCTGATATTTCTGTTTTCGTAGATACCCCATTAGACATTTGTTTTATCCGTCGTTTACAACGGGATATGGAAGAACGTGGTCGTTCATTACAATCTGTAATTGACCAATACCGCGCAACCGTTCGTCCAATGTTCTTACAATTTATTGAGCCATCCAAACAATATGCGGATATCGTGATTCCTCGTGGCGGCAAGAACCGTATTGCGATTAATATGTTAAAAGCTCAAATTCTGCATTTATTAAACGAAAAATAGGAAAAATCATGCGTCTTTGCGATACCGATATCGAACGCTATTTGGATAATGGTCTTATTTCGTTAACGCCTCGTCCTGATAACGACAAAATCAATGGTGCAACCATTGATGTGCGTTTAGGCAATTCATTTCGCGTATTTCGTGAACATTCTGCCCCTTACATTGATTTAAGTGGCCCGAAAGAAGAAGTCTCAGCTCAACTTGAATCAGTCATGAGTGATGAAATTATTATTGGAGATGATGAGGCCTTCTTCTTACACCCTGGTGTATTAGCCTTAGCAACCACATTAGAGTCGGTGAAACTCCCTGCCAATATTATCGGTTGGTTAGATGGTCGTTCCTCTCTTGCCCGTTTAGGCTTAATGGTGCATGTTACCGCTCATCGTATCGACCCAGGTTGGGAAGGTAAAATTGTGTTGGAATTCTACAATTCTGGCAAATTACCTTTAGCATTGCGTCCTAATATGGTGATTGGCGCATTGAGTTTCGAAGTGTTAAGCGGCTCGGCAGCGCGCCCTTACACTAGCCGTAAAGATGCCAAATATAAACATCAGCAAAATGCGGTAGCGAGTCGAATTAATGAGGACTAATCAATGAAAAAGATCGCAATTAGCCTGTCGATCGTACTGTTTGCGATCTTTTTCTTTTTTTATCTTCAACTTCAACAAGCAAAAACACTGGTTGTCGAACAATTTGCAAGACGTGATATAAAACTTGAAGCAGTTAGTCTTAGCTTCTTTCCTCATCTCTCTATTTCCTTAGAACAAGTTAAATACCACGCTGTTTCTGCAAAAAAAATTGAAGGAAAATTATCCTTTTTTTCATTTATTTTTGGCAATCCGATGCTTGATGAAATTCAAATTCAGCAAGCTAGTTTTACCGAGAATGCGCTAAATTCAGCCAATATTCGCATGGCATTTTCGGATTTTCCACTCAAACAATTTTTAAGAAAAGATCTTATTTTAAATGGTACCCATCACGTTTGGGTAACACTTGAAAAGCCAGTTTATGGCAATGCCACCACATTTGATTTTATTTTTAACAAAGGCAATATAGCCCTTCGTCAAAAAGGGGAATCTCTTATTCAATTTGATGATGTTCAACTTAATCAGCAAAAATTGGGTTATATTGAAATTCATGCAGATCTAACAAAACCACAAAAACTGGCCATTGCTTACATTCGACCGATATGCGCCACGAATTGCCTTGCCATACTTAAATTTAATAGCTATCTACAAAAAAGCGTGGTTAATTTTTCTGGTAAAAATTTTCCTTTAAAGCAGTTGTTAGCTTTACTCAATTTTCCACAAACCATGACAGGCACGAGTGATTTTAACACTCAATTAGCCTTTACAAATTCAGAATTAATCGAAGGGAAATTTGATTTTAATGCACGTGATGGCGAGCTTTTAGGATTGAATTTATTAGATATGGCAGCACAGTATTTACCAATTAATTATAACAGTGATTTAACTGCGAGCAGAAATATGAATACGCCTTACGAGCGTTTTGAATCAAATCTTTCGCTTGAAAACCACTTACTCAAAGTAGATAAAATAAGCTTAAAAACAACCGCACTTTTAGGTGAAGGTTCTGGAGCCATTGATTTAGATAATGTACAATGCGACGTCAATTTAACTTTAAGATCGACTAACGAAAAATACAAAAAACTTGCGTTACCTATTCGTTTTTTCGATAGCTGTTACGCCCCACAATATAAGTTAAATATTGATAAAAATTTCCGCCATCAACTTAAGGAATTAATTAAAGAGAAATTAAAATAATGTCGTTTTACCAAAAAGCAGAAAAAACTCAATTTTGGCGCGTAGTTATCATGGCTTGCGCCGCTTTTATTTTTAATACTACGGAATTTGTGCCCGTTGCGTTACTCACCGATATTGGGCAAAGCTTTAATATGCAAACCTCTGATGTCGGATTAATGATGACCATTTATGCGTGGACTGTTCTCATCATGTCCCTGCCCGCAATGCTCGCCACAGGAAAAATGGAACGTAAAAGCTTACTCGTTAAGCTTTTCATCATTTTTATCATCGGGCATATTCTTTCTGTAATTGCATGGAATTATTGGATTCTTCTTATTGCCCGTATGTGTATTGCGTTGGCCCATTCCGTATTCTGGTCCATCACTGCCTCTTTAGTGATGCGCGTTGCGCCTAAAAATAAAAAGACACAAGCCATTGGTATGTTAGCCATTGGTACATCACTGGCTACGATTCTCGGTTTGCCACTGGGACGACTAGTCGGTCAACTTGTGGGATGGCGCGTTACCTTTGCGATTATTGGTATATTAGCTTTGATGATAATGTTCTTGATTATTCGTTTATTACCAATGTTACCGAGTAAAAATGCCGGCTCACTCTCTAGTCTGCCGATTTTGGCAAAACGTCCATTACTTATTGGACTTTATGCAACCACGGTAATTATTATTTCGGCCCACTTTACAGCCTACACCTACATTGAGCCATTTATGATTCAAATTGGACAGATGGATCCTAATCTAGCCACAATGATTCTCTTGGTCTTTGGTATTTCAGGTGTAACAGCGAGTGTGATTTTTAATCGATTATACCGTTTAGGTGCCGCACAATTTATTATCCATGCGATACTGTTATTAGCGCTTTCTTTAGGATTTATGCTTACTTCAGCTGGCTATACCGCAACAATGTTTGCCTTATCCTTTATTTGGGGAATTGGCATCTCCTGCATTGGTTTAGCACTACAAATGCGTGTATTGCAACTTGCCCCCGATGCCACTGATGTAGCAACAGCCATTTTCTCGGGTATTTTTAATGCGGGGATTGGTGCGGGAGCGCTCTTCGGGAATCAAATTATGCGACATGTAGGACTTGAATACATTGGCTTTAGTGGTGCAGCGTTAGCCATTATTGCACTCGGTATCTTCGTCTTCTTTAATTTCCGCTATCGTTCTCAAAATATCTAAAAAAATGACCGCACTTACTCAAGTGCGGTCATTTTCTTTTATCTTTTCTAATCGAGATGGAAGCAAGCAATGAGCTTATCATCAGGATATTTTTCCAATTTAGGCTGCTCATTTCGACATTTATCCGTTGCTTTCCAACAACGCGGATTAAATGCACAACCTTTTGGCGGATTAATTGGACTTGGCAATTCTCCGGTTAATTTAATCCGTTGACGACGTAATTCAGGTGACAATCTTGGCGTTGCCGAAAGTAACGCTTGCGTATAAGGATGCTGTGGATTTTTAAAGATCTGCTCTTTTGTGCCCATTTCAACACAACGACCTAAATACATCACCATCACTTCATCAGCAATATGTTCAACCACCGAAAGATCATGGGAAATAAACACATAAGATAAACCAAGCTCAACTTGTAAATCCATCATCAAATTCAGCACTTGCGCACGAACAGATACGTCTAACGCTGAAACTGGTTCATCCGCTACAACCACGTCAGGATCAAGCATTAAACCTCGAGCAATCGCAATACGCTGGCGTTGTCCGCCCGAAAACATATGTGGATAGCGATCATAAAACTCTGCTCGCAATCCTACTTTTTCCATCATGGACAATACTTTTTCTTTACGTTCTTTAGCCGATAGATTGGTATTAATGACTAAAGGTTCTTCCAAAATTGTGCCGATTTTCTTACGCGGATTTAGTGATGCATAAGGGTTTTGAAACACGATTTGGATTTTCTGACGGCGCAATGCTTTCGTTTCGTGATCATTCTCTAAGAAATTTTGTCCGTTATAATATAACTCGCCTTCTGTCGGTTCTTCTATCATCGTCAAAAGACGACCAAGTGTCGATTTACCACAACCAGACTCACCCACTACGGCAAGGGTTTTACCTCGCTCTAAGGAAAAAGACACGCCATCTAATGCTTTCACTTGCTGTGTTTTCGCAAACATGCCTCTTTTCACAGGATAATATTTTTTCAGCCCAATGGCATTGAGCAATGGTGCATTTTCTTGTGCGACATCAAACATTGCTTGGTTCTCCTTGAGCATTTAATGGGGTGTGACATTTAACTTGTCGATTTCCTACTTGGCGTAATTCAGGTTCCACACTTCGACAAAGATCCGTTGCATACGGACAACGTGGATTTAACAAACAGCCTTGTGGGCGATCGTATTTACCTGGCACCACTCCGGGTAAAGATTGCAAACGAGATTTACCTTCTGCAAACTCCGGTAAAGAACGCAATAACGCTTGAGTGTAAGGATGTTTTGGTTCACGGAAAATATCTTCTGCTCGTCCTTCTTCCACTACTTGTCCTGCATACATCACAATAATACGATGCGCCGCTTCTGCGACTAACGCAAGATCGTGCGTAATCAGAATCAACGACATACATTCTTTTTGCTGTAACTCAAGCAACAAATCTACAATTTGAGCTTGAATGGTCACATCCAGTGCGGTGGTTGGTTCATCTGCAATGAGCAATCTCGGTTTACATGCAATCGCCATAGCAATCATAACGCGTTGGCTCATCCCGCCAGAAAGCTGATGCGGATAGACATCAATACGTGATTCAGGATCAGGAATACCGACTAAACGTAATAGCTCTAAGGTGCGCTCACGGCGCTCTTTTTTGCTGCCACCCTGATGCGCTTTAATGGCTTCCATAATCTGGAAACCCACCGTATAAGCCGGATTTAAGCTTGTCATTGGATCTTGGAAGATCATGGCAATATCTGCGCCAACTAATTTCCGCTTTTCTTTTGGCGGTAAGCTTAAAAGATCTTTTCCTCCAAATTCTAGGCCTTTCGCTGAAACACGCCCTGGAAAATCAATTAAGCCCATCACAGCAAGGGAACTTACTGATTTTCCTGAACCTGACTCGCCGACAATACCTAACACTTCGCCTTGATTAACTTGGTAGCTAATACGATCCACCGCTTTAAAAGGTGCTTTTTCATCACCAAAATGAACAGAAAGCTCTTTTACATCTAATAATGCCATTCTGCCCCCTATTGTTTTAATTTTGGATCGAGCGCATCACGCAACCCGTCGCCCATTAAGTTAAATGCTAAAACAAGCGATAAAATCACTAAACCCGGAATGGTAACCAACCAGTTTGCAGCCTGCATAAAGCTACGTGATTCAGATAACATAGTACCCAATTCTGGTGTGGGTGGTTTTGCGCCGATACCTAAGAAACCTAAAGTCGCTAATTCTAAAATGGCGTTAGAAATCCCCATCGTCATTTGTACAATGAGAGGTGCTAGGCAATTCGGCAAAATGACAATAAACATTAAACGTAATACGCTTGCTCCCGCTACGCGAGAAGAGGTGACATAATCTCTGTTTTTCTCATTTAATACTGCCGCACGTGTTAAGCGCACATAACTTGGAATCGAAACCACGGCAATCGCCAACGTCGCATTCGTTAAAGAAGGCTCTAAAATTGACACCACCACAATGGTTAAAAGCAAGTTTGGGATAGCCAACATAATGTCAATAAAACGAACAATTAATGTATCTAATGCCCCGCCATAATAGCCGGCAAGTAAGCCAAGACTCGTCCCTAAAATGCAAGATAAAATCACAATAATGAAACCCGCAAAAACAGAAATGCGCGTACCATAAATAATGCGAGAAAGAATATCTCGACCAATGTCATCTGTACCCAGTAAATAAGCAGAATTACCACCGTCATACCAAGCTGGTGGTAGCAATAAAGCTGAACGATTTTGTTCGATAGGATCAAAAGGTGCTATCCAAGGGGCAAAAATACTGATTAATGCCAAAGCAAGGATAAAAGTGAGTCCAATCACCGCCCCTTTATTTTGTTTGAAATAAAACCAAAACTCCTGCAACGGTGTTCGAGGAGCAAAGGTTTCAATAGATAAAGTTTGTTCCGTCATTAATAAGGCTCCTTATTGATGGCGAATACGTGGGTTTACCACGCCATAAAGTAAATCGATCGTCAAATTAACCACAATAATAATTGTAGCAATAATCAACACGGCGCCTTGTAAGACGGGATAATCGCGATTGGTAATCGCATCAATGATCCATTTACCAATGCCCGGCCATGAGAAAATCGTTTCGGTTAAAACCGCACCAGATAATAACTGTCCTACAATCAAGCCCACAACGGTCACTACGGGAATAAGTGCATTGCGTAGCGCATGAAAAATGACAATTCGGGTATAACTTAAGCCTTTCGCTTTTGCAGTGCGAATATAATCTTCGCCTAACACTTCCAACATTGAAGAACGTGTCATTCGAGTAATTACTGCAAGTGGAATAGTACCTAATACAATAGCGGGTAGAATCAATGACTTAACTGCATTTTCAAAAGCGCCTGGCACACCTGAAAGCCAAGTATCGATTAACATAAAACCGGTTGGTGTATCGATCCAGAAACTATCTTCTAAACGTCCCCCTTGTGGCAAACCAAACCAAGGTGAAACATATAAGATCAAAATCAATCCCCACCAGAAAATTGGCATGGAATAACCGGTTAAGGACATCGCTGTTACGGTATGAGAAATCCAGCTATCTTTCTTGACGGCAGCAATCGTTCCGAGCGTAATACCCGCAATTAACGACCAAAATAGCGCAAAGAAAGCTAATTCAAACGTCGCAGGAAAGAGTGTGAAAAACTCAGTCAGTACAGGTTGTCGAGTACGGAATGATTCACCAAAGTCGCCTTGTATCACATTGCCAATATAGTTGAAATATTGCTGATACAACGGTAAATCCAGACCAAGTTGCTTCATCATTTGTTGATGAACTTCGGGCGTTAAACCTCGCTCTCCCATCATAATCTCCACAGGATCACCCGGAATAAAATGAATGAGAGCAAAAGTCACAAAAGTAATGGCGATAAAGGTAGGAATCACCATTAAAATACGTTTTAAAATAAATTTAAACATCTACTTCCCACATGATAAAAGTGCGGTCGTTTCTGCGAACGTTTTCGCACTGGCATATTGAATATGAACACTAATATTCATACTCGTTGCAATAAAATCCTCCCGATTCTACCGCACTTTTTCTAATTTTGCCAAATGCGCAATCAGCCACTTAATGCCTTGAGCTTGGAAAGCAATTTGTAAACGAGTGTTATTATCTGAGCCTTCAACGTTTATGACAGTGCCAAAACCAAACTTTTCATGTTTCACTTTTTGCCCCATTTTCCATTCATTTTCTGGCAAACTCATGCTTAAACTCCCTACTTTCGCTTGGTTTAATACTCGAGTCACCGTTCCTCGCAAACGGATTTCTTGAATACACTCTGGTGGCAATTCTGTGATAAATCGTGAAGGCAAATGGCGTTCTTCTTTCGTGTAAACACGACGACTTTCAGCATAACAAATGGTGAGTTTTTGCTTAGCTCGAGTAATGCCCACATAAGCAAGACGACGTTCCTCCTCCAAACGACCAGGCTCTTCAAATGAACGGAAACTTGGGAATACCCCCTCTTCTACCCCCACCATAAATACGCGCGGGAACTCCAAGCCTTTTGCAGAGTGTAAGGTCATCATTTCTACACAAGATTGATGCGGCGAAGCCTGCTCTTCTCCCGCTTCTAAAGAAGCATGAGTTAAAAAGGCGGTAAGTTCGGTCATATCCTCTGCTTCATCAGGTTTGATAAATTCTCGGGTTGCCGTCACCAATTCTTCTAAGTTTTCAATACGCACTTCACCTTTCTCGCCTTTTTCTTGTTTATACATATCGTATAAACCAGAATGTTTAATCACGAAATCAGTCTTTGCAAACAGTGGCATCTCGGCTGTATCCACCTGTAAAGAATTAATCAACTCTTGGAAGCGTAACAAGGCGGTTGAAGCACGTCCCGTTAGCATATTTTCTTGTGTGGCCACTTGCACAGCTTGCCATAAGGTAATTTGACGTTCACGGGTTAAATTTCGTAACACATCTAAAGTACGATCACCAATACCGCGTGTAGGCGTATTAATCACACGTTCAAACGCGGCATCATCTTGACGATTATTAATTAAACGTAAATATGCCAATGCATCTTTAATTTCTTGGCGCTCGAAGAATCGCATCCCACCGTAAATACGATAAGGAATTTGACAACGAATCAACGCTTCTTCAATGACACGAGATTGGCTATTACTACGATATAAAACAGCACAATCATCTAATTTCCCACCTTCATCTACCCAATTTTGGATTTGAGAAGCCACAAATTTCGCCTCATCTAACTCATTAAATGCCGCATAAATACCCACTGGCTCACCCATTTCACCGTCGGTCCATAAATTCTTACCGAGGCGATCACTATTATTCGAAATAAGTTGGTTGGCACTTTTTAGAATATTGCCGGTAGAACGATAGTTTTGCTCCAAACGAATAGTTTCAGCGTTGAAATCTTTTAGGAATTTTTGAATATTTTCGATCTGTGCACCACGCCAACCATAAATGGATTGGTCATCATCGCCCACAATCATCACTTTGCTCGTATTACCAGCAAGAATTTTGATCCAGGCATATTGGATTTTATTGGTATCTTGAAACTCATCCACCAAAATATGCTGAAAACGTTGCTGATAGCGTTGCAAAATCACAGGCTTTTTAGCAAATAATTCATACGCACGAATTAACAATTCAGCAAAATCCACCAAGCCCGCACGATCACAAGTATCTTGATAAATTTGATAAATCTTAATCCACTCTTTTTCCTGGCGATCACCAAAATCATTAATATCTTGCGGTCTTAAACCTTCATCTTTTTTATTATTGATATACCAGCACGCTTGTTTCGGTGGAAATGCTTTATCATCATAATTGTGCAATTTCATCAAGCGTTTTACTAAACGAAGTTGGTCTTCAG
This sequence comes from Haemophilus sp. SZY H56, assembly GCF_054332415.1. Lineage (NCBI taxonomy): Bacteria > Pseudomonadati > Pseudomonadota > Gammaproteobacteria > Pasteurellales > Pasteurellaceae > Haemophilus > Haemophilus sp. SZY H56. Next base: position 158,602 of record NZ_JBTGNX010000003.1, on the reverse strand, counting down.
AATCCAAAATCTGGAAATCTTGTGGCAAGTTTACATCTAAATGGTGAGCGCGTAATAATCGATGGGCAATGCTATGGAATGTGCCAATCCACATACCAAATAGATTCGATTGAGCATGTTTGGATAAGGTATCTTGAATACGATGGCGCATTTCAGCAGCGGCTTTATTCGTAAAAGTAACTGCCATAATGCTGCCTTCAGAAATATTTTCTACAGCAATCAACCAAGCAATACGATGAGTCAAGACGCGAGTTTTACCACTTCCTGCACCTGCAAGCACAAGGTAATTGTCAAGCGGTGCAGCCACTGCTTCACGTTGTTTATCATTCAAGCCATCAAGTAATTCTGAAATATCCATTGCTCTATTTTAATCTGGTTAAATTTACAGGGATTATAGTGGGAATTATATTTTTAAACAACCTAATATTTACAAATTTACTCCGCCCCTTTATATTAGCAATATCAAATAATTACTAAACATTGACGAAGTTAAAGGAGACACAATGTCAATTAAAACAACGCTAAAATTAACCGCACTTTCAGCCCTAACCGCCCTCGCGTACACTTCTCACGCACAGGCTGAAGGAAAACTCACTGTTTATTGCAGCGTACAAAACGTTGTATGCGAAAAAGTCACGCAAGCCTTTAGTAAAAAATACAATGTAGATACACAATTTGTACGTAATAGTACAGGCGTCGTATTAGGCAAAATTAAAGCTGAAAAAGAAAACCCACAAGCTGACTTCTGGTTTGGTGGCACAATTGAACCCCATCTTCAAGCTGCAGAATTAGGCTTACTTGAATCCTATCGCTCCCCATTACAAAAAGACATCATGCCGCAGTTTAAATCTTTAATGGAGCAACGCGGCAATTTCACCTCTGCAATTTACTTAATGGAACTTGGCATTGGGGTCAATACTAAAAAATTAAAAGAATTGAATATTCCTGCACCAAAATGTTATGCAGATCTACTAAAACCTGAATATCAAGGGCAAATTCAATATCCGGATCCACGTGTTTCCGGCACGGGTTACTCACTTATCAGTACTTTTTCCACATTATGGGGAGAAGAAAAAGCCTTTGATTATCTGAAAAAACTAGAACCCAATCTCATGCAACATACCAAAACAGGCCTAGCAAGCAATTATTTGGCTAACGGTACCGTGGCGATTGATTTAGGTTTTATGCTGGTTTACCCGCGTGAGAAGAAAAATGGTGCGCCAGTTGAAGGCATTTTACCATGCGAAGGCGTAGGCTATTCTTTAGGCGGGGCAAGCATCATTAAAGGATCGAGAAACCTTGATAATGCCAAACTGTTTATGGATTTCGTGCTAAGCAAAGAAGCACAAGAAATTCCGTGGAAAGAATCAGACTCTTATCAACTTCCAACCAATATCCATGCAGAACCTGCACCTGGTTTCTTACCAGCTAGCAAATTAAAATTGGTGGATATTGATTTTATGAAATTTGGTACAGATCAAGAAGGCAAACGCCTTACCCAACGTTGGGTTGCTGAAGTACTCTTAGAGGGTAAATCGCCAAAAGAATAACAGAAATACACAAAGTGCGATCAAAAATTATGATATTTTGACCGCACTTGTTTTCAACATATGAAACTAAACTAAAACCAACCGCTCTTTCCCTGCATAGATATTCGCTTTTCCAGGGCGAGCAAAGCCGATAAGGGAGAGATTGTGTTGTTCGGCCATATTGACAGCAAGATCTGTTGCGGCAGAAATCGCGACAAGTAATTCGATACCACAAGCCACCGATTTTTGCACCATTTCATAACTGGCTCGACTTGAAACAAGGATGAATCCCTGAGGTTGGTTCTGTTTAGCATGCCAACCGATTAATTTATCTAGCGCTACATGCCGCCCGACATCCTCTCGAATCGCCAGTAAATGACCAGATAAATCAAAAAAGGCGGCTGCATGCGTTGCTCCCGTTTCTTTTCCGAGTGCTTGATTAGCTTGTAATTGTTCTAAACAGCCATCTAATAAATTTAAATTAAACTGGAAAGTATGGTCTAATTTCGGCAATTTTTTATAGACTTGTGAGATTTGTTCTGTGCCGCAAATACCACATCCTGTTCTTCCCGTTAAAGTACGACGATGATCTTTTAATGCCACAAATTGACGGCTAGATAATTCAATTTGCACTTCAATGCCATTGCATACTTCCACCACATCAATACCATAAATGTCTGCTTTGTTCTCAATAATACCTTCTGCGAGTGAAAAACCTAAAGCAAAATCCTCTAAATCTTGCGGAGAGCACATCATGACGGTATGTGCAATACCATTATAAACAAGTGAAACGGGGACTTCAGCAGCTAAATTATCTTGTTTTTCGCAACAAAGTGCGGTCTGATTTTCTGATGTTTTTTTAAAGAAACTGATCGTTTTTTGAATTACCCAGTGCATGATGTTATTCCAATAAAATGGCCTCATCAAAAATGTTACGTTTTCTTAACAAATAACGTTCATTTTGTGATCTAGCTCAATTTTTTAAGCCATTATAACAAGGATTGATTATAGCTTTTCGGTTAAAAAATAGTTAAAATTATCTCCGTTTAAATTGGTCATTGTTATAACCGATTTAATGGCTGATACGTTATTTTAACAAAATCAAATAAATTATCTATACGAATTTATACTATCAAAATATCTTAACGGTTCGCCGTTATGAAGGAGTGATTATGCAGGTCTCTAGACGTAAGTTCTTTAAGATCTGTGCAGGTGGTATGGCGGGGACGTCTGCGGCAATGTTGGGGTTTGCCCCTTCATCGGTTTTGGCAGCGCCACGCGAATATAAACTATTACGAGCATTTGAATCTCGTAACACCTGTACATATTGTGCTGTAAGCTGTGGTATGTTGTTATATAGCACAGGTAAACCTTACGATTCCTTAAGTAGCCATACAGGCACCAATACCCGTTCTAAATTATTCCACCTTGAAGGTGACCCAGACCATCCGGTAAGCCGTGGGGCATTATGTCCTAAAGGTGCTGGCGCGTTGGACTATGTTAATAGTGAAAGCCGTGCATTATACCCTGAATACCGCGCACCGGGTTCTGACAAATGGGTTCGTCTTTCTTGGGAAGAAGCAATCAAACGCGTTTCTCGTTTACTTAAAGATGACCGTGATGCTAACTTTGTTGAAAAAGATGCAAGTGGCAAAACCGTTAACCGTTGGACATCTACAGGTATTATGACCGCCTCCGCCATGAGCAACGAGGCCGCACTTCTTACTCATAAATGGGTGCGGATGTTGGGCATGGTGCCGATGTGTAACCAAGCGAATACTTGACACGGACCAACGGTAGCAAGTCTTGCTCCATCATTTGGTCGCGGTGCCATGACAAACAACTGGGTTGACATCAAAAACGCCAATCTTATTATTGTTCAAGGTGGTAACCCTGCTGAAGCTCACCCTGTTGGCTTCCGTTGGGCGATCGAAGCGAAGAAAAACGGTGCAAAAATCATCGTAGTTGACCCTCGCTTTAACCGTACAGCATCTGTAGCTGACCTTCATGCGCCAATTCGTTCCGGTTCTGATATCGCATTCTTAATGGGTGTGATCCATTATTTATTGGAAACGAATCAAATTCAACACGAATACGTTAAACACTATACCAATGCTTCATTCTTAGTTGATGAAGGCTTCAAATTTGAAGATGGTTTATTCGTAGGTTTTGATGAAGAAAAACGTGCTTACGATAAATCAAAATGGAATTATCAATTTGATGAGAATGGTTTTGCTAAACGTGATATGACTTTACAAAATCCACGTTGTGTGATTAATATCTTGAAAGATCATGTTTCTCGCTATACCCCAGAAATGGTTGAACGTATCACAGGCGTCAAACAAAAAACCTTCTTACAAATCTGTGAAGAAATTGGTAAAACCTCTGCACCGAATAAAACCATGACGCACTTATATGCGTTAGGCTTTACCGAGCATACAATTGGTACACAAAACATCCGCTCAATGGCAATGATCCAATTACTCTTAGGTAACATGGGTATGCCAGGCGGTGGTATTAATGCATTGCGTGGACACTCAAACGTACAAGGTACAACAGATATGGGCTTATTGCCGATGTCTTTACCGGGTTATATGCGTTTACCGAATGACAAAGATACGTCTTACGAGCAATACATTAATGCGATTACGCCAAAAGATATCGTACCAAACCAAACAAACTACTATCGTCATACATCGAAATTCTTCGTCAGTATGATGAAAACGTTCTATGGCGATAAAGCAACCAAAGAGAATGGTTGGGGTTTCGATTTCTTACCAAAAGCAGATCGTTTATACGATCCTATCACTCATGTTAAGTTAATGAATGATGGCAAATTGAACGGTTGGATTTTACAAGGTTTCAACGTATTAAACTCATTACCGAACAAAAACAAAACTGTTGCAGGTATGAGTAAATTGAAATTCTTAATCGTAATGGATCCGCTTCAAACTGAATCTTCTGAATTCTGGAAAAACTTTGGGGAATCAAACGATGTAAACCCAGCAGATATTCAAACTGAAGTATTCCGTTTACCAACTACTTGTTTCGCAGAAGAAGATGGCTCTATTGCCAACTCTGGTCGTTGGGCACAATGGCACTGGAAAGGCTGTGACCAACCAGGTGAAGCACTACCAGATGTTGAAATTCTTTCTATGATTCGTGAAGAAATGCACCATCTTTATCAAAAAGAAAGTGGTCGTGGTATTGAATCTTTCGAAGCGATGACTTGGAACTATGCACAACCGCATGCACCAAGCTCCACAGAGTTAGCAAAAGAATTAAATGGTTATGCCCTTGAAGATCTTTTAGATGCAAACGGTAATGTGGTTTATAAGAAAGGTCAATTACTTAACGGATTCGCTCACTTACGTGATGATGGTACAACCTCTGCAGGTAACTGGATATACGTAGGCCAATGGACTGAAAAAGGTAACCAAATGGCAAACCGTGACAATTCTGACCCTTCAGGTTTAGGTTGTACATTAGGTTGGGGCTTCGCATGGCCAGCAAACCGCCGTGTCCTTTATAGCCGTGCTTCACTTGATATTAACGGTAATCCTTGGGATAAACACCGTCAATTAATCAAATGGAACGGTAAAAACTGGAACTGGCATGATGTGGCTGACTATGGTACACAACCACCAGGTTCTGATGCGGGTCCATTCATTATGTCTGCAGAAGGTGTAGGCCGTTTATTTGCAGTAGATAAAATTGCAAATGGTCCAGTGCCTGAGCACTATGAACCAATTGAAAGCCCAATTGATACTAACCCACTGCATCCAAAAGTAGTCTCTGATCCGACAATTCGTATCTATAAAGAAGACCGCGAATTTATCGGCTCAAACAAAGACTTCCCGTATGTGGCAACGACCTATCGTTTGACCGAGCACTTCCACAGTTGGACAGCTCAATCTGCGTTAAATATCATCGCTCAACCACAACAATTCGTGGAAATCGGTGAAAAATTAGCGGCAGAAAAAGGCATCCAAAAAGGTGATATGGTGAAAATTACTTCTCGCCGTGGCTATATTAAAGCTGTTGCTGTCGTAACGAAACGTTTGAAAGATTTAGAAATCGACGGACGTACTGTACACCATGTGGGTCTTCCAATTCACTGGAATATGAAAGCCTTAAATGGTAAAGGTAACCGTGGTTTCTCCACTAATACCTTAACACCATCCTGGGGTGAATCGGTTACACAAACACCAGAATATAAAACATTCTTGGTAAATATCGAGAAGGCGGAGGCATAATATGGCAGGAAATGGTCAAGGCGTTCAATCGCAAGACATTATCAAGGTCTCCGCTACGTCTGGCTTTACGCCGGCACCTCAAGCGCGAGATCATAAAGTTGAAGTAGCAAAATTAATCGACGTATCCACCTGTATCGGTTGTAAAGCCTGTCAGGTGGGCTGTTCAGAATGGAATGATATCCGCTCTGACGTCAATGCAAAATGTGTGGGGATCTACGATAACCCTGTAGATCTCAATGCAAAAGCGTGGACGGTAATGCGCTTTAACGAAGTAGAAGAAAATGATCGTTTAGAATGGTTAATCCGTAAAGATGGTTGTATGCACTGTTCAGAACCAGGCTGTTTAAAAGCTTGTCCTGCACCAGGTGCAATCATCCAATATGCGAACGGTATCGTGGATTTCCAATCTGATAAATGTATCGGTTGTGGTTACTGTATTGCAGGTTGTCCGTTCAACATTCCACGTATGAACCCAGACGACAACCGCGTGTACAAATGTACCCTTTGTGTGGATCGTGTTTCTGTAGGCCAAGAACCGGCTTGCGTGAAAACATGTCCAACTGGTGCAATTCGTTTTGGTTCTAAAGAAGAAATGAAACTCTACGCAGAACAACGTGTTGCTGACTTAAAATCACGTGGTTACGAAAACGCAGGTATCTACGACCCTGAAGGCGTGGGCGGTACACACGTAATGTATGTATTACACCATGCTGATAAACCTGAGCTTTATTCCGGTCTTCCTAAAGATCCACAAATTGACCTCTCTGTCACTGTGTGGAAAGATATCTTGAAACCGGTAGCAGCTGTGGCAATGGGTGGTTTAGCACTTGCTGAAATTGGCCACTACTTAACTGTAGGTCCAAACGTAGAAGAAGATGTGGAAGATCATCACCACGAATTTGAAGAAGAAGATAGAAAAGGGGGCAAAGATGAGTAAGATTGAGATTAGCAATGATACTCGAATCATTCGTCATAGAACGCCTGCTCGTTTTAGCCACTGGCTACTCGTAATCTGCTTCTTTATGACGATGTTCACTGGTGTGGCTTTCTTCTTCCCAGATTTTGCGTGGTTAACTGAGATTTTAGGTACTCCGCAACTAGCGCGAGCAATTCACCCGTTCACCGGTATCATTATGTTCGTAGCCTTTATTTTCCTTGGCTATCTTTACTGGGATCACAATATTCCAGAGAAAAACGATATCCGCTGGTTAAAAGGCATGCTTGAAGTATTGAAAGGAAATGAACACGCTGTTGCTTATAACGGTAAGTATAACCTTGGTCAAAAAATGTTATTCTGGACATTGAACTTGGCGATGGTTACCTTGCTTGTAACAGGCATCATTATGTGGCGTCAATATTTCTCACTCTACTTCTCTATCCCAGTGTTGCGTTTTGCGATTTTACTTCACTCACTAAGTGCATTCATGTTGTTCACCGGTATCTTGGTACACATGTACATGGCATTCTGGGTGAAAGGCTCCATTCGTGGTATCGTGGAAGGTTGGGTAACCGTTCGCTGGGCGAAAAAACACCACCCTAAATGGTATAACGACGAAGTACTTCCTAAGCTAGAAGAAGATCTTAAAAACGAAGCTGAAGGTAAAAAAGTAAAAACCAAGGCATTGTTCAAAGGTATCAATGGCTAAAATCAAAAAGTGCGGTTAAAATGACCGCACTTTTTCTTATCAATACTTAAGAGACTATTATGAGTATCAAAATCTTATCTGCAGACGAAATCAAACAAAAAACGAATTCATACGATATTCCGCCTGTGCTATTTGCTAACCCTAAAAATCTTTATCAACGTCGTGCAAAACGTTTAAGAGAATTAGCAAAAGATCATCCATTGGCTGATTATTTACTCTTTGCTGCAGATGTTGTGGAAAGCCAATTAAGCGTATTTGAAAAAAATCCATTAGAAAAACAGCATTTCGATAATTTAGATGAACTTGAACCGTTAAATACTAAAACGTTTAAACGCTCAAGCATTTGGATTGAATATCTCAAAGAAATTTTACATAACATTAAACCCAAAGCAAATGAACAGGTTCTTGCTACCATTGAAAATCTTGAAAAAGCCTCAGAGAAAGAGCTTGAAGAGATGGCTAGCCATCTTTTAAGCCAAGAATTTAATTTGGTGAGCACCGATAAAGCTGTCTTTATCTGGGCGGCACTTTCTCTTTATTGGTTACAATTGGCTCAACAAATTCCGCATAACAGCCGCCAAGAAGGCACAGATAACCTACATTACTGCCCTGTTTGTGGTTCTGCACCTGTGTCAAGTGTTGTTCATATCGGTACTTCACAAGGTTTACGCTATTTGCACTGCAATCTCTGTGAAAGTGAATGGAATTTAGTGCGCGCACAATGCACAAACTGCAATGAACACAAAAATCTTGAAATGTGGTCATTAAATGAAGAGCTTGCTCTTGTTCGTGCTGAAACCTGTGGCGATTGCCAAAGCTATTTAAAAATCATGTTCCAAGAAAAAGATCCGAATGTTGAAGCGGTAGCGGATGATTTAGCATCAATTTTCTTAGATATTGAAATGGAAGAAAAAGGCTTTGCTCGCAGTGGATTAAATCCATTTGTCTTCCCTGCAGAAGAAGTGTAACGTCTTATTTTTCAGATAAACAAAGTGCGGTCAACATTGACCGCACTTTTGCATTCTAGAGATAACATGCCATCACGACAGCATTTTCTCGTCCACCATCTGGTTTGGGATAATAATTCTTACGAATATCAACCTCATTAAACCCTAACTTTTCATAAAGAAAACGAGCAGGATTCGATTCACGTACTTCAAGCCAAAGCGTTTGAATGCCTTTCTCTTTAAGTTTATCCATTAAACCTTGCAATAAAAACGAACCGTAGCCCTTTCCTTGTTGAGCGGGGTCAATCGCAATATTAAATAATGTGGCTTCATCTAATACCATTTGGCAAATAGCAAAACCAAGCACTCGCTCTTTCTCCACTAATTTCAAATTGAAATAACGCTCGCCGACATTATTTTTCAATGTTCCCAAGGACCAAGGCACTAAATGTGCAGCTTGTTCAATTTCATATAAGCGATCCATATCGCATTCTTCAATAGGAAAAAGAGAAGGCATAATGATTAAATTTGTTGGATTTGTTGCCAAAGCTCACGCTTAGCTTGGCTATCTTGTTGGAATTGTTGCCAATCAACAGAGCGATAAACACGCTCTGCGTTTAAGCAATAAGGCAAAGTGCGGTCGATTTCATCAGTATTTTCAGCCAATAACCAATACCGCACCGAATGCTGTAATGTGATATGTTGAATTTGATCAAAACTCAAGCAAAGGCAATCTTCTTTTTTGAGCTCTAGCGCAAGTCGAATATCTGCAAAAAGCGGTGAACTCGAGAGATTATCATTAGTCACCACAATAAATTTCACTTGTTCAGACACTCTCACACCAACCGCCCCTTGCAATACTTCGGGGCGATAGAGCTGCCAACGGGTTATCCCCATTTCATTTAAAAGAAGATTGCGTCTATCCATAGATTAACGAGCGATAGTATCTAACGGATAATCTCTTAAACCTTTAACAATCGCTTTTTCTTGCGCTTCGGTTGGTTTTTCTTGATACGCTCTTAAACTACGGAAAGAAAGAATGTTTTTCGCTTGATAAATCACGGCGATAAAACGTTGGAAATCTTTACCATCACAAGCATAGTAAACATCTGAAGCGTTACCAATTGTTTTTAACTCACATACTTTTTTGTTTGCATCAAGATATTTTGTCGTTAATGCAGGAACATGAGAAACATCTTTTAAATAATAGGTTTCGCTCATAATGAATTTACGATTGCTACGATCTACATTCGCCGCTCCACTTAAGAAACGCGGATCTTCTGATTTATCAAAGGCTTTCGTTTGTTTATAGAATTTCTCGCCGTTGAATGTCACTTCTTGGTTACCTTTTTTAATGCGCTCAAACTGCGCATCTAAGCTTTGCGCTTGTGCAGCAGGTAATTCAACTTTTGAGCTTGTTGTTGGTAAGGTTGAAGTTTTTTGTTTGCTACCTTGAAGTTGTTCGATTAATTGACAGCCAGACAATAAACTTGCCATTGCGACTGCGGTGATGATTTTTTTCATAAATAATTCCTTAATAAATACGTTTAAATCGTTTTCTTTTGTTAGAATAACACGTAATTTTAACCAATAAACCACAGGATTTAAAGCGTGATTTCTCTCGAAAGCGAAGTTTTACAACGCCATCTTCCCCTTTTTAGCGGTAAATCAATTCTTCTTGCCGGCGGCATTAATGATGATTTTCCTCAAATATTGCAAAAACATTGCCAATCTGTGCAGGTTTGGAGTTGGTATTTTGATTATGCCAAAACCCAAAGTGCGGTCAATTTTGAGGTTGAATTTCAGCCGCAATCTGATTTGATTATTTATTATTGGACGAAGAATAAACAAGAAGTGAATTTTCAGCTGATGCAACTACTCGCCAAAAGTAAAATTGGTCAAGAAGTGTTGATTATCGGTGAAAATCGTTGTGGCGTCCGTTCAGCTGAAAAATTGCTTGAACCTTATGGTGAAATTGGCAAAATCGACTCAGCGCGTCGTTGCGGTTTATACCATTTTTCCTTACAAAAACAACCGCACTTTGATCTTCAATCTTATTGGAAATGCTACCAAAATGATGCGTTAGGTGATCTCCGTATTTTCAGTTTGCCAGGTGTATTCAGTGCTAATGAACTTGATAGTGGCACGTCACTTCTACTTTCTACCTTAACGTCACCAATTCAAGGCAAAGTGTTAGATATTGGTTGTGGGGCGGGTGTCATTGGTTCCATGATCAAAAAACATCATCCTAAAGCGGATGTTACAATGACTGATATTCATGCAATGGCAATTCAATCTGCTCGTCAAACGCTTGCTGAAAATCAGCTTGAAGGTCAGGTTATCGCAAGCGATATTTTTTCCCATATTGAAGGGAAATTTAATCTGATTATTTCAAACCCGCCTTTCCACGATGGAATCGACACTGCTTATCGTGCGGTGAAAGAACTTATTCAACAGGCTAAATGGCATTTGACGGCAGGTGGAGAACTGCGTATCGTTGCTAATGCATTTCTTCCCTATCCCGATTTATTAGCACAACATTTCGGGAAATTTGAAGTCCTTGCTCAAACCACCAAATTTAAAGTGTATTCCGTGAGAAATTAAGGAGAAAACAATGTTTGTAACCAGTTCAGCCATTCAAAATGGTGCCTTTGAAGATAAATATGGTAAACGCGGCACACAATTTAGCCCAAATGGTATGCCAACCTACTCTATCCCGTTTGAAATTCATGATGCACCTCAAGGCACTAAATCCTTTGCAGTTGTCTTAGAAGATAAAGACGCAATTACGGCGAGTGGCTTTGTGTGGATTCATTGGCTTATTGCAGATCTTGAACGTACAGTTATTCAAGAAAATGAAAGCCAAACCGCAACAGATTATGTGCAAGGTGCAAACACTTGGGCGAGTAAATTAGGTCAATTTGATATTGAAGAAGCCTCATTCTATGGCGGTATGGCACCACCAAACTGTTTACATCGTTACGAACTTATTGTGTATGCGCTCGATACTAAACTAAACCTCAAACCAGGATTCCGTTTTAATGATCTACATTTTGCGATGCAAGGGCATATTTTAGATCAAGCTGTAGTAATAGGCACCTATGATGTTTAATCATTTATAGATCATCCTAAAAATGCCATAAAAAATGACCGCACTTCGATAAAGTGCGGTCATTTCTTTTAGGATTTTATAATGTAATTTTATTTGTATCTTTTACTAATTTCGCATGCGCTTTTTTCTGCTCTTTCATTTTCGCGCTCACTTCTCGACGTTGAGTAGAAAGATCCGCATTACGAATATTATAGTCATCAACACGGCCTTCATAGTCATCACGCATATTTTCGATAATCGCACGAACATCTTCAATGCTCATATCATCATGGATATATTGATTTAAGTTATCTAACAATAAGACACGTTTTTGGTTATCACGAATTTTGCGGTTGTTGTCTTCTATGTCGCGTTTAAGTTTATTTTTTAAACGATATAAACGCACATACTCTAATACTTCTTGGAAGGATTTATTTACATTTCCCATGATTAACTCTCTAAAAATTAAAAAACAAACTCAACGTAATGTATCGTTTTTTTTTCTGTCCGTCAAAAGCTTAACGTAAAATTGATGGGTTAGATCAAAAAACACTGTGATTTAGTTGATTATCCTATTTGGTAGTGGTAAAAAAGAAAAATACATTTCAATAAAATAAGGAAACACAATGTCAAAAGTCTTTAATTTTAGCGCGGGTCCAGCCATGATTTTTCCTGAGGTACTACAAAAAGCACAAGCTGAGTTAACCAACTGGCTTGGTCAAGGTGTATCGGTAATGGAAGTCAGTCACCGTGGCAAATACTTTATGGAATTGATTGCTCAAGCAGAAAAAGATCTACGTGAGGTATATCACATTCCAGATAACTATCGTGTGTTATTCCTACAAGGTGGGGCTCGTGGTCAATTCGCGGCATTACCAATGAACCTAATTGGTGAGAAAGGCAAAGCACTTTACTTAAATAGCGGTCACTGGTCTGCAACTGCAGCGAAAGAAGCACGTAATTTTGCTGAAATTGATGAAATTACCATTGTGGAAAATGGTGAGCACACACACATCACCAATCTTGATTTCAGCGAAATCGCTGAACAATACGATTACGTTCACTATTGTCCAAATGAAACCATCAGTGGTGTGGAAATTTTTGATGTACCAAATGTGGGTGATGCTATTCTCGTGGCAGATATGTCATCTAATATTCTTTCTCGTGAAATTGATATTAGCAAATTTGGTGTCATTTATGCGGGTGCGCAAAAAAATCTTGGTCCGGCAGGAATTACGCTTGTGATTATTCGCGATGATTTGATTGGTCATGCTCGCCAAGCTACCCCATCAATTTGGAATTATGCCACGCAGCGTGATGCGGATTCTATGATCAATACCCCACCAACATTTGCTTGGTATCTCTGTTCATTGGTCTTTAAACATATTCAAGCAATCGGCGGCTTAAAAGAAATTGCAAAACGTAACGCAGTGAAAGCACAAACCCTTTATGACTACATTGATAGTAGCAAACTCTATCGTAACGTAGTGGCTAAAGAAAACCGTTCAACCATGAATGTGACATTCGTAACAGGTAATCCAGAGCTTGATGCTAAATTTGTCGCAGAATCTACAGCTGCCGGTCTTCAAGCTTTAAAAGGTCACAAAGTGCTAGGTGGTATGCGCGCCTCTATCTATAACGCGATGCCATTAGAAGGCGTGCAAGCGCTTATTGAATTCATGAAAAAATTTGAAGCTGAAAATAGCTAATTATCTGATTCATTAAACTCAACGTGCGGGCTGAAAGGCCCGCTCGTTTTTATAAGGAAAGCATATGCAATATATCAACGTCGCCAATCAAGGCGTAAAATCTCTGTCGCCTTACCAAGCAGGAAAACCGCTCGAAGAACTTGAACGCGAATTAGGTATTACAAGTATCGTTAAACTTGCCTCGAATGAAAACCCTTTTGGGTTTCCTGAATGTGCGAAAAAAGCCATTCAAGCCCAACTTGATCATTTAACTCGCTACCCTGATGCGAATGGTTTTGAACTTAAAGCAGCTATTGCGAAAAAATTTGGTGTGCAACCAAACCAAATCACCCTTGGCAATGGTTCTAACGATTTATTAGAGCTCTTTGCCCACACCTTTGCGGGTGAACACGATGAAGTGATTTATTCCCAATATGCTTTTATTGTTTACCCTTTAGTGACCAAAGCCATTAACGCCATTGCTAAAGAAATTCCAGCTAAAGACTGGGGACATGATTTGGACGGATTTTTGACCGCACTTTCAGATAAAACCAAGCTGATTTTTATTGCCAATCCAAACAATCCAACGGGGAATTTCTTAACGGAAGCAGAATTAGATGCTTTCTTGGCCAAAGTACCTGAAAATGTGATTGTGGTACTAGATGAAGCTTATACTGAATTTACTCATCCAAGCGAACGCGTTAATTCTTTTGCATTACTGGAAAAATACCCGAACCTTATCGTTTCTCGTTCTCTATCAAAAGCTTATGGATTGGCGGGGTTACGTATTGGCTACGCAGTCTCTAATTCTGAAATTGCAGATTTATTAAACCGTGTTCGTCAACCGTTTAACTGTAATAGTCTAGCTTTAACCAGTGCGGTTGCGGTGATGAACGATGATACTTTTATTGAAAAAGTAGCTGAGAATAATCGCCAAGAAATGAAACGTTATGAAGCCTTCTGTCAGCAATATGGTTTAGACTTTATTCCGTCTAAAGGTAACTTTATTACCATTAATTTTAAACAACCTGCCAAACCAATTTATGATACATTATTGCACGAAGGCATTATTGTTCGCCCGATTGTAGGTTATGGCATGCCAAATCACTTACGTATCAGCATTGGCTTGCCACAAGAAAATGACAAATTTTTTACTGCACTTAAAAAAGTGCTTAATTTAAGCAATAAAAAATAGGAGCTTTTATGACCCAAGTAACAATGATGGGTAATCCCATTGAAGTAAGCGGCAACTTTCCCCAAAAAGGAGAGAAAGTGACCGCACTTACACTCACCAATAAAGAACTCGCTGACGTCACGCTTGATACTTATGCAGGAAAACGCAAAGTTTTAAATATTTTTCCAAGTATTGATACAGGTGTATGTGCAACTTCGGTTCGCAAATTCAATCAACAAGCAGCTAATTTAAAAAATGCTGTGGTACTTTGCATTTCAGCTGATTTACCTTTTGCACAAACACGATTCTGCGGTGCAGAAGGTATTGGGAACGTAGAAACGCTTTCTACTTTCCGTCATAAAGAAGTCCATGAAAACTTAGGGGTAAACATCACAACAGGTCCAATCGCAGGTTTAACTGCTCGTTCAGTGATTGTCTTAGATGAAAACAATAACGTGTTATATAGTGAATTGGTGTCTGAAATTAAAGATGAGCCAAATTATGAAGCTGCGCTAGCCGCACTATAATGAATAAGGCGCTTTTTCATAAAAAGCGCCTTTTATTTATTCAGGAAAGATTTCATTCAATATCAATGCAATCCCATCATCATTATGCGAAGCGGTGACACGATTGGCGGCCCGTTTAATCTCATCCGGTGCATTGCCCATTGCCACGCCTAATCCCACGCTTTCTAGCATATCTAAATCGTTAAAGTTATCACCGAAAGCGACACATTCTTCCATCTTCACATGAAAGTAATCTTCGAGAAAACGTACTGCATTACCTTTTGTCGCCGATTTATGCATCACTTCAAGGAAATTCGCATGAGAACGGCAAATACTTAAATGTGGGAATTTCTCTTTCAAGATTTGCTCAATAGCAATCACTTCATCTGTTTCACCAATGATTTGAATTTTATGTGGAGAATAGACCGCACTTTCATCATAAGGATCAATCTGAATGCCTGTTACGCTACGCTCATAAATCACCCATTTATTATCCAAATCGCGAGCGACGCAATCATCATAAGTATAATAATTGACACCCAACGCAGGATGATCTGCTAATACTTGATTAATGGCTTGGATATCAGCGGAATCAATTTGTACCGAATAAATAGGTGTAGCTTTTTTATCTAAAATCAAGGCGCCACTAAATGCCACAATGATGTTGTAATTTTCAATGAGTTTTGCATAAGGCCAAATACCAAGCGGCGAACGAGCAGAGATTGGTATAAATGGAATACCTTGTTTTGTAATGCGTTGAATTGCATCTAAGGTTTTAGGCGAAATTCGATGATCCGACGTTAATAAAGTACCATCAAAATCGCTGAATACGGCTTTATACATAATTGCTCCAAATCGTCATTATTTTTCGGAAAGGTAAGGATCGGCAAAGCCTAAACTCTGCATAATTTCAGTTTCTAAACTTTCCATTTCTTCAGCTTCATCATCTTCAATATGATCATAACCAAGTAAATGTAAGCTACCATGCACTATCATGTGCGCCCAATGCTCCATTAAAGGCTTTTCTTGCTCGATAGCTTCACGCTCCACTACCTGGCGACAAATCACCAAATCGCCCAACAGCGGTAATTCCACTTCATCAGGACATTCAAAAGGGAAAGACAATACATTGGTTGGACGATCTTTTCCACGATAAGTCAAATTCAAGTCATGGCTTTCTGCTTCATCCACAATACGTACCGTCATTTCGACATTATCACTTTCTGGTTGCACTGCGGTGGTTGCCCATTGCAGAATTTGCGCTTCTGATGGCAAACCTTCTGTATTTTCACAGGCCAGTTGTAAATCGATAATCATATTGCCCATATTATTCTCCTAAATTCGTTTCATTTTCTGACCGCACTTTTTGCTCACGTTCAGCTCGACGCTGCGCTGCGATTCCTTGGCGACGAATTTCATCTTGAGCTTCCCATTCTTCGTAAGCTTGTACCACTTTTGCCACCACAGGATGTCGTACAATATCTTTACTTTCAAAGTAGTTAAAACTTAATTCAGACACTTTGCTTAACACTTCCATGGCGTGGCGTAAACCCGATTTTGTGCTGCGCGGTAAATCGATTTGGGTTACATCCCCTGTAATCACGGCTTTGGAATTAAACCCAATACGGGTTAAAAACATTTTCATTTGTTCGACCGTCGTATTTTGGCTTTCATCTAGAATGATAAAGCTATCATTGAGTGTACGCCCACGCATATAAGCTAATGGCGCAATTTCAATCACATTACGCTCCATCAATTTTTGTACGCGTTCAAAGCCAAGCATTTCAAATAACGCATCATAAAGTGGTCGTAAATAAGGTTCAATTTTCTGTCCTAAATCACCAGGCAGGAAACCTAATTTTTCGCCCGCTTCCACCGCAGGACGAGTCAGCAAAATGCGACGAATTTCTTGGCGTTCTAATGCCTCAACAGCCGCTGCTACGGCTAAAAAGGTTTTCCCCGTTCCAGCGGGTCCAATCCCAAAACTAATATCGTGCGTAAGAATATTGTGTAAATACTGAATTTGATTTTCACCACGCGGTTTAATCAAACCTCGCTTGGTTTTAATTGTGGTGCTATAGACGTGATTTTCACTGCATGACTCACTGCCTTCTTGCGATAACATTCTGCTCTCTTGCAAGGCAATATGCACATCTTCCAAATCAAGTTCTTTCACTTTCCCCTTAATTGGTGCTGTCTCTACATATAATGCCTGGATTAATTTAACCGCACGCTCAATTAATTGCTCATAATGAGGTTTCGGACTTTCATCGTTAGATTTCACCGTGAAAGTAAAATTATTGCGGGAAATATTGAGGTTAAATTCTTTCTCAATCAGTTTGATATTTTCATCGAATGCACCGCAAAGGGATTGCAGACAATCATTTTCTTGAGGTTCTAAGGTAAAAGCTGTCATTAAATTTCATTTTAGAATTGTTAATACTGTTTCCATTTTAGCCTAATTACGATGAATGTAAAACGGGCTTCACCAACTGATGAAGCCCGATAACTAAATTAAGGCAATTCAGGGAAAAGCATCTTAATTACATTCATTGTCAATCGTCGAGATTGTCCACTAAATGGGAAAATATGCATCATCATCATAGGATTAAAGTTTGCCTCAATCACACCCCACGAACGTAAACTCGGTTCTGCCGGCTGTTTCAAATCAGGAATGATTAAATCTACACCACAAACTGCCGCCCCCATTGCCTTGCTAATCCCTACCGCAATTTCTTTGTAACTGGCATGCATTTCATCCGTCATATCAATAGAATCACCGCCTGTACTAATATTAGAATTCGCACGTAATTGAACAAGTTGATCTTTTGCAGGAATAGAATTCACGGTTAATCCTTGCTCCTTAAGCTGCAACTGCTCAATATCTCCCAATGCAATTTTTTTCAATGGTGTACGACTGCCATCGCCCCGTAAAGGATGATCATTTTTAGCTGCAACTAATTCAGCAACGGTGTGTACACCATCTCCAATTACATTTGCAGGAACGCGTAATAAGACAGCTAACGTTTGATCACCCAACACAAAGAAACGATATTCGGTGCCAAGTAGATAATCTTCAACCATGATCTCTTTATCTTCACGGAAAGCAATTTCTACTGCTTTTGTAAAATCTTCTCTATTCGTTACACCCTGTTGGAAAATGCTGATCCCTAAACCAAAATTCGTTGATTTTGGCTTAATCACGACGGCTCGATTCTCAAAAAGTGGGAAATTTTCGACCGCACTTTTCACATCGGTAAATTCGATACTTTGCGGTACGTTAAAACCTGCTTTTGCTAACACTTTCTTCGTCACTACTTTATTTTCCATAATGAGTGGAGAAATATAGCTATCATGAGAAGTCATATTACCATTTTTCACATACTCCAAATGTTCGCCAAATTGAAGACTAATAAATTGATCACGTTCATCCAAAATCTCAATGTTTAATCCTTTTTGGATTGCATCAAACAATAACGCCTGTGTTGACAGTTCCATATTATCAAACGCACTTAATGCATAAAAACATTCAAAGGCTTTTGCTTTATTGGATTGCGCGATATCAGCCCCTAATTGTTGGTAACTGCCGACCTGTTCAATTGCCGAGACAACTTTTGCACAAAGCGTTTGGCTTGGATCAGCAAATTGTCCTAATTTGTCTTTAACAATGGTTTTAATCTCATCACTTACATTGAGTTGCTCAAGCATTTTAAGCATTTCAAGGAGGACTAATTCCCCTTCTACCGCATAAACACTTTGCTTTTTTGGATCTTCCCATGCCACTTCAGCAAGACGTGCTTTGCCTAATTTTACACCCTCTTGATCAGCGGTATCATCAAGCCATGCCATTAATAAAATAAAATAATGAATGAATTTCGCATCACTAAGTTCTATTCCGTAAGGTGCAAACGGATTGAGATCAAACAAGCGGAATTCCAAATATTGAATTCCATTTTTGAGTAAATCTCGCGCTTTTTTCGCACCGCGTAAACGTACGCTCGAGTAAAACTCTTTTTCAGCAATCAGATCACCTGATTTCACCCAGTGTTCTAACGTCTCAACATAGTCTTGCAAACTGTCATAAGAGACGTGGATCTTCGGATCATTCACATAACCATATTTTCCTGACCGTAAACTGCGCACATATTGATGCAATTTAAGGGGGGAATTACCTCTGAAATATTTTTCCTCTACCGTCGGTGTCGCAGAAAACAGATAAAGCAGAATCCATTGATAGCGTAAGAAGTTCTTCGCTATTTTTAGGTAAAAATCATTTCTAAAATCAACCGCACTTTGTGTTTCATTTTGCGCATAAAATAAGGCATCAATAAACTTAGGTTCAATCTGAAAATTATAATGAATACCACTGACCATTTGCTTGTATTTACCATAAGATTGAACTAAATGCTCACGATAAGCCACATCCTCTGAATTATCTAATTGAGCGACCTTAATCTGATCTTCCGGCGGTAAACCGGCTGGCATACTGAAAGGAAAAATAAATTCATTGTCGGGTAATGTTCGCAAGGTGACTTCATGAATTGCCGAGAGCCAACGTAATGTGTCCTCTAATTTTTTCATAGGCGGAGTCACCAGTTCCAACTGGCTTTCCGCAAAATCCGTTTGAATATAAGGATGAAAGCGACGATTACCAAAGGCTTTCGGATGTGGTGTTGTCACAATTGAGCCATTAGCATGTACACGTTGACTTTCCTTCTCTATGCCGAAAGAACCTTGTTGAAATAAGAGTTCCAAATGATGTTGCTTAATAATTTGCTGAATATTCATAGCCGTCCTTATTAGATATTTCTACTTCACATTATGTAAAAAAATCACTATAGAACAAAGGAAGAAAATGGAATGGGATATGAAATTTTGATATAAGAAAAAATACCTGATAATTATTTGCATTATCTATTTTAAGTGATTAGAATAGGGCAACTTTTATTTTCAGAAAATGGGCGATTTGCCCAATAACATAAGGAGTTTTCATGAAAATTAAGCACTTCCAAATTGCCGCACTAACTGGCTTAATGGCGTTTGCAGGATTCGCTTCTGCAGATATTACCGTTTACAACGGCCAACACAAAGAAGGTTCTCAAGCCGTTGCTGATGCATTTACAAAAGCAACGGGCATTAAAGTGACCTTAAACAGTGCGAAAAGCGATCAACTTGCAGGTCAATTAAAAGAAGAGGGCGATAAAACCCCTGCTGACGTATTCTTTTCTGAACAAACTGCACCTTTCGCTGCCCTGTCTGATGCAGGCTTATTAGAACCGCTTTCTGCAGATACTATTAAACAAACTGCACACAATGGCGTGCCTGTTGCACCGAAAAAAGACTGGGTCGCATTAAGCGGTCGTTCTCGTGTTGTGGTTTACGATCACACTAAATTATCTGAAAAAGACATGGAAAAATCCGTATTAGATTATGCAACACCAAAATGGAAAGATAAAATTGGTTACGTTCCAACTTCAGGCGCATTCTTAGAGCAAGTGGTTGCGATTACCAAATTGAAAGGTAAAGATGCCGCTCTTAAATGGTTAAAAGGCTTAAAAGAAAACGGTAAACTTTATGCGAAAAACAGCGTTGCTCTTCAAGCGGTTGAAAATGGTGAAGTACCCGCAGCGTTAATTAATAACTATTACTGGTATGCGATGGCAAAAGAAAAAGGTGCTGAAAACCTCAAAACTCGTCTTTACTTTATTCGTCATAAAGATCCTGGTGCGTTAGTAACTTATTCAGGGGCAGCTGTATTAAAAGGCTCTAAAAATAAAGAAGAAGCGAAAAAATTTGTCGATTTCTTAGCAAGTAAAGAAGGACAAGAAGCATTTGTTTCCGTACGTGCAGAATACCCACTTCGTACCGACGTAGTTTCTCCATTCAAAATGGAACCTTACTCAAAATTAGAAGCACCAGTTGTTTCAGCAACGACTTCTGAAGACAAAAACAATGCAAACAAACTTATTGAAGAAGCTGGCCTGAAATAATTTTTGATTTGCTATACAATATAGGGCGTGTAATACACGCCCTTTTACTATTTACTCTACTCTGATATTTTTTAAAGGATTTTTCTGTGTCTAATCGCCCACCTCGCTGGCTTATTGCCTTAATCGTGCTGATTAGTTTGCCATTATTACTCCCTTTTTTATATGTTATTGAGCGAGCAGCAAATGTCGGATTGGCTCGCAGCATTGAATTACTTTGGCGTCCAAGAATGTGGGAATTGCTCAGTAATACCTTACTTTTAATGGTATTTGTCACGCTTTTTGCCATTATCCTCGGCACGGCATGTGCTTTTTTATTGGAACGTTATCGCTTCTGGGGAAAAGGCTTTTTCCAAGTCGCCATGACGCTCCCCCTTTGTATCCCCGCTTTTGTGAGTTGTTTTACTTGGATCAGTCTCACTTTTAAAGTGGAAGGCTTTTGGGGAACGATTGGGATTATGACGCTAAGTTCTTTCCCGCTTGCCTATCTTCCCGTCGCTGCTACCTTAAAAAGACTTGACCGCTCTTTAGAAGAAGTGAGCCTTTCATTGGCTAAAAGCTATGCTTACACATTTTGGCATGCGATTTTTCCACAACTCAAACCCGCCATCGGTAGCAGCATATTATTAATTGCGCTTCATATGTTGGTAGAGTTTGGGGCAGTTTCTATTTTAAATTATCAAACCTTCACCACAGCTATTTTCCAAGAATATGAAATGGCCTTTAATAACAACACCGCTGCCTTACTTTCTGGTGTGTTAATGGTGATCTGTATCCTTGTTGTAATGGGTGAAATTCGTTTTAGAGGCACACAAACGCTCTATCAAAGCGGCAAAGGTGTAATACGTCCCTATCCGTTGAAAACGCTATCCGTAGGAAAACAAATTTTAATCGTGGGCTTCTTTACAACCATTTTTATGCTCAGTATTGGTGTACCGATTACTATGCTGATTTATTGGCTAAAAGTAGGAAGCTCTATTAAAAGTGCGGTCGATTTTGGAGAATTTTTTACCGCCTTCACAAATTCATTGACCATATCTATCCTTGGTGCAGCACTTACCGTTATTTGTGCTTTGCCGTTGGTATGGGCCGCAGTACGCTATCGCAGTAAATTAACAATTTGGCTTGATCGAATCCCTTATCTACTTCATGCTGTGCCAGGGCTTGTTATCGCATTATCGTTAGTTTTCTTTACCATCAACTATGCGTATTCCCTTTACCAAACCTTTGCCATGGTTATCGTCGCCTACTTTATGCTTTATCTTCCAATGGCACAAACGACCTTGCGTAGCTCACTTGAACAAATGTCTAGCAACATTGAAAAGGTAGGACAAAGTTTAGGCCGTAGCAACTTTTATATTTTCCGTACCTTAGTTATTCCAGCCATGTTGCCAGGGATTGCAGCCGCCTTTGCTTTAGTGTTCTTAAACTTAATGAAAGAACTCACCGCGACCCTATTGCTGACTCCAAATGACATTAAAACGCTTTCAACTGCGGTGTGGGAATATACGTCCGATGCACAATATGCGGCCGCTACCCCTTATGCCATTATGTTAGTGCTATTTTCAGGGATTCCTGTATTTTTACTGAAACGATACGGTTTTAAATAACGAAAGATAAAAATGACAATATTACTCGATATTAAAAATTTAAATAAATCCTTTAATGGGCACCAGGTTCTACATAACATCTCGCTACAATTAGAGAAAGGTGAAATTCTCTTTCTTCTTGGTGCATCTGGTTGTGGGAAGACAACCTTATTGCGTAGCATTGCTGGTTTTGAACAACCTACAAGTGGGGAGATTTGGTTAAAGAATCAACCTATTTTTAAAGAAAATCTGAATGTGCCAACTCAGCAACGCAAATTAGGCTATGTGGTACAAGAAGGCGTATTATTCCCTCATTTAAATGTTTACCGCAATATTGCTTATGGCTTAGGTGATGGTAAAGGGAAAACTGAAGAGGAAAAACAACGCATACAGGAAGTGATGAAACTGACGGGCATTAGCAGTTTAGCTGACCGTTTCCCTCATCAGCTTTCTGGTGGTCAACAGCAACGTGTTGCACTTGCTCGAGCTCTTGCACCAAGCCCTGAGTTAATCCTGTTTGATGAGCCATTTAGTGCATTAGATGAACATCTAAGAAATCAAATTCGTTACGATATGTTGCAAGTATTAAGAGAAAGTGGTTCCGCTGCCGTATTCGTGACCCATGATCGTGATGAAGCGCTATGCCATGCGGATAAAATTGCAGTGATTCAAGAAGGGAAAATTCTCCAGATTGCGACACCTAAAACGCTCTATTGGTCACCTCAGTATTTGTCTATTGCTAAATTTATTGGGGAAAACATTATTCTTCCTGCAACATTAAAAAACGAAGGCATCGCGACCTGTCAATTAGGTGAAATTGCCATCGAAAATAAAGGAAATAGCCATACGCAAGGTAAAGTTCTATTTCGCCCAGAGCAATTCTCTCTTGCGAAAAAAATCCAAGATCCGAGCGCTTCTTTTAACGGTGAGATTAAACGGATTGAATCAAGAGGACGAGCTATCAATATTTGTATTGATGTTAGCGGTTATAAATTGAATATCAATGAAGAGCTCATTAACGAATATCATACTGGCGAACAAGTCACGCTGTATTTATATGGGAAAGGCGTGTTCTATAATGACTAAAAAAGGCGGAACACATTGTTCCGCCTTTTTATATGATTTAATGACCAAGTGATTTTCGCATTTTGATGTTGAGCATTTCAACTACTGCTGAGAAGCCCATTGCAAAGTAAATGTAGCCTTTTGGAATATGAATATCCAAACTTTCAGCCATTAAACTTACGCCAACCAAAATTAAGAAGGCTAAGGCTAAAATCTTTAATGTTGGATGGGTATCAACAAAATCACCAATTGGTTTGGCCGCACACATCATTACACCTACTGCAATCATAATTGCCAATATCATCACTGGAAGGTGATTTGCCATCCCTACAGCTGTGATTACAGAGTCTAAAGAAAATACGATATCTAAAATCGCAATTTGGATTAGCACACCTAAATAGCTGACTTTCTTCTTATTATTCTCTTCTTCATGATGTGATTCAGGATGCATCGCTTCTTTGATTTCACCTGTACTTTTCACAATCAGAAATAAGCCCCCGAGGAATAAAATCAAATCACGACCTGAAATTTCCTGACCGACTAAAGTGAATAGCGGTTCCGTTAATTTCATCATCCAAGAAAGAGAAATAAGAAGTAAAATACGGGTAATCATCGCTAATCCAAGACCGATAATGCGACCAGATTGGCGTTGATTCGCCGGTAAACGTCCCACTAAAATACTAATAAAAATAATGTTATCGATACCCAAGACGATTTCAAGTGCGGTCAAAGTAAGCAATGAAATCCATGCTTCAGGATCAACAAGCCATTCAAACATAATATGTTCCTATAATAAAATCCGAAAGGTTGGATCATAGACAGTTCGCATAGAAAATCAAGGTTTTTCCTAACTTTTTAAGGTCTCGAAAATCTTTTCTGCTAACGCTTTAGAAATACCGGGTACAGAGGCGATCTCATCCAACGTGGCATTTTTCACACCTTGCAATCCCCCTAAATATTTCAGCAAGGCTTGACGTCGTTTAGCGCCCACCCCTTCAATGGTTTCTAATCCACTTTGGGTAAAGGCTTTTTGGCGTTTTTGACGATGACCGCTAATCGCATGATTATGGCTTTCATCTCGAATATGTTGGATTAAATGCAGCGCAAGACTATCATCCGGCAAATGGATTTCACGATCTTGTTTGCTGATAATCAACACCTCTTGTCCTGCTCGACGATCCACTCCTTTTGCCACACCAATTAAGTGCGGTCGATTTTTATCCCATTTTACGTTGAGGTGATGAAAAACCGCTAAGGCACGATTAAGCTGCCCTTTACCACCATCAATAAAAATAATATCGGGGATTTTATCTTCCTCAAGATCGCGGTCGTAACGTTTCTTTAAGGCTTGCTCCATCGCGGCATAATCATCGCCACCAGTAATGCCTTCAATATTAAAACGGCGATAATCTGATTTCAGTGGGCCTTCTTGATTAAATACCACGCAAGATGCGACGGTTTGATTCCCCATCGTATGACTAATATCAAAACATTCCATACGTTTAATTTCAGGCATATCGAGCAATTCACAAAGCGCCTGATAACGTTCATGCATTCTGGAAGATTGTTTAAGTTGAGTCGCTAAAGCCGCTTTGGCATTAATTTGTGCGAGTTGTAGATATTTACCTTTATCACCTTTAGCAGATTCTTGTATCACAACTTTTCGGCCAGCTTGTTCAGTTAATAAGGCCTCAAGCTCCGCTTTTTCATCTAATTTATGATCCACAATAATACTATTAGGAATACTTCTGCCCTGATGACCTTGCAAATAGAATTGCCCAACAAAAGTGGCTGCGAGTTCAGATAAATCTGTATTAGCAGGCACTTTCGGAAAATAACTGCGATTGCCTAATACTTTACCTTGACGAATAAACATCACTTGAACACAAGCTAAACCGTGCTGATACGCAATAGACATAATATCCATATCGTCCAAACGTTCATTGGAAACAAATTGTTTTTCGATAACCGCACGAACCGCTTGAATTTGATCACGATAGCGTGCAGCTCCTTCAAAATCTAAATCTCGGCTCGCCTGTTCCATTTTACCAATGAGATAATCTAATACTTGCTGATCTTTTCCTTGTAAAAATAGTCGTGCTAATTCAACTTGTTGGTTATATTCTTCATCGCTCACATAACCTGCCACACAAGGTGCAGAACAACGCCCGATTTGATATTGCAAACAAGGGCGGGAACGATTGTTATAAACTGAATTTTCACATTGACGAACAGGGAATAATTTTTGCATTAACGACAAGGTTTCACGCACGGCACCCGCATGAGGATAAGGTCCGAAATACTCGCCTGCAATTTTTTTTGTTCCACGATAAGAAGTTATACGAGGATGACGTTCTTTCGTCAATAAAATAAAAGGATAGGATTTATCATCTCGCAATAATACGTTATAACGAGGTTGATAAAGCTTAATGAAATTATGCTCAAGCAATAATGCTTCTGTTTCTGAAGAGGTAATCGTCGTATCAATATGATGAATTGACGACACCAAGGCTTCTGTTTTTTTGCTGCTTAAGTTTTTTCGGAAATAGCTGGAAAGGCGCTTTTTAAGATCTTTCGCTTTACCCACATAAATAACCTGATCTTTATCGTCATACATACGATACACACCAGGTTTATGAGAAACATCGGATAGAAACTTTTTGGAATCAAACATGAATAAGATTTTTGAAATAAGATGAATCCATAACCTCAAGAAAATTCACTATAAATTATACTGAGTTTAACAATTCAACACTGAAAGAATATTGTAAGAACAACCAAATCAATCTCTACAAGGAAGAGTCAATTTATCATTTCATGACATATGACTCCATAATAGTTAATGTTATTATTGCTAGAAAATTGCTTCTAATCGTACAAATGCACCAAGATGATGATTACGACCCTGACTTCGGTCATTATAGTAATTTAGTTCAGGTTGAATAAACAGCCATTTTCGCCAAATTGGCTGACGCCAGCTTATAAATGGTCCGTATTGGTTTATATCAAATTTATTATGATCTAAATCACCACCAATAAAAATACCGTAACTTAAGCGTTTATCATTTGCAAAATCATGCTGTTGATAAATACTATTTCCCCATGAAATATCTTCGTCGATGTCATGCTCATATTGCAGGTATAAGTTGTTGCCGATAAATGTGTTTACTGAACGGCTATAAGTTGTTTCAAAATTAGTACGAACGTAATGTTTACTATTGCTGCCATAGCGGTAAATTTGTTCTAGCCTAGTCGCAAGATCATCATTAATCTGCCATCCTTTTTCAGCTTTAAAGCGAACATAAACATCCGCTCCTGAGCGAATACCAAGATCCAGATGAGTATCAATGCCTAATTTTTTAATACCATCAGACCAGCGTAAACCAATAGAGGCATTATCGTTACGTGCCTGACTACGATTGTAACTTTTATTGTTATCTAAGGGTTTTTTATACACATTGCCGACATGGTTTTTATCACTAGCCTGGTTTTCCAAATCTTCATCCCCGAATACTAAACTTAATCGCTTCTTCAAACTCGGTAAACGAATTTTACCACGGACCCGCGGTTTAAATGAAAAATGGTCATAATGATTCCATTGGCTATCCATTATTACACGTAATCCTGCCTTAGCTGAATGTTCTGGATCAGGATCGCTTATCCAGCTGTCAATACTTTTTGCCCAACTATTCAACGTAGTTTTAACATTAATATGTTGTTTATCAACCCAAGTATTTTCCTGTTCTTCCGCTTGAGCAAGTTGAGGTATCTGAGTCATACAGAGACATGTCATCAATAAGTTAAATTTTTTCATTTTCTTGTTATCTCTCTTCAATATAGTTCAATCATATAGCAGACATTTTTTCAGCGACCAATTTATTTAAATAGCATCTGATTTATTCAAAGTACATCAAGTGATAGATTGCAGAAGAATCCTTACTTTTTCTAAATCTTCTGCTGTATCCACACCAACAGCTGGGACTTCTTTCGCCAATTCCACATGGATACGCTCACCGTACCACAATACACGGAGTTGCTCTAATTTCTCTAAATTTTCTAACTGCGTTGGTGTCCATTGCACATATTGTTTAATAAAACCTGCACGATAAGCATAAATACCAATATGGCGAAGATACGCATCAGCCAGTTGAGCCTTGGAGGTATCCGCTAATTGCATAAATTGATCACGATCGTAAGGCATCACTGAACGGGAAAAATACAACACATAGCCATCTTTATCCGTAACAACTTTCACCGCGTTTGGGTTAAATAACTCTTCCGCTTCGTGAATTTTCACTGCAAGCGTCGCCATATTCACATTAAATTTCGCTAAATTCTCTGCCACTTGACTCACAATAACGGGAGGAATTAGCGGCTCATCCCCTTGGATGTTTACAATAATTTCATCATCAGCAATACCAAGCTTACTCACTACTTCCGCTAAACGCTCAGTACCAGAATTATGTGCTTCTGATGTCATACACACTTCTGCCCCAAAAGCTTTTGCTGCCTTTTCAACTTGTTCCTTATCTGTCGCAATAATGACTCGGCTCGCGCCTGATTGTTGAGCTTTCTCAAAAACATGTTGAATCATGGGTTTACCGGCAATATCAGCTAAAGGTTTACCTGGTAAGCGACTCGATGCAAAACGAGCAGGGATAATAACTGTAAATGACATAAGTATTCCTTATTCTTTTAATGTTTCGGCTTTTTCTGCCAACAAAACCGGCACGCCGTTTTCAATAGGATACGCCACTTGCTCAAAAGGGCAAATGAGCCGTTGATTTTCTTGATCGTATTTCAATCTTGCCAAACATCGCGGGCAAGCAATCACTTCTAATAATCGAGGATTAAGTTTCTCACGCATATTTCACTCGAATAGAGTTAAACTAAATGACGGATTTTTTCCCACAATTGTGGAAGTTTTTGGCCTTGGTTTTCAACTTCCACAATCTCCGCATCAACCGGAACATACCACCAATTCTCTTTAGCAAAAGCTTGGCATTTTACTGCGTCCTTTTCGGTCATAAAGAGCGGTTGGTTTTCAGCAAGTTTTTCTAATAATTGCGGCTCAAAATGTTGATGATCTTGAAAAGCTTTCGTATTTTCTAAACGAATATTTAAATTTTCCAACATTGTAAAAAAACGTTGAGGATTGCCAATTCCCGCGATGGCTGAACCTTGAGTAAATTCACTTAACAAGCGTTTTTCTGCCGTCACTAAATTAATCGCATAATGAGGAACGAGCGTCATAACCGCATCAGAATAAGCATTTTTTCCGCCATTAGTAATCACAAAGTCCACATTTTTTAAACGACTTGGTAACTCA
Organism: Haemophilus sp. SZY H56; assembly: GCF_054332415.1. Taxonomy (NCBI): domain Bacteria; kingdom Pseudomonadati; phylum Pseudomonadota; class Gammaproteobacteria; order Pasteurellales; family Pasteurellaceae; genus Haemophilus; species Haemophilus sp. SZY H56. The sequence goes on along the minus strand of NZ_JBTGNX010000003.1, from coordinate 129,795 downwards.
CGCAAAGGCCCTGCAGGTAGCACAAATCCGTTCCCTAAAGCGCGTTCTGCGTCCATCACCACAATTTCAATGTCACGTTGCAACTTATAATGTTGTAATCCATCATCCGAAATAATCAGATCGTAATCCTGTGTTTTCAAAAGTAATTCAATAGCTTGTTGACGATTCGGTGAAATCACCACAGGCACACCTGTTCTTTTAGCAATTAAGACAGGTTCATCGCCCCCTTGAACAGGGTCTGTTTCAGGTGTGACAAGTAAAGGATAGGTTTTAGATTGGCTACCATAGCCACGAGAAATCACGCCTACACGTAATCCTTGTTTTTGTAACGCTTCAACTAGCCACACAACGACAGGTGTTTTACCATTTCCACCAACAGAAAGATTACCAACAATAATGACGGGTTTCGGGGATTTATAAGAGGATAAGATATTAAGAGAAAATAATGCTCGGCGAATTTGGCTAATCAACCAAAATAGCAGTGAAAAAGGAAGGAGCAACCAAGCTAGCTGTGAATTAGAGTACCAAAAAGGCATTTCATTTATCCTATATTGATTTTGGGCGAACACATTGGTTCGCCCTTATTATTTTATCCGCTAAACTGCATACTGTGTAATTGTTTATACACACCATCAAGCGCTAATAAATCTTGATGCGTACCACGTTCTTTAATTTCACCGTGTTCAATGACTAAGATTTCATCGGCATTTTCAATGGTTGATAAACGATGCGCAATCACCAATACCGTACGATCTTTTTTCAGTTCTTCTAATGCAGACTGGATCGCACGTTCAGATTCGGTATCGAGTGCAGAAGTCGCTTCATCTAAAATTAAGACGGGTGAATTACGTAGTAATGCACGAGCAATGGCTAAACGCTGGCGTTGACCACCAGAAAGACTTGCGCCATTCTCACCAATAACGGTATCAAAACCTTGTGGAAGTTTCTCGATAAACTCTAGGGCATAAGCCGCTTTTGCTGCTTCGATAATTTGCTCACGGCTGTATTTATCTTCTGCCGCATAGGCGATATTATTGGCAATCATATCATTAAATAAATGCACTTGTTGAGAAACAACAGAACAATTCTCACGTAAATTAGATAAACGATAATCTTGAATTCTCACGCCATCTAATAAAATCTCACCTTCATCAATATCGTAGAAGCGTGTGACTAGATTAGCAATGGTTGATTTACCCGAACCTGAACGCCCCACTAAAGCCACGGTTTTGCCTGCGGGCACATAGAAAGAGATATTATTTAAGGCTTTCTCTTCTTTACCCTTATAAGCAAAACTGACGTTTTTAAATTCTAAATCACCTTTTGCGGGTTCGGCTTTATATGTGCCATTATCTTTCTCTGTTTCCAAATCTAAGATCGCAAATAATGTCTGACAAGCTGCCATACCGCGTTGGAATTGTGAGTTTACATTCGTCAACGATTTTAATGGACGCATCATCGCTAACATAGAAGAAAAGACGACAGTGAAAGAACCCGCGGTTAAATTATCATCAGCAATTAACGGTGTCGTTGCTAAATAGAGTACTGCGGCTAATGCTAAAGATGCAATCACTTGAACAACTGGATCTGAAATGGCATCTGCCGTTACCATTTTCATGCCTTTACGACGCATATCGTTACTCACTTTATCGAAACGCTCTTCTTCCACTAACTGACCACCAAAAGAAAGCACCACTTTATGTCCTTTTAGCATTTGTTCCGTCGCAGAGGTTAATTCCCCCATAGAGTCTTGCATGTTTTTACTAAGCTTACGGAAGATCTTCGATACAAAACGAATAAGCACCGCAATAACTGGCCCAATGACAAAAAGAACCAAAGTCAGTTCCCAACTGGTGTAGAACATTACTACGAGCAATGAAATTAAATAGGCACCCTCACGTATAATGGTCACTAATGAATTAGAGGAAGAATTGGCAATCATTTCTGAATCGTAAGTAATACGAGAAAGCAATTTCCCCGTTGAATTACGATCAAAGAAGCTTACTGGCATGAACATTAAATGTTTAAACAAACGGCGGCGCATAATCATCACCACTTTGCCAGACACCCAAGCCAAGCAATAGCTGGAAATAAAGTTAGTCACACCACGCAACATAATCATACCAACCACAACAAACGCCATCAGTTTTAGGAAGGAATGATCTGCTTTCCCAAAACCATCATCGAGCAACGGTTTAAGCATATAAATCAGGCCAGAATCAGCTAATGCATTAAAAACGAGAGCGACGGCAGCAACAAATAAACCTGATTTAAAAGGTGAAATCATCGGCCATAAACGCTTAAAAGTTTGCGAGGTTGAAAAATCTTTATCTTGCATAGTTTGTTTTGCATCATATTATCTTAATAAAAATTGGCTGCATTGTACCTGTTATTTCGGGGATAATCCAATTACACGGGCAAACCAAGGTGAAAAATCTCCTCTCGCCTTTTCAATTTCAATGCCCTTTTCAGTAAAATTTAACCTTATATGACCTGAAATAGCGGTATTTTCGACCGCACTTTGATAACGATTTAATCGTTCAATGACGGTTGGATGAGGAAAATTCCACGCATTCCATCGCCCGCTTGAAATTAAGGCTAGATCAGGTTTTGTCTGTGCCAGTAAAATCTCGCCTGTTGAAGTTTTACTACCATGATGTCCTACCTGTAACACATTAATCTTGCCGAGGTTTTCAGCAAAAGATCTTTCTGTTGCCACATCCGCATCACCGGTTAACAGAATCTGATACTGTCCATCCGTGAATAAAATCACGCAAGATTGGGGATTCTCCGCCCTATCGGTTATTTGCGCGGGTGAAAGAATTTTAAAATCAAGCCCTTGCCACTGCCACTGTTTCTCCTGAAGACAAAAAGTGCGGTGCGTTTCGCCATAGTTTTTACGAGAAGGTGTAATCAGTTCAATCTCTGGATATGCGGCTAAAATCGCTTTGGCGCCGCCCGAATGATCATTATCATCATGGCTTAAAATCAAGGTTTCAAGTTCAATGCCTTCTCGTTGAAGATAAGGCAATATTTCCAATTCCACCATAGAAGAGCCACCTATTCCACTCTGCCAAGCAGGCCCTGTGTCATACAATACACCTTTCCCGTCTTTCACAATTAAGGTTGCTAAACCTTGTCCAACATCTAACGTATCTAACTGCCATTTGGGTTTCATGATATATCGATACCCAAGCGTGCCAATACAAAAACAAAAAATAAAAATGACACTACGAAGCGCTTGTTTATACTCTTCTGGTGATAAGATTTTTGTGCTGTTTAATGTGAAAAATCGACTTGATTTTAGCGGTGTGTTTTTTGTTTTCCTTTGAGATGCAAAATACAAACCATATAACATTCCGCCGAAAACAAGGCTTAAAAGTGTGGTCAGAATGAGAGATAAATTAATTGAAATCGGCATGTACCAGCCTTGGAAAAAACTAAGGCATTGTGTAATACCTTGAGCAATCGCATTTGAAAGATGCCAAGAAGAAAATGCACCATTCGTTAATACCGCAAAGAGAATTAAGGGTACAAGTAAGAAACTATACAAGGGCACTGCAATTAAATTTGCTAAGAATCCATTTAACGCCGTACCATTAAAAAAGAAAAGCTGAATAGGCGTGAATAAAATCAGCAGCCCCAACTGCAAATGAAACAAGCCTAAAATCCACCGCACTTTGTTGGATAATTTTTGATGTCGCCATTCAATGATTGATAAGGGAACATATCGGTACCACACAATCAGACAGGTAACGGCACCAATTGAAAGCCAAAAGCTCACCGAAAGCGGCATAAGCGGATCACAAAAAAGCAAAAATACTACCACCAAACACAGCATTTGCAAAGGTGTGTAATATCGCCGAGAAAATTGAAGGATGGCAATAAAAACCAATGCCATCATTGCACGGAAGGTTGGTAAACTAAATCCAGCTAAATAGGCATAACCTAAAGCAATCAATACACCAAAGCAAAGCGGAAACCAGGGCGAAATAAAGCGTGTAGGCAGTGCAAGTTGCAAGAATCGAGCAAAGAAAAAGCCTAAGCCCATTGCTAAACCGATATGGAGTCCTGAAATGGCAATTAAATGTGCTGTATTCGTTTGTTGGTAAATCAGCCACGTTTTATTATCCAGCCAAGCTCGCTCACCAAATGCCAATGCGATAAGTAAACCTTGTAAAGAAAGCCTTTCCGTCTGTTTGAGGCTATTTTGTAGAAAATGTGTGCGGAAAGAAAAATCTTCACCAATTTTGACCGCACTTTTCACATTCCCTACGGCAATAATTCTTTTGGAAAAATACCATTGTTGTCGATCAAACCCTCCATGATTTAATCTCGCCGAAATAGGACGAAGCTTTACATCAGCTCGCCAAACTTCGCCTAACTGTGGCTTTTCAGGTGTTTTCCAATTAATAAAAATCCGTTGTTCTTGCCCATCAAATAAGGACGTTCTTGCAACCAACGTTTGATAATCTTGCTGATGAAAAATTTCTGAGATGTGAAGATCTAAAGCGATTTTATTCGGTAAACTGGAGATTTTTTCTGCTTGAGTCAATAAGGACAAGGCTTGTGAATGCACGTAAGCTAAGGCAAGCAAAAAACAAATGCCGTTAATGCAAAAATTTCTGACTTTAAAATAATTGAACCAATGGAAACAAAATGCAGTCATAACCAACATTAAAATGCTCAGCCCCGCTCGTTGCCAGGTAAACAGTAAAAAATCAGGCACGATAAGCAAAGAAAAGGCTGAAATGATGAGCATGATGCACAGTTGAAATAACGTGAGTTTCATTTGGAGTGTGATCTATCGCGAGAAAATAAGGCAACCTAGCCTTAACCTCATAAATAAACAAATAATTACGCCATTTTTTGCGATCTCGATCGCAAAATTTAAATTTCCAGGTTAAATTTATTTGCTAAATAGATGAAGTTCTGCTATTTATATCGCCCTCAAAATAACAGGGGCTGATCTCAACTATTTTTTAGATGATGAGAACCCATCACAACAACAAGACAGGAAGTCGTAAAAATCTGTACCACAATTAGGAGTTATTATGTCTAAGGCGTCTCTAAGTTTGCTAGATTTAGCAGGTGTTAAACCCTATCAACTAAAGCCTGATGAAGAATACATGAATAAAGATCAAATTCTTCATTTCAGAAAAATTTTAACTGCATGGCACGAACAAATTGTAGAAGAAGCATCAAGAACCGTTGCTCATATGCAAGATGAAGCGTCTAACTTCCCTGATCCTGCAGATCGTGCGACACAAGAAGAAGAATTCAGTCTGGAATTACGCAACCGCGATCGCGAGCGTAAATTAATGAAAAAGATTGAATATACATTGAAAAAATTAGATACCGATGATTTCGGTTATTGCGATTCTTGTGGGGAAGAAATTGGCATCCGTCGTTTAGAAGCGCGCCCTACTGCTGATCTTTGTATTGATTGCAAAACTCTTGCTGAAATTCGTGAAAAACAAGTCGCAGGTTAATTGATTCAAATAACCCAACGAAAAAGTGCGGTCAAAAACAACCGCACTTTTCGTGTTTTTATCAAATGCGCATTTAACATAGAGAATGGAGTAAATTATTCTTACTTATATAAAAAATTTATTTGGTAAAAAAACTAAAAAAGAAACTGAAACCAATATAAATTCGCCTGTCCCCAAAACGGCGCCAAAAACTGAAAAACCAAACGTTTCAAAAACAGAGCGTTCACAACCCAAGATCGCCCCGTCCTCTTCTCACCACAAAAAAACGAACACCCAAGCGCATCGTCACGACAAACATATCGTTAAAGCCTCTTATTTTGGTATTAACCCACGTATGTTTAGCCGTAATGCCATTACCGTGGTAGAAAAATTGCAACGCCAAGGTTATGACGCTTATATCGTTGGTGGTTGTTTGCGTGATTTATTGTTGGGCAAACATCCAAAAGATTTTGATGTAGCAACAAATGCACGTCCCGACCAAATTCAAGCGGTATTCCAACGTCAATGTCGTTTAGTTGGTCGTCGTTTCCGTCTTGCGCATATTATGTTTGGTCGCGATGTGATCGAAGTGGCCACATTCCGTGCTAATCATTCAGATGCGCGCAGTGAAAATCAAGCGAAACAAAGTGATGAAGGGATGTTATTACGTGATAACGTGTATGGCACTATTGAACAAGATGCGGAGCGCCGTGACTTCACCGTAAACGCCCTTTACTACAATCCGCAAGATAATACGTTGCGTGATTACTTCAACGGAATTGATGACCTGAAAAACGGGAAATTACGTCTGATTGGCGATCCGGTTACCCGTTATCAAGAAGATCCTGTGCGTATGTTACGCTCTGTGCGCTTTATGGCGAAATTGGATATGTTCTTGGAAAAACCAAGTGAACAGCCAATTCGTGAGCTTGCACCATTGCTGAAAAATATTCCACCCGCACGTTTATTCGATGAAAGCTTAAAATTATTGCAGTCTGGCAATGGCGTAAAAACCTATAAATTGCTTCGTCAATATGGCTTATTTGAACAGCTTTTCCCGAGCTTAACGCCTTATTTCACCGAAAAAGAAGACAGCCTTGCGGAGCGCATGATTTTAACTTCGTTAAATTCAACTGATGAACGTATTGCCGATAAATTACGTATTAATCCAGCCTTTTTATTTGCGGCATTCTTCTGGTATCCATTACGCGAAAAAGTGGATGTGCTGAAAAATGAAGGTGGCTTAAACAATCACGATGCCTATGCCCTTGCAGGCAATGAAGTGCTTGATCAATTATGCCGATCATTAGCCGCACCTCGTCGTCATACATCCGTCATTCGTGATATTTGGATGTTGCAATTACAACTGCTTAAACGTACCGGTTCTCACCCTGCTCGCACGATGGAACATCAAAAATTCCGTGCAGCCTTTGATTTATTGGCGATGCGTGCTGAAGTGGAAGGCGGTGAAACCGTTGAACTCGCAAAATGGTGGCATGAGTACCAACTCAGCAATCAAGAACAACGTCGTCAATTGGTTCAAGAGCAACAAAAATTGCATCCAGCGCCGAAGAAAAAATATTACCGCAGACGTAAACCTAAGGCGGCTAACTAATGGTTCAAGTATATATCGCCCTTGGCAGCAATTTAAATACGCCGACAGAACAATTAAATTCCGCATTAGAGGCAATTTCTGCGCTGCCTAATACCGAATTACAATCGGTCAGCGGGTTTTATCAAAGCAAACCATTAGGCCCGCAAGATCAACCTGATTATGTGAATGCGGTAGCGATGATTGAAACCACTCGCCCACCTTTAGCTTTGCTCGATGAATTGCAACGCATTGAAAATAAACAAGGTCGCGTACGTTTACGTCGTTGGGGTGAGCGTACACTGGATTTGGATATTCTGCTATACGGCGATCAAATCATTCAAAATGAACGCTTAACCGTGCCTCATTACGATATGAAAAATCGCGAATTCGTGATTGTGCCGCTTAATGATATCGCACAAGATTTGGTTTTACCGGAAGGTGAAAAAGTCGCAGATTTGGTGAAAGCCTTTGAAAATCATCAAATGCATAAAATCAAAAATAGCGAAAAAATTGACCGCACTTAACTCAAAACAAAAGGGCTGATATTCACTATCAGCCCTTCTTTTTTACCTATCAATCTTGGAGGACTCATATAGATAGCGTACGCTTCCTAGCGTGTGCTGATATTTTTGGGAAAGGCACACGTTAAGAAACGTGCGCCATTGCGGAGGGAATCAGATTATTTCCTAAAAAGTTTGCTTAATCCGATGATGGTTTTTTTAGTTACTTTTTTCATTGGTTCGTCAAGCAACTTATGCGGTGAAAACAACGCTACCCCCTCACTCAAGCCATCACTAACAGTTTCGATTAAATCCTGATTTATCGGTTCGGGAGCACGAGAGCGAATTTCACGTGTAATCGCATCAACATTAAAAATTTTCACTTCATCTTTAATTTTGCAATAAACCGAAATCACCGGAATTAAATAAAGCGAAACATTGAATTCTAATTCCTCATCAAGAATTTTGTAATCTTTCTTATTTTTGTCGTCATAAGGTTTTGCATAAATACGCTCTTCTAAAAACTCAAAAACATCTTTTACGTAAAGTTTTTCAATAACTTGATCCAACGAATAACATTTATTCCATTTTGCAATTTTTTTATCTATATTTGCACTAATAATAGCCTCTTGATGTTTTTCTAAATACTTATTGAGTTTTTTATCTATGATATTATCCGGATATTCAAATATATACTCAAAATGCAATTCTTCCTCACCTTTCTCAATAACCGGGACCGTAACTATATTATTTTTTACTGTGAAATGAGCTTCTCCGACTTCCATCGTTAAAATCTTTGATTGATTTTCTAATGAAACAGCTATTTCTTTTTTCGTACTGAATTCAAATTTTACTTTGCGTGTAACATTAATTTTCCAAATTCCACAAAAATCGTGTTTTGTACTTTCCTTCGTAATATCTTCACGATTAACTTTATGAAAACGTTGTAAAATGCGGGGATTTGTGAGGCTTTCAATTACGGTATTTTTTGCCCGCTCATCACTTTCTTTTTGTTTATTGGTCACTTTGTAGATGTTGATGCCATGACGAAAATGACTCAATAATTGACCGCACTTGGTTACTTCTGCCATCGTTTCTCCTTAAATATTCAAATTTACGCCATCATAAATCAAATAATTCTTTCGTCTATTTTTAATTGAAGCGATAACGTCCTTTACTGGGCATTGATTATAGCTAAAATCCGCTTATCTGACACCTGATACTTCGTGCCTAATTGTTGCGCAAATAAACTCACACGCAATTCCTCAATCATATAACGAATTTCCGCAATTTCATCAGAAATTGGTTTAGATTTCGGCAGTTTAGCCAGTAATTGTTGGTAAGCCTGTTGTACTTGCTCTAAGCGTAGCATAGCCGCACGGTCTCGATTTATATCTTGAGCCAGTTTATCAATGCGTTTATCAACGGCTTGCAGATAGCGCTGTAAATCTGGTAGGCGATCATAACCGCTCTTTTGCACCAAACCTGGATAAATCAATCCGCCTAACTGCGCCTTAATATCAGAAAAGGCAAAGGCCATGGTGAAATCCATTTTGCCTTTTAAACGTTGGTTTAAGGCGTGATTGAGAGAGAGGATTTGTTCCACTTTCTGCGCGATATCCACGGTCACTTCATTCAGATTTTCTCGAACAAAATCACGCAATTTTTCAAAACCTGCTTCATCCCAAACAAACCCGCCAAAATCGGCAATCAGTTTATCCACCGCACAAGCGATACAGTCATCAATCAAATCCAACACGCGACCGAACGGAGTAAAATACAGACCTAATTTAGCCTTATTCGGCAATTTTTCATGCAGATATTTAATCGGTGACGGTACATTGAGCAACAATAAGCGGCGCAAACCTTGTTGCATCGCCACCGCTTGCTCAAATTCTGTTTCAAACAGTTTGATACCAACCGCATCTTTTTCATCTACGATGGCCGGGAACGCTTTGACGCTGAAACCACGTTGTTTTTGTTCGTAACATTGTGGCAGCTCTGCAAAGCTCCAAATATGCAGCCCGCTTTGTTCAATACCATCATCTGCCACAGCAGAAATACTTTCCTGTACGCGATCTTTTAAGTTGAATTTCAGCTCATCCAAATTCATGGATTCAGCGATTTTCTTGCCGTTTTCATCCACCACACGGAACGTCATTTTCAAATGGCTTGGAATTTGTTCCCAATTCCAATGTTCCGCTTCTACAGTAACGCCCGTCATACGACGTAATTCATAAATTAGCGTATCTAATAACGGTTTTTCCAATGGCACTGCTCGGCTTAAAAAAGCTTGGGCATAATTAGGTGCCGGCACGAAGTTACGGCGATAAGATTTCGGCAGCGATTTAATCAATGCAATCACCAGTTCTTCCCGCAAGCCCGGAATTTGCCAATCAAACCCCGTCATTTCCACTTGATTGAGCAACGGCAACGGAATATGCACAGTCACACCATCTGCATCGGTACCCGGTTCAAATTGATAAGTTAATTTGAGTTTCAAATTACCTTGATGCCAGAAATTCGGGAAATCCAGCTTGCTCACTTGTTCCGCATCATCATTAATTAAGAATGAACGTTCAAAATTAAGCAATTCAGGATCTTTTTGCTGCGCCTTTTTCCACCATGTATCAAAATGTTTTTGAGAAACCACTTCTGTGCCAATACGCTGATCGTAAAATTCAAAAAGCGTGCGATCATCCACCAAAATATCGCGGCGGCGGCTTTTGTGTTCCAACTCTTCCACTTCTCGAACGAGTCGTTGATTTTCTTTGAAGAATTTATGTTTGGTATTCCAATCCCCTTCCACTAAGGCAGATTGAATAAAGATCTCACGGCTTACCGTTGGATCGATAGAGCCGTAATTCACTGGTCGCGCAGCCACAATCGGCACTCCGTAAAGCGTCACTTTCTCATCTGCAATCACCGCCCCACGAGATTTTGACCAACGCGGTTCAGAATAGGATTTTTTAATTAAATGCTCGGCTAGTGGCTCGATCCATTCTGGCTCGATTTCTGCCACCATACGCCCCCAAAGTTTGGAGGTTTCCACTAACTCTGCCGCCATCACCCATTTCGGTTGTTTTTTGAAAAGTACAGAATTGGGGAAAATTGCAAAATGGGCATTACGTGCGCCAAGATATTGTTGTTTCTCTGCTTCTTTTAAACCGATATGAGAAAGCAAACCGCTTAAAAGTGCGGTATGAATTTGCTGATATTCTGCTTTTTCGGAATTAATCGGCAAACCCATTTCACGTACAGTTAAACGAATTTGATGATAAATATCCTGCCATTCACGAATACGTAAATAATTTAAGAAATCCTTTTGGCATTGGCGACGGAATTGGTTTTTACTCAATTCTTTTTGTTGTTCTTGTAGATAACGCCAAAGATTGAGGAAAGCCAAGAAATCTGATTTTTTATCGGCAAAACGACGATGTTTTTCATCAGAAGCTTGCTGTTTTTCTTGTGGACGCTCGCGCGGATCTTGAATGGATAACGCTGCAACAATAATCATTACTTCATGCAACGCATCTTGTGAAACAGCACTCAACAACATTTTCGCTAAACGTGGATCCACAGGGAATTGCGATAATTGACGACCTGCAGCCGTTAATTGACGCTTCTCTCCAGATTTGGTGCGAACGATTTCAAACGCACCCAATTCTTCCAACAATTTTATACCATCTTGAATATGGCGTTTATCTGGCGAATCCACAAATGGGAAGGCTTCAATATCATCCAAACCCAATGCCGTCATTTGCAAAATAACGGAGGCTAAATTGGTGCGCAGAATTTCAGGATCGGTAAACTCCGGACGAGAATTAAAATCCTCTTCCGAATATAAACGAATACAAATCCCTTCACTTACACGACCACAACGACCTTTACGCTGATTAGCAGATGCCTGTGAAATGGGTTCAATCGGTAAACGTTGTACTTTGGTGCGATAGCTATAACGGGAAATTCGCGCAGTACCTGGGTCAATTACATATTTAATGCCCGGCACGGTCAATGAGGTTTCTGCGACGTTGGTCGCCAACACGATGCGATTTAATCCGCTCGGATGGAAAATTTTATTTTGTTCTTGCGCAGACAAGCGTGCAAAGAGCGGTAGAATTTCCGTGTGTTTTAGGTTTTGTTTTTGTAAAGCTTCGGCGGTATCGCGAATTTCACGCTCACCGTTCATAAAGATCAAGATATCGCCCCGACCTTCTGCTTGCAGTTCATCCACTGCGTTGAGAATGCTTTGTAGCTGATCTTGATCGTCTTCTTCCACTACGGGACGATAACGCACTTCAACAGGATAGGTTCTACCTGAGACTTCAATAATCGGCGCATTGTTAAAGTGTTTAGAAAAGCGTTCCACATCAATGGTCGCGGATGTGATGATGAGTTTTAAATCACGACGACGTGGTAAAAGTTGTTTCAGATAACCGAGAATAAAATCGTTATTTAGGCTACGTTCGTGGGCTTCATCAATAATCAAACAAGAATATTGGTTGAGAAAACGATCGTTTTGAATTTCTGCTAACAGGATCCCGTCAGTCATCAACTTGATTTGCGTATCATCACTGATTTGATCGTTAAAACGAACCTTATAACCAACTAAATCGCCAAGCTCCGTTTCCAGTTCTTCCGCAATACGCGCCGCCACCGAACGAGCAGCAATACGGCGTGGTTGAGTATGACCAATCATGCCTAAATTGCCGAAACCTAATTCCAAACACATTTTCGGCAATTGAGTGGTTTTACCTGAACCGGTTTCCCCTGCCACCACGATGACCTGATGCTCAGAAAGCAGTTTTTGAATTTCGGCTTTGCGTTGGCTAACGGGCAAACTCTCTGGAAAAACAATCGGATTTTTGACCGCACTTTTACGATTTTCTACACGCAATTGAGCCTGTTCAATCTGCATCTGGATTTCTGCGGCAACGGCTTGCTGAGCCTCTTGGCTTTTAATTTTTCCAATACCATGAATGCGGGCGGATAAACGACGTTGATCCACCAGCATAATATCCTTGAGTTTCGAAAAGAGAGATTGTTGTATCGGATTTAATTCACGTTTGATTGATTTGTTCTTCATACTGATTTACTTTTAAAACCACCGTAAGCCAAGCAAAGCCAACCAATTAAAAAGAGCGTGCCTCCAATCGGTGTCACCCAAACGAGAAATTTGCCCGCACCAAGCGCAAGCGCATAAAGGCTACCGCTAAAGAGCAGAATACCGTACACCCAAGTCCCTGCAGCAAGATTAACTATTTTGTTTGCAACCAATGATTCACGGCATAATTGCAAAATGCCAATCGCTAAAATCGCAATGGTGTGGAACATTTGATATTTCACACCCGTTTCAATCCAGGCTAACTCTTTAGGTTCTAAAACCTTGCTTAATCCATGTGCCGCAAAAGCACCAATTGTCACACACAAAAAACCGCTCAATCCCGCGATAAATAACCATTTGTTTTTCATTTAAAATTTTCCTATTAATACAGCTAAAATCCCTGCGGCGATTAAAGGTCCCACTGGAATACCGCCTAAGAAAGACACACCAATAATCGTACCAATTAATAATCCTGTCACCAAAACAGGTTGTTCACTCATTAATGGCACCCCTTTCCCCGCAAGCCATGCGACGAATACCCCGGTTAAAATAGAAACGCCCATTTTCCAGTTTAAAAATGAACTGAGATCGGGCAGTTGGATTTTTCCCGACACTAACGGTGCTAGGACACCAATCGTTAAAATGATGATCCCGATTTTGACTCCGTATTGTTCGAGTATAGGAATGTATTTGGATAATAAGGTTTGCTGCATAATTAACAGCACGGCGGCTGAGATGGTAATCGCGCTATTTTGGCTAATTAAACCTAAAACAATTAAGAAAACCAATAACAACGCGACCATATTGAATTGTAATGTCATAATACCTCTAAAGTGCGGTCAAAAAACTGACCATTTTTATGCGTGTAAAGTTTTTGTAAATTATACCAATTTCTTGCTTTTCTGTGTTTTTTATTTAGTGAAAAAAGGCTAGAATACAAGTCAACTTTCTTCTCATACTCCCTGTTTTTACTAAGGTTTTTTGCCCTATGTCGAATGTCGTCAGCCCTGAATTAATTAAAACTGTTGTCCTGCTTGCTACCAGTGTCACTATCGTGCCGCTTTTTAAGCGTATTGGCTTAGGTAGCGTGTTGGGTTATTTAGTGGCAGGCTGTTTAATTGGTCCTTCCGTGTTCGGTGTAGTGAAAGATGCAGAATCGATTCTGCATATGGCCGAACTGGGCGTGGTGATGTTCTTATTTATTATCGGTTTGGAGATGCATCCAGAACGTTTATGGGCGATGCGAAAAGCGATCTTTGGACGGGGCTTTCTACAAGTCGGGCTATGTGGCGTTCTGCTTACCTTTGCAGGTATCTATATTTTAAATCTTCCTAAAGAGGTCGCATTTATTGCGGGTATGGGCTTTACGCTTTCTTCCACCGCTATTGTGATGCAGGTATTAGAAGAACGCGGGATTACGAATACACCAAAAGGCCAACGAGTTATTTCTACCTTAATTTTTGAAGATTTATCCATTGTGCCATTATTGGCATCTATTGCCTTTTTAACGCCTGAAACCAAACATATTGAACATCAAACCAACTGGACATCCATCGCTATTGCACTCGGCGCCGTTGTCGGTTTAGTCGTTGCGGGTAAATGGTTAATGAACCCAATTTTCCGTTTGATTTCCAAAGCTCATATTCGCGAAATGATGACAGCTGCCGCCTTACTTGTGGTGTTAGGTGCTGCATTGGCAATGGAAGCGAGCGGCCTTTCAATGGCGATGGGCGCATTCGTTGCAGGTGTAATGCTTTCAGAATCCGCATTCCGTCACCAATTAGAAGCCGATATTGAACCATTCCGTGGTTTATTGCTCGGTCTCTTCTTTATGGGCGTGGGAATGTCGCTTGACCTCAGTTTAGTCTTCAATGATGCGGTTTGGTTGTTAGGTATCGTATGCCTTTACATCGTCGGCAAAGCCTTAGCCGTTTATACCGTGGCGCGTATTACAAAACTTGACCGTACCGAATCGGTTGGACGAATGACCATCATGGCGCACGGTGGTGAATTTGCATTCGTACTCTTCTCTGCTGCGACTACTGCAGGCGTGATGACAAAAGATCAAAATGCGACTTTTACCGCTGCAGTCATTATCTCAATGTTATTCTCACCATTGATTGGCTTATTAATGCGTAAAATCAACCAACGCAAATCAGCGAATCAAGAGGAAAAAGTCGATACTAGCGATCTCGATCCAATTGTGGATTTAGAAGATAGCGTGCTCGTGATTGGTTTTGGTCGTTTCAGCCAAATCGTGTGTCAATCGCTTCTTGTTCGTGGTATTAACGTATCGGTGATTGACCGTAACATCGAAAACATTCGTGCGGCAGCTAAATTTGGTTTTAAAGTTTATTACGGTGACGGTATTCGCCTTGATGTTTTACGTGCAGCGGGTATCGAAAAAGCTAAATGTGTTGTCATCGGGATTAACGATACACAACGTATTGAAAACATCGTTCAGAATTTGAAAGATGCTTATCCGAAACTCCCAATATTGGCGCGAACTTATGACCGCCAAACAACCGTGAGTCTTATTAAGCTAGATGTGGACTTTATTGTACGTGAGACCTTTGAGTCTGCCCTCACGCTCAGTCATGCAGCGTTAATGCAATTAGGTGTAAACAAAATTGAAGCAGATGAAATCATTGCGGAAGTTCGTTATTTAGATCAAGAACGCTTAAATGAAGAAGTTTTACATGGTTTCTCAACAGACATCATCCGAAAATATTGGATGCCTAAACCCTTCATCAAACCACATTCTGATGCTAAAGCATTAAATGAAGAAGCAGCGGAAATCTTAGAAAAAGAAGATGAGATCAATGATGAAGCTGCGGCGAAACCCTTCTTCATGATGATTCTGAAACCGAAAAACAAAAAGAAGTCGAATAACAAAAAAGCCCGATAAATCATTATCGGGCTTTTTATTAGGCTTTCATTGTCACAACCCAGCAGTTGTGGATTTGTTTATTTCGCTCAAAATCAAGCGGTAAGGTTTTCGCTGAAATTTCGACCGCACTTAATCCTAATTCATCTAACGCCTCAAAATCCATTTTAAAACCACGTTTATTGTTCGAGAACACGATGGTGCCGTTAGGACGTAAAATACGCTTAAGATTACGCATTAATTTGATGTGATCACGTTGTACATCCCAACTGTCTTCCATACGCTTAGAATTCGAGAATGTTGGCGGATCCACGAAAATCAAATCAAACTGGCAATCACATTTCTCTAACCACTGCAAACAATCTGCCTGGATGAGCTTGTGCTGCTTGCCTTCAATATCATTTAAAATCAGGTTTTGCTCTGCCCAGTTTAAATAAGTGTTAGACATATCCACGGTTGTTGTCGATTTTGCCCCACCTAATGCTGCGTGAACCGTTGCTGAACCGGTATAAGCAAAAAGATTGAGGAAATCTTTGCCTTTTGCCATTTCACCAAGTATTTTACGGGTTAAACGATGATCTAAGAATAATCCTGTATCTAAATAATCCGTTAAATTCACCCAAAGCTGTGCGCCGTATTCATTTACATAGAAATATTCGCCTTTATTGGCCAATTTTTCATATTGATTGGTGCCTTTTTGTTTTTGACGGACTTTCAAAATCAGTTTATTGGTTTCAATACCAGTGACTTGCAAGGTTGCAGTCACTGCATCCAATAAACGTTGACGGGCTTTATTTTCATCAATATTTTTCGGGGCGGCATACTCTTGCACCACGATATGATCGCCATAACGATCCACCGCTACGTTATATTCCGGTAAATCAGCATCATATAAACGATACGCATCAAGGCCTTGCTGTTTCGCCCATTTTTCAATTTTCTTGATATTTTTTTGCAAGCGATTCGCAAAATCCACCGCGACCGTTGAAGTGCGGTCAAATTCAAGCGGATTTTCAACCGCACTTTCTTTGCGCTCGGAAATTTGATAATTCTTCTGAACACAATCTAATGGGCCATTTTTCGCTTTAAATTGACGATAAGAACGCATACGCAAGCAATCAAGCAACGTAGATTCACTACTGAAAATCGATGCATTCCAACCACCAAATTCATTTTTAAGACGTTGTCCAAAGACTGAATATAGTGCAATCAACGCAGGGGTTGTGCCTAAACGTTCACCGTAAGGTGGGTTACAAATCACTGTTCCCACTTCATCTGGGCTTGGATTCTTTAATGCGGCGACATCACCTTGTTTCCACTGGATTAAATGTGCCACACCTGCATTTTGTGCATTTTTTTGTGCTTTTTTCAGTACGCGATGATCGAGATCGAAGCCATAAAAATGCGGTTTTAGATTTTGATTAAAATAAGTTTCCGCTTGTTGTACCGCCTCTGCTTTCACCTTATCCCAAGCATCTTGATTATGCCCTTTCCAGCAATCAAAGCCCCAATGTAAACGATGTAATTGCGGTGCAATTTGTGCTTCCATCTGTGCCGCTTCAATTAGCAAGGTGCCAGAACCACACATTGGATCCACTAACGGTGTTCCTTTTTTCCAACCTGAACGAAGCACAATCGCGGCGGCTAAGGTTTCACGTAAAGGCGCTTGCCCTGTATCTTCACGATAGCCACGCAAATGCAATGCTTCACCACTTAAATCGAGTGAAACAACGAGTTCTTCTTTATTTAAATAAGCATGAATTCGAATATCCGGATAGTCTTTATCCACATTTGGGCGCGCTTTCCCTTGGCGTTCAAAATAATCCACAATGGCATCTTTCACACGCATCGCACCAAATTGGGTGTGACGAATTTCTTGGTTTGTCCCGTTGAAATCAACAAAAAATGTGGCTTTCTCGTCAAAATAACTTAACCAATCTTGCCCTGTCACAATTGAATACAAGTCTAAATCACTGTATACCTTGCCATTTACAATAGGTAACAAAATACGTGAAGCTAAACGTGACCATAGTAAGCTTCGATAAAGTGTTTCATCATCAGCCTGAAAATGTACGCCGCCTTGTGCAATTTTACATTCTGTTGCACCAAGCTCAGCCAGTTCGACTTTTAAGAGTTCTTCAAAACCACGGGCAGTTGTGGCAAATAGTTGTTTCATGCGTTTTCTCGATAGGGAAAAATTGGGCGGATTATAGCACGAAAGTGCGGTTAAATTTGGGGATATTTCAAGAATATTCCCCCTCTTTTGTAAAGAGGGGGCGAGGGGGAGATTTTTGATTATTTACTTAAACATTGAGCATAGCTATCAGCGGTGGCTTGAAGGAAATTCGCATAAGAATTTGGACCAAGCTGTACATTATCGCCAATAGGATCTAAACGACCAACATTAACTTTTGTGCTTTGTGCAAGCGAATCAATCACTTTTGGTGTGAATTGCGGTTCAGCAAAAAGACAATTTACATGGTGTTCTTCTATTTCTTCTTTGATGTGAGCAATGGTTTTTGCACCTGGTGCCACTAATGGATTAATGGTGAAATAACCGGTTTGATTTAAACCATAAGCCTCATTGAAATAGCTATAAGCATCATGGAACACAAAGAAACCTTTATCTTTGAGTGGCGCTAATTGTGCTTTGATCTTGTCGCTTTGCTCAGTCAAAGTGCGGTTAAAATCGGCTAAGTTTTTCGCAATGAGCTCTTTTTTATCCGGATGTTGTTCCGTTAATTTATCCGCCACTTTCTGTGCCACAATTTGGCTGATGGCTGGTGAATACCATAAATGCCAGTTCACGCTTAATCCATTTTCATCCACGTCGTGGTGATGATGCTCATGGTCATGACCATGTTCGTGCTTATGATCGTGTCCATGTTTATGATCATGACCGTGCTCGTGTTCATCGCCTTCATGATAATGTTCATGATGGACTTTGCTTAAAAGCGGTTTAATTTCTGGAATATCAGAAATATTGATGACTTTTTTACTATCAATTTGGCTAATCGGTTTCGCTAAGAAAGCGTCAATATCTTCACCAACCCAAAGCACTAAATCTGCAGATTTCACTTTTTGCACATCTGAAAGTTTTAAGCTGTAATCATGTGGAGAAGCACCAGCTGGTACTAAAACCTGTGTATCTGTCACACCGTTTGCAATAGATGATGTAATAAAACCGAGCGGTTTCACGGAGGCCAATACATCAGCATTTGCCATCATTGGAAGGGTTAAAAGTGCGGTAGAAATTGCACTCATTTTTAATACTTGTTTCATTTTGTTTCCTTACTTTTATTGGGAATTATTCTCAAACCCAACATAGACTACGCCTTTTTGATAAAATTGCAACATTTCAAATTAAAAAAATGAAGTGATATTTCTTCATCTTATTGAATACTTTTATTCATAAAGAAAAAGCAACGTTTTCACGTTGCTTCATTTCTTTATTTTAATAACTTGTCTATTACCCTAGAAACGGCAAAAAATCCAAAGGTTGCGGTGATCATGGTTGCCGCACCAAAACCATTTGCACAATTCATGGTGGCTGATACTTTACAGCCCTCGCCCATTTTAGGGAAAATCAAAGGCTGGGTTGAAAACACCGCATCAACTGCAAATTTACGTTGTGGATTTTGGGTAAAATTAAAATCCTTACGTAAAACTGACCGCACTTTCGCCAATAATGGATCTTGAATCGTTTTGCTTAAATCAGCAATTTGGATTTTGGATGGATCTGTCTGACCACCTGCGCCACCAATAGTAATAATCTTGATTTTATTACGTTTGCAATAGGCAATCATGGCTGCTTTGGTTTTCACATTATCAATGGCATCAATGACATAATCATAACCACGATTTAAGTATTCGGCTTGATTATCCGGTGAAATGAAATCATCGATAATATTCACCACACATTCTGGATTAATCAGCTTAACGCGTTCTGCCATCACTTCCGTTTTAAGCTTGCCAATATTGCCACTCAACGCAGGAAGCTGACGATTAATATTAGTGACACAAATATCATCCATATCAATCATTGTGATCTGCCCTACGCCACTTCGCGCAAGCGCTTCCACCACCCACGAACCTACACCGCCAATACCAATGACGCACACATGAGCCTGACGCAAACGCGCCAAGCCTTCTGGTGTGTAAAGGCGGCCAATGCCGCCAAAACGTTGTTCGTAGTTATCAACTCGAGCCATTATTGTAGTACCCAAACGCGTCCATAGTGTTTTGATAACCCCGCAATATGACCCGCTTGATCGCCAATACCACGGTATAAGTCAAAGTGGTGACCATTTACTGCTCCGCCCACATCAAGTGCTACCATTAAGTGTAATTTGTGTGTGCCCATCCAGTTACCCTCATTATCAATATCAGGTACTTCAACCAATAATACGGTTCCAGAAGGAATCACATTGCGATCAGAAGCAACAGCAGCCATTGGCACTAAAGGCACACCAGCAGAACCTTTCACTTTACCTGTCGGATCGTTTTTAAAGAAAACATAAGATGGGTTACGTTCTAACAATTCTCGTACTCGAGATGGGTTTGCTTTCCCCCATTCACGAATCGCTTGAATAGACATTTTTTCTTTTGGAATTTCACCATCTTCTACTAACAAACGACCAACCGCTTGATATTTATAACCATTTTGACCCGCATAGGCTAAATAATTTAAATTGCCATCACCGTAATCAACATAGCCACTCCCCTGCACGCCTAGTAGGAAGTTATCCATCATTGAATCACTGTAAGCGAGCTCTAAGCCTTGTCCTGCCAATGCACCATTATAAATTTCTGCACGGCTATAACGTTTATAGCTTGGCATCGCATAAATTGGATGTTGATATTGACCTTGTGCAGTACGGCGTGCATGAATCACTGGCGAATAATAACCTGTCATCAACACGTTTTGATAACCATCGAAACCTTTCATAATCTGTGGGTTGATGCCGTATTGCGCTAATTCATTCACATTGGCCCCTGCAAGTACCCAGTTAGTGATTTTGCCATAATTCGCCGCAAAGCGATTTGTTAATGAATTTGAATAATCACGAACATTCGTCAACTGCGTTAAAAAATCACCTTGGTTAACTACCGCACCTTTGTTCTCCACGGAAGCCACTGGGCTTAAAATAGCTTGTTGATAATTACGTCCGCTATACTTTGCCCCAAATTTTTGTGGATCATCGCCCGTTGCTGTACGCGGCAAGCTAGAATTATTTTTAGAAGAGACTTTACTTGGTGCTGAACCACATGACGCAAGCACCGAAACTGCCGCCATTACAGAGAGCATTTTTACAGCGAGATTTTGACGAAATTTCATTCTTATTTTCCTAAATTAAACTAACTCAATACAAAGGTGCATACGCTATCAAAAATTCCCTTTTAGGACTAGCACTATTTCATAAAATGGTTAATTAATATTCATTTTGTTTATTTTTTTAACAAACGGAAAGTCAAATTCAGTTTAAATCTTGCAATAATTTTTGAAACGAGTATATTACGCGCCATCAGACGCGGGGTGGAGCAGCTTGGTAGCTCGTCGGGCTCATAACCCGAAGGCCGTCGGTTCAAATCCGGCCCCCGCAACCAAATTACAAAGCACCGAAATTTCGGTGCTTTTTTCGTTTTTAAATAAAGGTAAATTTAATCGAAATAAAAAGGCACAATGTCCTGAAACATTATGCCTTTATCTATCAATCTTATTAGATTTGATACTTTGTCTTATCGCCAATATCAAAATGTAATGGCATTCGCCATTTTTGAACCGCTAGAATTAATAATAATCCGCCAACAATCACCGACAAAATTCGGACAATCCAACCACCTTCAAATACCCAAGTAAACCAAAGTGCGGCGACAAATGCAGGTTGTAAATTTAATAGCGGTACTCTAAAACAGAAGTATTCTTTAAAACATAAACCGCCCAGTGTGACCAATGCTCCACCCAGTGCCAATTCATGCCAACCTAAAAGCGCACATAAGAGTGCAAGCCACGTGGCAAATTGGAATGTTAAACGGAAATGCTTTAAATAAATATGAAGGGATGATGCACAACAAGTTGCCGCAATCAACACGGCAATTTGAGCTTGTTGAGGATACCAAGTTAAAGCCAAGATGCTAAATGCCGCAATGACAAAGCCTGTGCGATAAATAATGACAGTGAGTTTATCCCAAACATCCATTAGAGATTGAATATGTGGATCAGCCATGTAATTTCCTTATTTTTGATAATAAAAAGTGCGGTCAAAAACACTCTCATTTTTGACCACACTTAACATTGAGATTATTTTAATCGATCTAAAATCTTTTGATGAATGCCGCCAAAGCTACCATTTGACATCACAAGAATATGATCCGTTGGTTTTGCTTCTGCCACAATCATATCGACTAATTTATCAACATTTCCTGTGTAATGTGCAGGTTGCACACATTGTCCTGCAATTTCAGCCACATCCCATGGAATATTATCTGGTTGTAGCATAAACACCGCATCAGCACGTCCAAGCGCTGGCGCAATTTCATCTTTATGCACGCCCATTTTCATGGTGTTTGAACGAGGCTCTAATACGGCAAGAATACGTACGCCACCGCCTACTTTGTCACGCAACGCAGTAAGTGTCGCCAGAATGGCTTCTGGATGGTGAGCGAAGTCATCATAAACCGTAATACCGTTTACTTCCCCCTTCACTTCTAAACGACGTTTTGCATTGATAAAGCTGCCCAATGCCTGACATGCATCTTCAATTTTGATACCCGCATGGTAAGCCGCCGCAATCGCCATTAACGCATTGTGCATATTGTGCTGTCCGACAATATTCCATTTCACTTCAGCAACTTTTTTACCGTGATGGAATACAGTAAATTCTGAGCAATCATTAGTAATACGTTCCGCAAACCATTCTTTATCTTTACCAATAAACTGCTGTTCTGACCAACAGCCCATATTGAGGGTTTCTTTCACGCTCTGCTCATCTGCAAAAGAAAGAACGCGTCCTGTAGAAGGAATAGTTCGGATCATATGATGGAATTGACGCTGGATCGCGTGAAGATCATCGAAGATGTCAGCATGATCGAAGCTGATATTGTTAATGATCAAGGTTTTCGGATTGTAATGTACAAATTTAGAACGCTTGTCAAAGAACGCCGTATCATACTCATCCGCTTCAATCACAAAGAACTCACTTTCCCCTAAACGAGCAGAAGTACCAAAGTTGCCCGCAATTCCACCGATTAGGAAACCTGGTTTTAAGCCATTTTGTTCTAAAATCCAAGTCAACATCCCCGTTGTTGTGGTTTTACCATGTGTACCTGAAACCGCTAACACCCAACGATTACGCAATAAATGGTCGTGTAACCATTGAGGACCTGATGTGTAAGGCAAGGCATTATCCAAAACATATTCCACACAAGGATTACCACGCTTCATGGCATTTCCGACAATCACCATATCTGGCGCAGGTTGAAGTTGAGCGACATCATAATTAGGAATAATTTCAATGCCCTGCTCTTGTAAAAAGGTGCTCATCGGTGGGTAAACATTAGTATCGGAACCTGTTACTTTATAGCCCATTTGTTTGGCAATCATCGCAACGCCACCCATAAAAGTCCCGCAGATGCCTAAAATATGAATATGTTTCATTATTCTTCTCTAGTTGCTAAAAATGCTGACTATGATAAATCAACTCAAAGATTGAGTAAATAAGGGCTGTTTACATAAACAGCCCTCTTTCTTATTTGATTCGGTCAAAACCCGCTTGAAGATCAGCAATTAATTCATCTGTGTCTTCAAATCCAATATGCAGACGAATTAATGATCCCGTTAATTTACGCTCAATACCTGGGCGAATTTTTGCAATTTCTTCTGGTTGATTGCATAAAATGAGCGATTCAAACCCGCCCCAAGAATAAGCCATTGTGAAAAGATCAAGATGATCCATAAAGGCAGAAAGTTCTTCATCATTTAAACGTTTATGCAATTCAAAAGAGAATAAACCGCTTGCGCCGGTAAAATCACGTTTAAAGTTTTCATGGCCAGGACAGCTTGGCAAAGCAGGATGATACACTGCTTTAACTTGTGGTTGTTCACTTAACCATTTGGCGACTTTCAAACTGCTTTCATGATGTTGTTTTAATCGCACACCTAAGGTACGAATACCGCGTGCTGTTGTATAAGCGGAATCTGCATCAACCATTTGCCCCATTAAATAGGAATGTTCGCGCAATTTATCCCAAGTACGTGCATTAGCCACCGCAGTACCAATCATAATATCAGAATGCCCCACTAAATATTTCGTTCCTGCTTGAATAGAAATATCAATACCGTGCTCTAACGCTTTAAATAATACGCCTGCCGCCCATGTATTATCGATCATAATGACGATTTCAGGACTCACGGCTCGAACGGCTTTAACAATTGCCGGAATATCAGGCACTTCCATCGTTAAAGAGCTTGGCGACTCTAAAAATAAGACTTTTGTATTTGGCTGCACGAGTTTGGCAACATCTGCGCCTATCATTGGATCATAATAGGTCGTATCAATATGCATTTTTTTCAAAATCACATTGCAAAAATCTTGTGTCGGCTCATACGCCGCACCTGTCATTAAAACGTGATCGCCCGTTTCTACAAATGACAAAATAGCGTTTGTTACCGCTGCAGCACCACAGGGATAAAGATAACAACCTGCCCCGCCTTCCATTTCACACATTAAATCTTGAAGAGCAAAGTGTGTTAACGTGCCTCGACGACCGTAAAAAAGCTCTCCCTTGTAACGATTTTTTGTGCAATGTTTTTTATCTGCAATAGTTTCAAACACTAAAGAAGAAGCACGTTGGATCACTGGATTTACAGCCCCTTGGGTAAAACGTTTTTTACGTCCTGCATGAACCAGTGTGGTCGATAAAGTATGATGTTCTGACATATATTTCACCTGTAACTTAGACAATATTAATTAATTTAATAGATAAAAACAGCTGTTAAAGTGCGGTTAATTTTTTTAAAATATTCTCCGCATTTTGCATTCGCAAAATTTTTATTAACATTCATATAGGAATTATGACTATGGTATTAGTAACTCGTCAAGCTCCAGATTTTACTTCCTCTGCAGTTTTAGGCAATGGTGAAATCGTTGATAACTTCAATTTCAAAAAACACATCGAAGGTAAAGCAGCGGTATTATTCTTCTACCCATTAGACTTCACTTTCGTTTGCCCATCTGAGTTAATCGCATTCGACCACCGTTATGAAGAATTCAAAAAACGTGGAGTTGAAGTTGTTGGTGTATCTATTGACTCTCAATTCACTCACAATGCATGGCGTAATACCCCAACTGAAAACGGCGGTATCGGTGCAGTCAAATATGCATTAGCAGCTGACGTTAAACATGAGATCGCGAAAGCATACGGTATCGAACATCCAGAAGAAGGTGTTGCATTACGTGCTTCATTCTTAATCGACAAAAACGGTGTTGTTCGTCACCAAATCGTAAACGATTTACCATTAGGTCGTAACATCGATGAAATGTTACGTATGGTTGATGCGTTGCAATTCCACGAAGAACACGGTGAAGTTTGCCCTGCTCAATGGGAAAAAGGTAAAGAAGGCATGAAAGACAACCCTGAAGGTGTTGCTAAATACTTGAAACAAAACGCTGATAAACTTTAACTTTTAAGAAAAAGCCACACTAAGTGGCTTTTTTTATTTTTGTAGATCCTTTAGAATGAGCGTATCTTTAACCAAAGTACGGTTATTTTTTTATGAAATATAATATTCCTATTTTTCTGACGATTCTCCGAGTGATTTTAATTCCATTCTTCGTCGTGGCGTTTTATTTGCCTATCCCTTCTGCACCTTTTATTACAACGCTTATCTTCTTTATCGCCGGGGTCACTGACTGGTTTGATGGCTATCTTGCTCGAAAATTAAAACAAACAACACGTTTCGGTGCTTTCCTTGATCCTGTTGCCGATAAAGTAATGGTGATCACTGCGCTAGTATTAATTGTAGAATATCAACATTCTTTCTGGATTACTATTCCAGCGATTATCATGATTTCACGTGAAATCATTATCTCTGCTTTACGTGAATGGATGGCTGAATTAGGTGAGCGTAATAAAGTGGCTGTTTCATGGCTAGGAAAAGTAAAAACAACCTCTCAAATGCTCGCTTTAGGTGGATTACTCTGGCGATATAATGTGTATATGGAAACGCTAGCAATTGTATTGCTCTATTTAGCTGCGATTTTAACGGTTTGGTCAATGCTTCAATACTTAAAAGCAGCAAAAGGCAGCTTGTTAGATAACATTGAATTATAGAATTGACTAAATTTTAAATAAAAGGTGCGGTTATTTTAATCGAACCTTTTATTTTTGAACTATTTTTAACCAATCAAAAACTTTTTTTACGAATTTTATTTGACACAATGAGATAAATCCGTAAAATACGCCCCGTTGTTTGGCAACAAGCAAACGCGGGAATAGCTCAGTTGGTAGAGCACGACCTTGCCAAGGTCGGGGTCGCGAGTTCGAGCCTCGTTTCCCGCTCCAATTTGCCCGAGTGGTGGAATCGGTAGACACAAGGGATTTAAAATCCCTCGCCTTTCGAGGCGTGCCAGTTCAAGTCTGGCTTCGGGCACCATTTAAACACCAGTCAAAAGATTTTAAAATTTACTTTAAAATCATCTAGTTGGGTCGTTAGCTCAGTCGGTAGAGCAGCGGACTTTTAATCCGTTGGTCGAAGGTTCGAATCCTTCACGACCCACCAATTCTTTCTTAAGTGGCGATAAAGTGGCGGTTAAATTTCCATTTTTTTACACTTTCATTTATAAATTATTTATCTCAGTGGCGATGCCGCCAATCATTAAAAATGAAATAAAAATTTCTTATTAACTATCACGTAAAAGATAAAAACACCTTATAAATCAATATACTGTAATCTCCTACAAACTTACACAGATCTCTTTTAAGTGAAAAACACTGTAAAACCCCGTAAATTTTACAGTTAAGATCCCTATTCTTTCAGTAAAATGATCTCTTTTACCTCAACTACTTACCCAATTTTACAATCTGAAAATTAACTGAAAAAATGTAAATTTTTAACGCAAATTCAGCGGGGGAGGAAGTGGATTTTCCGTGCCTTGTGTTTTTACGTGAAAAATTTCCGTGGAATTGTTTTATATTGCTTATTACGTAGATTTATTTGTTATAACAATCACTTAGATTTTCCGTGGTTAATGTCTCTGATATACATATCGGAAACATAAAGAAAAGCCGCAACATTGTGCGGCTTTGGTTTTATGTGAAGTGCGGTAGCTATTCAATAATCGGCGTGAGTTTGCCTTTTATTGTTTTTGCTTTGTTTGCCTGCTGGTTGAATATGCTTGCTTGATCTGGCGAAGGTGAACCAGCGTGTGTGTGCGTTGCTAAGGTGCTTACAACTTCTCCCAACAGTTGAATAGTATCTTCCAACAGTCTAAATATGTTTTGCCCTTCAGTACCCACATAACTTAGCGGCGCCACAAATTTATTCTTTTCGTCTGAAACACGTTGCGCCAATCCAACGATTTTTTCTTGTAGCGTGCCACCTGTTCCTACAGTACGATTGCTTGCAGTCGTGTCATTGATACTACCCAATACGCTAACAGTTTTATTTCCGCCTATAGTTTGCGTACTATCTGAATCTACTGTTTTTGTCGATGTACCAATTTGTTTTACTTCACTATCTGTTTCGATGTGTCGTTCAAAGGATTTATCTGTAATCTTCTGATCGGTTTACACAGTGAATTTACTCGATATTATTGTGCATGCAAGAATCCCCTATGCGGACACCGCTTTGTAATGAATATGGAGTTTGGGCATACCACACGCGCCAGTAAGCTGACAAAAGACAAATTGCTTGAGCTTGTTTTGGGTAAATTATCGGACGAAGAAAAAGCCAATTTGAGAAAAATATTAGATGATGAAAAAAGCCGCTAGAAATAGCGGCTTTTATTTTTATGCAGCAAGTAACTTATTTGTAGCAATCTGTGCCAAAAAGTTGCTTCTGTTTTTATATTCGGGATGTGTTGCCACAAAATTATCAATGCGTTTAATTAGAAGACTAGGCAAGGTTACATTGATTTTTTCAGCTTTCCCCATTAGATGCGTTAAATCTACATCCACAAAACTAAACGTAAAGCCTTCATACTCTGGGTTTTTAACATGCTCTTGCAGAGATGTTGGCTGTGGGATTTCCTCTCCATCTTCTAACATGCCTTCAATATGGAAGGCAATTGCCTCTTTTGCGTTGATGAATGCTTCTTCTAATGTATCACCAGCTGAAAAACAGCCTGGTACATCAGGCACAACCACACCGTATGCGTGATTTTCATCGCCCATTTCTATTCCGATTGGGTATAACATATAAAAGCCTTATAGATTTAAAGAAATGTAAAACAAATAAAACTAGTATCTAAGATAATAGACGTAATAAACAATTAATAAAACAAATATAGATAAAAATAGCGATATATAAATTGCAATATAAAAAATAAAATCTTGCAAAAGTAGGGCTTACTTTTTAAGCCCTGCTTGTTTCAATATTGATCTAACTGTATTTAGCGGTAAATCTTTTTTAGGGTGTGGAACTGTGACTCGCCCTATTTTTTTATCATGCTTAAATTGATGATGGCTCCCTTTTATTTCAACAAGATACCAGCCATCTTCTTCAATTTGCTTTATTAATTGTTTACTGTTCACATTATCTTTTACCTCGTAAAATTGTTTATTTAGGGGTATTATAACCCCAAAAAAAATTAAAAGCAAGCATTTTTAGAGTTATTGGAGTTATTTTTTCTTTCATTTCGTGCATAGACACATAAGATGACTTCAAACTGCCGTAAGGGGCTTTTGGCTCAAATAGTACAAGCATTTGTGGCTTGTTATTTTGGTCTGTTTCTTCGCCAGTTTCATTGTTGATGAAAGGGATTCGTGAATTAGTGATATACACGATTTCTTTTGCGTTGCGTACACACATATCAAACCATTTTGTCGAACCATCTACATTAAGCAACATTACCACCGTCTTGTTATGTAACACGCTTTGCTGGATGGCGCGCAACACAAACGGCAACGGCTTGACCGCTGATTAATCGGCGCAATTCACGCTAAACGGAAATTGATGCGCCACCGTAGAATTGGAACTGACGAATGCCCCAACGGCTCGCCCAAGCACGAACGCGCAATGCGTTATCGTATAGAGCAGCGGACTTTTAATCCGTTGGTCGAAGGTTCGAATCCTTCACGACCCACCACTTTAAATCAGCATCTTAATTGGTGTTTTTTTATGCCTAAAATTCAGGATAAAGACTTTCCTACTCTCTTTTCTAAAAAACACATAAAAAAATAACCGCACTTTCGTACGGTTACTTATCTATATTCTTAATATGATTAGCCGTGATAACGTCCTACGCCTAATTCATCTTCTTTACGAGTACGATTCATTACTTCTTGTGGAGATTGTGCAATACGTAATCCCATTTGATCTTCAGTACGCACCACATCGCCACGTAGAGAGTTAGTATAAACATCGGTAATCTTGATATCGACAAACTTACCAATCATATCTGGTGAGCCTTGGAAATTTACAATACGGTTGTTTTCCGTACGTCCTGTTAATTCCATAATATCTTTCTTAGATGGCCCTTCCACCAACACGCGTTGCTCTGTACCAAGCATACGGCGACTATATTGTGCCGCTTGTTGGTTAATACGCTCTTGTAAAAGATAGAGACGTTGTTTTTTCTCTTCTTCGGTTACATCATCTGGCATATCTGCTGCAGGTGTACCTGGACGCGCAGAATAGATAAAGCTGAAGCTCATATCAAAATTCACTTGTGCGATTAGGTTCATTGTTTGTTCAAACTCTTCATTGGTTTCACCAGGGAAGCCCACAATGAAATCTGAGCTGATTTGAATATTTGGACGCACTGCACGTAATTTACGAATAATCGATTTATATTCTAACGCGGTATGACCACGTTTCATCATGGTTAAAATACGGTCAGAACCAGCTTGCACCGGCAAGTGTACAAAATCTACTAATTCTGGTGTGTCGCGATACACGTCAATAATATCATCAGTAAATTCGATTGGGTGACTGGTGGTAAAACGTAAACGGTCGATACCGTCAATAGACGCGACTAAACGCAATAACTCCGCAAATGTACAGATACCGCCATCAAATGTCGGGCCACGATACGCATTTACGTTTTGGCCTAATAAATTGATTTCACGTACACCTTGATCGGCCAACTGCGCAATTTCAAATAATACATCATCAACAGGACGGCTCACTTCTTCACCACGGGTATAAGGCACCACGCAGTAAGTACAATATTTATTACAGCCTTCCATAATAGACACAAACGCTGTTGGGCCTTCTGCGCGAGGCTCTGGTAAGCGGTCAAATTTCTCAATTTCAGGGAAACTTACATCCACCACCGAACTTTTGCCGCCACGGATTTGGTTAATCATTTCTGGCAAACGATGTAAAGTTTGCGGACCAAATACGATATCCACATAAGGTGCACGATGACGAATATGCTCACCTTCTTGTGATGCTACACAACCGCCCACACCAATCACTAAGTTTGGATTTTGTTTTTTTAATTCTTTCCAACGACCTAATTGATGGAACACTTTCTCTTGTGCTTTTTCACGAATAGAACAGGTGTTAAGAAGTAACACATCGGCTTCTTCTGGAATATCAGTTAATTCCAAACCATGTGTATTTAAGAGAAGATCGGCCATTTTTGATGAATCGTATTCATTCATCTGACAGCCCCATGTTTTAATATGTAATTTTTGCGTCATATTGCTTAAAAATAAAGATTAGTAAAAAGATAAAATCGGTCGGCTATTGTACAGATTTGTGGGAATTCTGGCTAGTGTAAAATGGACTTTTACCCCTTTCGGTATAGAAAAAGTGCGGTTAAAATCACCTGAATTTTAACCGCACTTTGTTCAGTATCCTTCTTCCTCCATATTTGGCAAGAACGTTTTGTGTTTGATTCTCTTCACCCTTGTTTCAATTCGCCCATCTGGATGTAGCTCAATTTCACGCCAACCTGGTTGTAAGGTATCTAAAGCAAAATGGTTGCTGTCCGGCTTAAATTGAATACAAGTCGCTGGTGTTGCCATGGTTTGATAACCTTGCCAATAGCCATCGACTTCTTGATGAATATGACCGTATAAAATCCCTCTTACATTGTTGAATTGAGCAAGAACCTCTGAGAATTCATGCGCATTACGTAAGTTATGCTGATCAAGCCATGCTGAATTCGTTGGCAATAGATGGTGATGTAAGACGACTAAGCTATGACGAGCTGGATTTTCGGCTAATTTTGTTTTTAACCAATCTAGCTGATAAGCACTCAATTCGCCATGAGGCACACCAGAAACTTGGCTATCTAACAAAATCACTTGCCAATGTTTGCCAAGAAGTAAATGTTTTGATGCGTTAATAGGTGATTGGCTTAAATGCTCGACCATTTTAGGTTGAAAATCATGGTTACCTGGAAGCCAAAATACTGATTTATTTAACGGTTTAACCATTTCAACAAATCGTAGATAACCTTCGTCGCTACTATCTTGTACCAAATCACCTGTCGCAAGCACGACATCATAATTAAAAGACTCTGCCTGAATTTCTTTTAACACCTGAGAAAAGCTTTCATGCGTGTTGATACCTAATAAGTCTTTGCTTGTATCCTTAAACAAATGAGGATCGGTGATTTGTAATAATTTGACGATCTCACTTGCGGACTCGCATTCAAATGTATTGTTCATGGGACTCCTATTGCCAACGCTGCCGCAATTGGGCGTAATTTAATTGAAGCCATTGCAAGCCCATTACTGCAATACCATTATCAATTTTGCCATCACACATCCATTGGTAGGCTTGTTCACGTTTCACCACATGAACACGGATGTCTTCATTTTCTTCAGCTAAACCATGAATACCCTTGGCTTGCGAGCTATCTACTCGACCGACAAACAGATGAATACGTTCGACGACACCACCCGGGCTATCCCATACACTTAAACAATGAGTAAGATCTTGAACTGAGACAGCCGCTTCTTCTTCACTTTCACGCAAAGCCACTTCTTCAGGTTGTTCCCCCGCTTCGACCATGCCGGCGATCAACTCTAATAACCAAGGAGAACGATCTGAGCCAGGTTGATATGCACCAATACGTACTTGTTCAACCAAAACTACCGAATCTTCTTTCGGATCGTAAGCAATCACGGCAGAAGCGGCACCTTTTACCAATAATTCACGTGTCACCACGCCACTTTCACTACCGGCAAAAAGCTTGTGTTTGAACTGTACTTTCTTAAGTGTAAAAAAACCTTTGTAAACAGTTTCTTCATTAAGAATTTCTATATCATGCTGACTAAACTGTTGAATATCTGACATCATTACTCTCCTAGTATTGAGGTCGCATAATACTCCCATAAAAAAATAAAAAAAACTGAACCATCTATTTTTTTGTTGAAACTTTGAAGCCGGTCACAAAAAAAGAAAACCTATGATGATTTCTTATTCATCATAGGTTTACATTAAGAATCCAGTTAAATTAACAAACGCGGCTGATTATTTCCCCGTCAGCGACTTTCGTTTTAATCATATCGCCTGTTTTGACTTGTTTCACGCTCACAATGGCATGTCCTTTGACATCTTCCGCGATGGAATATCCTCGTGCTAATACTTTTAATGGGCTTAATCCATCCAACTTGCCACACAACGTCGCCAATTTATTTTGACGCTCCGTGACTTGACGATTCGCCCCTAAATTTAACCGCACTTGTAACTGAGCTAAATATTGGGATTGTTTTTGCAATTGATAAGGCAACGGATTTTGCTTTAAGCGCGCGGAAAGTGCGGTCAATTTTTGCTGCGTTTTATCCATTTGACGCTGCATCGCTAATAAGAGACGATGATGTAATTGCGCCGTTCTGGCTTTTTGCATCAATAATTGATTTTGTGGATGTTGATTTTGCAGGCGCAAACGTAACTGTTGCAAACGTTGTTGTTGATGACTAAAAATACGATCTAACGCCATCTCCAAACGCTGTTGTTTATAGGCTAACTGTTGAAGTAATTCCTGCTGATTGCGACTCACTAACTCCGCCGCAGCAGAGGGGGTTGGCGCACGTAAATCAGCCACAAAATCGGCAATGGTGACATCGGTTTCGTGACCTACCGCGCTGATAATCGGTAAATTAGAACGGAAAATCGCACGTGCCACTTCTTCTTCATTAAAGCACCAAAGATCTTCTAAAGAACCACCACCACGGCCGACAATCAATACATCCACTTCTTGACGGGCATTAGCGAGTTCAATCATTTGGACGATTTCAGCCGTTGCTTCTTTGCCTTGCACTGCCGTTGGATAAATCACCACTTTTAAACTTGGATCGCGGCGAGCCAAAATATGCAGAATATCTTGTAAAGCCGCGCCTGTAGAAGACGTAATAATGCCCACTGCTTTGGCAAAGTCTGGCAAGCTTTTCTTCAGGTTTTGTGCAAACAATCCTTCAGCTGCCAATTTCATTTTTAGCGCTTCAAATTGCTGTTGCAATAATCCCTCACCGGCAGGGTGCATGGATTCAATAATCAGCTGATAATCACCGCGAGGCTCATATAAACTGACATTCGCCCGCACCAAGACCTGCATGCCGTTTTGCGGACGAAACCCCACACGCAAATTTTTCATGCGGAACATCGCACCGCGAACTTGGGCATTTTCATCTTTTAGCGTTAAATACCAATGCCCTGACACAGGTTGAGTGAAATTAGAAATCTCCCCTGTAAGCCAAATCTGTGAAAAATTCCCTTCCAACATTTGGCGGGTTGCGCTGTTAAGCTGGGAAATGGAGTAAATGTTTTCAGACATTATTCAATCAACACCCAACCGTCATCTAGCCAGTTACAAATCGAATCAAGTAATAATTCCATTGTACTTTCAGGATCTTCTGTATCATTCACTAAATTATTTAAGAATGCCCAATCTAGCGATTCCCCATCAGAAAGACGTTTCAACACTTCCGCTTCAATGACATTCACTTCATCTAACCATTCGCCATTAGCATAAATGCGGAGCGGATTTTCGGTGTAAAGCAACTTGCAGTTATTGTCCTGCATTAATACACCTTGTTCCTCTTCTAAAATTGACCGCACTTCGTCAGGATCGGACATTTCATCGGATACCAACATTTCATAGCGACGTGAGCTCACTGCACTGGCTACTGCTTGTTTGAACAAGGCATCAAAGGCTTCAGACTCTGCCAATTTCGCTAAGAATTGCTTTTTCATTGCCTGAATATTTTCATCAGCCAATTTGCCCGTACGCTGCTCTGCTTGCGTTAAACGTAACGGTAATTGGAATTCGCTTAAATTCAATTCAGGATCTTGATGACAAAACGCTTTATTCACGTTATCGAAAATATCTGCTAAATTCGGATAACGCAAACCAAAAGAAAAGGTCAAGCAATCATCTTCTGCTACACCGTAATGTGACATACGAGCCGGAATATAAAGAATATCACCTGGATTCATCACTTCATCAATCACCAATTCGCCCATATCATCAAAAATACGAATCGGCTGATTCAGTTTAAATTCTGTAGAAGAATCACACCATTTACCTAACTGCCAACGGCGATGACCATAACCTTGCACCAAGAATACATCATATTCGTCATAATGCTTACCAACGGAACCGCCTTTAGGTGCATAAGACACCATAATATCGTCGCGTTGCCATTGTGGGATAAAGCCAAATTTATTCCAAAGCTGACCTAATTCAGTACTCCATTGCTCTAAATTTTGGACGAGCACCGACCATTTCTCTGGCACATCTGCAAAATCTTCTTCAGATAACGGACTGAAAAACACTTTCCAATTATCATCTGAAAAGGTTTTCACTAAACGTGCCGTCACATCTTCGCCTTGTGCTAATTCGATAATATCGTCAGGCTCGAATTGGCCAACAATTTCAGGCAAGCCATTACGAATAATCAATGGTTTTTTCTGCCAATAATCACGCAGGAAAATTTCAGGGGTAATGCCATCAGGCAGACAATATTGGTTGGAAAGTGCGGTCATTTTTTACTCCTTTTCCTGTTTTTCTTGTTGAGCTTTTTCTTGTGCGGCTTTGGCTTGCTCCGCTGCACGTTTACGACGAATTTCTTTAGGATCGGCTAATAATGGACGGTAAATTTCAATACGATCGCCGTCTTTTAATTGATCTGTTAATTTTGCAGGGCGGGAATAAATCCCCACTTTATTTTCACGCAAATCGATTTCGGTAAACTGTTGTAAAATGCCCGATTGTAAAATAGCCGTTTGGATCATCGTGCCTTCATCCACTTTGAAGGATTTCAAATAATAGCGATCCGGCAAGGCATAGGCGATTTCAATATTAATTTGGTTCATGTCTTATTCTGTCTTAATGAGTTTTCCGTTATTATAGCGGAAAAGTGCAATCAATATTAACGATAAAATAGGAACACATCATGAATTGGGTATTTTTTGCTATTGGTTCAGCCTTTTTCGCTGGACTTACCGCTATTTTAGGTAAATTAGGGGTTGAAGGCATTAACAGTAATCTCGCGACTTTTATCCGTACAATTGTGGTTTTACTCGTTACAGCAGGTATCATTAGCGCACGTAACGAATGGCAACTGCCACAACATATTGCTGCAAAACCGTTTACCTTTTTAATTCTTTCCGGTGTTGCTACGGGCCTATCTTGGCTTTGTTATTATCGTGCGTTACAAATGGCGCCCGCCTCTTGGGTTGCGCCCATTGATAAACTCAGTGTGGTCATTGCCATTATTTTAGGCGTAGTTTTGTTAGGCGAACCCTTAAGCATGAAATTAATCATGGGAAGTTTATTAATCTTAAGTGGCGTTCTAATACTTATACTATAAAAAAGAAAAGACCGTTTAAATCGGCCTTTTCTTCCTATAAAAGAACTAGTCAATCGGTGGTACATAGGTGCCGTTTGCAATTGCATCTTTAATGCGGTTTGCTTCAGCTAAGACTTGAGCTAACAATGCTTTTACATTTTCAAGCGTAGCAATCGGGCTTAATGTCGTCATTTTTAGCGATTGTTTATCGCCAACTTTAGTCACACCAATATTCGCTTCGCCACGGGCAAAGAGTTCATCCGCCACATTTTGGTTTAAGGCATCTAAAAATTCTGCTGGATAGCCTTTTGGCACTACACGGAATAGCACTGATGCAAACTGCGTTGGCACGAGCATTTCTAACTCTTCGGCTTCATTGATATAACCTTCTACTTCTTTGGTCAATTTAACACCATGGTCAATCATTGAAGCATAGAGTGCTTCGCCTAATGCTTCCACAGTAAACCATAATTTTAAGGCATCAAAACGACGCGTTGTTTGTAGAGATTTTGCCACCAAGTTTGGCACACCGTGCTCTTCATCATATTCTGAATTGAGATAATCTGCTTTGTAGTCAATAAAACGATAGTTCGCTTGATCTTTAAGCAAGAATGCCCCACAAGAAATGGTTTGGAAGAAATGCTTGTGGAAATCAAGTGTAATTGAATCTGTTAGCTCAATGCCATCTAAGAAATGACGGAATTCTTGAGAAAGCAATAACGCACCGCCCCAAGCGGCATCAACGTGTAACCATGCTTGGTATTCATCAGCTAGTTTTCTAATCGCTTTGAGATCATCAATCGCGCCAGCATCTGTGGTGCCTGCCGTCGCCACAATACAAGCGACTATTTTACCTTCAGCTTTTAATTGCGCCAAAGTTTGTTCAAGCGCGTTGACATCCATTTGTGCATTGGCATTCGATGGTACAGTAACCACAGATTGGAAACCCATTCCCATCATTGCCATATTTTTTTGCACAGAAAAATGCGCATTCTCTGAACAAATGACTTTAACTTTCTTCATGGCATCAACTGGAATACCATCGCGTTGCACCGACCATTCTGAACCATCTTCATTTTTCCAGTGATTCGCAATCGCCCAATCGCGTGCTAATAATACGCCCATTAAGTTAGACTGCGTACCGCCCGAGGTAAACACCCCAGAAGTGCCTTGGCCATAGCCCACTTTTTGACGTAACCAATCAATCAAATGCTCTTCCATAATTGAACCCGCTGGGCTTTGATCCCAAGAGTCCATAGATTGGTTTGTGGCATTGATTAACACTTCCGCAATTTGGCTCGTTACCATCGTTGGGCAATGTAAATGCGCCAATGAATGGGGGTGATGTACTTTTAAACTTGGATTTAAGAAAATTTCGACGAGGTGATCCAGCGCATTTTCTACGCCCACGCCAGCTTGGCTTGGTTTAAATCCATCAATCAAAGCACGCATTTGTTTGATTGAGCCACCCGTGTACATTTTGTCGTTTTTCAACCAATTTGAGACCGCTTGCACAGCTTTATTCATCGCATTTTCATAGTCTTTAATCGACTGCTCATCGCGACAAAAAAGGGATTGTTTATGTTGTTTAAGATCTGACATAGCCATTCTTTCCTAAAAAATTCCCCTCTTTGACAAAGGGGGGAGCTCAAGCGGTCAAATTTCACAAAATATCTGCAAAATCTGACCGCTCTTGATTAACCACGTACGGCTTTTAATGCATCTGCAACAGATTGTTTAAAGCGTTTAATAAACTCTTCACATTCTGCTTGATTGATGTTTACCGCACAAAGTACACGCACAACGTTACCGCCACGTCCACCACGCTCTAACAATAATTTATTATTAAAGCAGGCTTTTTGGATAGCGACCGCAAGTTCGCCATCTTGTGGGTATGCACCTGTTGCATCTTTGGCTTGACGTTCATCAACAATATCAATCCCCATCATTAAGCCTTTACCACGCACGTTACCGATACATGGGTATTCTTTGCTTAATTCGCGTAATGCATTAGTTAAGTACTCGCCACGTTCTTTAGCATTTTGCGCTAAGTTTTCATTACGCATGATTTTTAGTGAAGCATAACCTGTTGCCATCGCTAATTGGTTACCACGGAAAGTACCGGTATGGCCTGCTGGTTGCCAAGCATCAAATTCTTTTTTGATTGCAAGCACGGCTAATGGCAAGCTACCGCCCACCGCTTTTGACATCACAACGATATCTGGTTGGATGCCTGCATGTTCAAACGCAAACATTTTACCTGAACGACAGAATCCCGCTTGAACTTCATCTACGATCATTAAAATGCCATGTTTTTTGGTTACTTCACGGACTTTTTGTAAGAAGCTAATTGGCGCTGGCACAACACCACCTTCACCTTGAATTGCTTCTAAAATTACCGCAGCTGGTTTTACCACACCACTTTCAACATCTTCAATAAAGTGTTCAAAGTAATGTTCAACGGCTTTTGCCCCAGCTTCGCCACCAATACCAAATGGGCAACGGTATTCGTGCGGATAAGGTAAGAATTGCACGCCCGGCATTAAGTTTTGCACAGCATTTTTCGCACTTAAGTTACCCGTTAACGATAATGCGCCGTGAGTCATACCATGGAAACCGCCAGAGAACGCGATCACGTTACCGCGGCCAGTATAAGTTTTCGCTAATTTAATTGCCGCTTCATTTGCATCTGCGCCTGATGGGCCGGTGAATTGTAAAATGTATTCATCTTTCGGGAAGAACGACAATAATTCTTCAGTGAATGCATCTTTTAATGGGGTGGTTAAATCCAGTGTA
The DNA here is from genome assembly GCF_054332415.1 of Haemophilus sp. SZY H56. Taxonomy (NCBI): domain Bacteria; kingdom Pseudomonadati; phylum Pseudomonadota; class Gammaproteobacteria; order Pasteurellales; family Pasteurellaceae; genus Haemophilus; species Haemophilus sp. SZY H56. The sequence continues at coordinate 91,472 of NZ_JBTGNX010000003.1, read as the reverse complement.
TGTAAAGGCAAACCGCTATCTAACACATCACGAATCGCCTGCATTAATACAGGGTGATTATGCCCTAATGCTAAAGTGCCAGCACCGGCTAAGAAATCAAGGTATTTGTTGCCTTCAACGTCAGTAACCCAGCAACCTTCTGCTTTTTCATAAGCAAACGGTAATTTACGCGGATAGCTACGAACGTTTGATTCCATTGCATCTTGGCGATCTAAAAAGTGTTTATTGGAAGCAAGAATCGCTTTTACAGGAGTGGTAATTGTCATTGATAAAAACCTTCTAAAAGAGGTGAAAAAAATAAGTCGGGTGCCTTGCGGGAAGCCTAAACTTTCTGTTTCTGAAAAAACAGACGCCATGGGGCATTTGACTCGCTACTTATTAAAAAAAGCGTTTCAGCTTTTTTGTTTTTACCCTAATTGCCCAAAAGAGGTTGGCTAGGTTGGAAACACATCTTAAATATGGGTCATATTTAAAACGTTGCCGCATTTTACATTTCTTTTATAAAAAAGAAAGCCAAACGTTTAAATCGCATAAATTTTTATTAACTCGTCGGATTTCATCAGTTACAACCTAACCTAAAATATGGGAGCTTTACAGCGATGATTGAGAAATTAGCCCTTTTTCGCTACAATACACCACTATTTTTATTCAAGCAGAAAACTATGTCTGAAATTAAACTCATCGTGGGGCTGGGTAATCCTGGCGATAAATATGCAGAAACCCGCCACAATGCAGGGGAATGGCTGATTGAGCGCTTGGCTCGTCGCTTTAATGTTTCGCTTAATGCAGAAAATAAATTCTTTGGTTACGTAGGAAAAACGCTAATTAATGGCAAAGAAGTCCGTTTTTTAGTACCTACGACGTTTATGAATTTAAGCGGAAAAGCAGTAAGTGCACTTGCTAATTTTTATCGTATCAAACCAGAAGAAATTTTAGTGCTACACGATGAATTAGATTTACCGCCAGGCACCGTAAAATTAAAACAAGGTGGCGGACATGGCGGTCACAATGGTTTAAAAGATATCGTGGCACAGCTTGGTAACAGCAACAATTTCTATCGTTTACGCATTGGCATTGGCCATCCTGGACACCGTGATTTAGTTTCAGGTTTTGTGCTTAACAAACCTGCGCCTGCAGAAAGAGAAGCGCTCGATAAAGCTTTAGATGAAGCGACCGATTGCATTGAATTGCTTTTCAAAGAAGGCATGGTGAAAGCCACCAATCGCTTAAACAGTTTTAAAATTTAACTCAAAAGTGCGGTGAAAAAACACCATAAATTTTAACCGCACTTACGCTTACAATAAGGAAAACATCATGGGATTTAAATGTGGTATCGTTGGTTTGCCAAATGTCGGTAAATCTACCCTTTTTAATGCATTAACCAAAGCCGGTATCGAAGCGGCAAACTATCCGTTTTGTACAATCGAACCAAATACTGGCGTGGTACCAATGCCGGATCCGCGTTTAGATGCGTTAGCGGAAATTGTTAAACCTGAACGCGTATTACCCACCACCATGGAGTTTGTGGATATCGCTGGTTTAGTTGCGGGTGCAAGTAAAGGTGAAGGCTTAGGTAATAAATTCCTAGCTAACATCCGTGAAACTGATGCAATTGGTCATGTTGTTCGTTGTTTTGAAAATGATGACATCGTGCATGTTGCGGGTAAAATCGATCCATTAAGCGATATCGAAACTATCAATACCGAATTAGCCCTTGCTGACTTAGACAGCTGTGAACGTGCAATCCAACGTTTACAAAAACGCGCTAAAGGTGGTGATAAAGACGCAAAATTTGAACTCTCTGTGATGGAAAAAATCCTTCCTGTACTTTCTGAAGCAGGCATGATTCGTTCTGTTGAGTTAGATAAAGATGAACTATTAGCAATTAAAAGCTATAACTTCCTCACATTAAAACCAACCATGTACATTGCGAACGTGAATGAAGACGGTTTTGAAAACACCCCATATTTAGACAAAGTACGTGAATTTGCTGAAAAAGAAGGCTCTGTTGTGGTGCCTGTATGTGCGGCGATTGAAGCAGAAATTGCTGAACTTGATGATGATGAAAAAATCGAATTCTTACAAGATCTTGGTATTGAAGAACCAGGCTTAAACCGTGTAATTCGTGCGGGTTATGCCTTATTAAATCTTCAAACCTACTTCACTGCGGGTGTGAAAGAAGTGCACGCATGGACAGTTTCTGTGGGTGCAACCGCCCCTAAAGCAGCGGCTGTAATCCACACAGACTTTGAAAAAGGCTTCATCCGTGCAGAAGTAATTGCTTACGATGACTTCATCCAATTCAAAGGTGAAAACGGTGCAAAAGAAGCAGGTAAATGGCGCTTAGAAGGTAAAGACTACATCGTCCAAGATGGTGATGTTATGCACTTCCGCTTTAACGTATAAAAACGCTTTAGACCGCATGATTATGCGGTCTTTTTGTATTTATAAAAGGAAAAAACAATGTCAGATAAATTAAATCAACTCATCGAATTGTTAAAACTAGAAAAAATTGATGATCTTATCTTTCGTGGTGCGAGTGAAGACTTAGGTTTTCGCCAAGTGTTTGGTGGCCAAGTCGTGGCGCAATCTCTTTCTGCCGCGATGCAAGTTTCCCCAGCGGAGCGTGTACTCCATTCTTGCCATGCTTACTTTTTAGCACCTGGCGACAGTCAACACCCGATTATTTATGATGTAGAAACTTTACGTGAAGGACGCAATTTCTCTGCGTTACGCGTAAAGGCCATTCAACATAAAAATGTGATTTGTCATGTCACAACTTCATTTCAAGTACCCGAAGAAGGCTTTGACCATCAATCAGCCATGCCGCAAGTGCCAGGCCCTGAACAATGCATTGATGAACATGAAATCATGTTAAAAGTAGCACAGACTTTGCCCGAAAGCTTGAGTGAAAAATTTGCTCAAGAGCGACCATTTCAGATTCATAGCCGATATTTGAACAATCCATTTGATGGTCGCGAACTCCCACCCGAACAATATGCTTGGTTTAAAACCAATGGAGAGGCACCACTGGATTTGCAGACTCAACAATGCCTCTTGGCCTATTTTTCTGATTTCCACTGTATTTTGACCGCACTTCACCCACATGGGAAAGGCTTTTTACAGAAAGGGATGAAAGTCGCCACAATCGACCACAGCATTTGGTTCCACCGCCCTTTCAATTTAAATAATTGGCACTTACATGCCATTGAAAGTAATAATGCTTTTGCTGGGCGTGGTTTAGCGAGAGGACAAATTTTTGCTGCAGATGGCACATTAATTGCCACCACACAGCAGGAAGGTTTAATTCGTTATCAAGAATAACCGCTCTTAAAATAAGGTGCAGACTAGCCTTCGTAACCGATATCTTCGAAGGTCGGATTTTCTGCGCCTTGTTTGGCTAATTCATCACAAATTTCATTTTCACGATGGCCTGAATGGCCTTTCACCCACTGCCAATCAATGTTATGGGTTTGAATCGCCTGATCTAACGCAATCCATAAATCTTGGTTTTTTACCGCTTTGCCCGTACTCGCTTTCCAATTGTTTTTCTTCCAATTGTAAATCCATTGTGTGATGCCATTTTTCATATATTGGCTATCGCTATAAAGCGTTACATGGCAAGGCTCTTTTAAGCTATTTAAAGCCTCAATCACTGCTCGTAATTCCATGCGATTATTGGTGGTTTTGAAATACCCTTTTGAAATATGTTTTTCATGCTGTTTATAGCGCAGGACAATCCCTATGCCACCGGCTCCCGGATTGCCGAGGCAAGATCCATCCGTAAAAATTTCAATCTGTTTTTGCATAACTAATTCGAGCTTGTGTAAAATAGACGGTATTTTAAAGGAAACAAATAGGTAGAACAATGATAAATCCGGATCGCCAAATTGTACTGGATACTGAAACCACCGGTATGAACCAAATTGGCGCACATTACGAAGGACATTGCATTATTGAAATTGGTGCTGTGGAAATGATCAACCGTAAATACACGGGCAATAATTTTCACATTTATATTAAGCCGGATCGTTTAGTTGATCCCGATGCTATTAAAGTTCACGGTATTACGGATGAAATGCTGGCGGATAAACCGGATTTCAAAACAATTGCACAGGACTTTATAGAATACATTCGTGGTGCTGAACTGCTGATTCACAACGCCCCCTTCGACGTGGGCTTTATGGACTATGAATTCCGTAAACTTGGGTTAGATATCAAAACGACCGACATTTGCCTCGTTACTGATACATTGCAAATGGCTCGCCAAATGTATCCTGGAAAACGTAATAGCTTAGATGCGTTGTGTGATCGTTTAGGCATTGATAACAGCAAACGAACACTCCACGGTGCGTTACTGGATGCGGAGATTTTAGCCGACGTTTATTTGTCCATGACGGGCGGGCAAACCAGTCTATTTGATGAAGATCATGCGGATAGTTCAATTATCCAAGCTGGCTCCAATATGCAAGATCTTCAAAGTGCGGTCAATTTTTCGCAAAATTTAAAAGTGTTACAACCCACTGATGATGAACTCCAAGCCCATTTAGATTTCCTTAAATTGGTCAATAAAAAAAGCGATGGCAAATGTTTTTGGTCGATTCGTACGGGGGATGAAACCTCACATTAATCGGTTATCTATTAATCAGATAAACATAAAAAAGAAAAAAAAGATTGACGCTTTTAACGTTCATCATTATTATACCCAGCACTTAGCGGAGTGGTAGTTCAGCTGGTTAGAATACCTGCCTGTCACGCAGGGGGTCGCGGGTTCGAGTCCCGTCCATTCCGCCAATTAAGCCGAGATAATGAAGCACCAGAAGGTGCTTTTTTTATGCCCGAATTTTACCTGTCAGCCAACATTCGCTATAATTAACCAAATTTACACTTTACAGAGATATTTTTATGACAACTCCTGTCGTTGCCTTAGTGGGTCGACCAAACGTAGGCAAATCCACCCTATTCAACCGTTTAACCCGTACCCGAGATGCGCTTGTCGCTGACTTCCCTGGTTTAACCCGAGATCGTAAATACGGTCATGCCAATATTTCTGGCTATGATTTCATTGTGATCGATACTGGCGGTATTGATGGCACTGAAGAAGGTGTTGAAGAAAAAATGGCAGAACAATCCTTATTAGCGATTGAAGAAGCCGATGTGGTGCTTTTCTTAGTAGATGCGCGCGCAGGTTTAACAGCTGCAGACATTGGCATTGCCAATTACTTACGCCAACGTACGAATAAAACAACCGTGGTTGTAGCAAATAAAACTGACGGTATTGATGCCGACTCACACTGTGCGGAATTTTATCAATTAGGCTTAGGTGAAATTGAACAAATCGCCGCATCACAAGGCCGTGGCGTGACTCAATTAATGGAGCAAGTGCTTGCACCTTTAGCGGAAAAATTACAAGAAAACGAAGCAGAAAATGACCGCACTTCTGATGAAGAAGAAAAAGATGAATGGGATCACGAATTTGACTTCGATTCAGAAGAAGATACTTCATTGATTGATGAAGCATTAGACGAAGAGCTTGAAGAAGAACAAGATAAAAATATCAAAATTGCGATTGTAGGCCGTCCAAACGTCGGTAAATCCACATTAACCAATCGTATTTTAGGTGAAGATCGCGTGGTGGTTTACGATATGCCAGGCACAACACGCGACAGTATCTACATTCCAATGGAACGCGATGGGCAACAATACACCTTAATTGACACAGCAGGTGTGCGTAAACGTGGTAAAGTGCATTTAGCCGTTGAGAAATTCTCTGTTATTAAAACGTTACAAGCGATTCAAGATGCAAACGTGGTATTACTCACAATTGATGCGCGTGAAAATATTTCAGACCAAGATCTCTCTCTACTTGGCTTTATCTTAAATGCAGGACGCTCACTCGTGATCGTCGTGAATAAATGGGACGGCTTAGATCAAGATGTGAAAGATCGCGTCAAATCTGAATTAGATCGCCGTCTTGATTTCATCGACTTTGCCCGTGTGCATTTTATTTCTGCTTTACACGGCAGTGGCGTGGGGAATCTTTTTGATTCGATTAAAGAAGCTTATGCTTGTGCGACACAAAAAATGACGACGTCCCTTCTCACCCGAATCTTACAAATGGCAACGGATGAGCACCAACCACCAATGATTGGCGGTCGTCGTATTAAATTAAAATATGCTCACCCAGGTGGTTATAACCCACCAATTATCGTGGTGCATGGTAACCAAATGGATAAATTACCGGATTCATACAAACGTTATTTATCTAATTATTATCGTAAGAGTTTGAAAATTATTGGTTCGCCAATTCGCTTGCTATTCCAAGAAGGTTCAAACCCATTCGCGGGTAGAAAAAATAAACTCACACCAAACCAATTACGTAAACGTAAACGCTTGATGAAGTTTATTAAAAAAGCGAAACGCTAATCTTAACAAACAAAGAGCGGTCAAAAATCACTGTGAATTTTGACCGCTCTTTTTATTTTATACTAAAAATAATTCAACATTCATTTCAGCGATTCTAGCTTGAGCATTTTCGGGTAATCCTTTATCACAGATAATCGTATCTAGTGAACTAAGTGGATATAGTAGAAATGTTGCTACTTTGCCATATTTGGATGAATCAGTAACAAGGATATTTTTTTGACTAAATTGGATAATAGCCTTTTTGACAGGAATTTTTTGCTCATCAGGCGTGGTTAGCCCTTTTAAATTCCAAGATGAAGTCGAGATGAACGCAATATCAACTGAAATTTGATGTAGAAATTGGGCAGCAAATTCTCCCACAGAGGAACGATTTGATTTATTAATGAGCCCACCAGTATGCATAATATTACATTGGCTATTGACCATTAAATAATGGGCAATAACAAAATCATTAGTAATTACAAGTAGATCGTTTCGATTAGCGATTTGTTTTGCGATTTCAAGTGTTGTCGTGCCAGCATCTAGATATATAGTGGAATGTTCTTGTATTAACTCAACTGCTTTTTTACTAATAGCCGTCTTTTCAGTCGTTGCTAGTAATGATTTATCGTCATGTGTTGGTTCACTGGATAAACGTTCAAGTAATTGAACCCCCCCCGAAACAGAGATGACTTTTCCATCCTCTTCGAGCTTTTGTATATCACGACGTACGGTCATATGCGATACGCCTAAGATATTGACTAAGTTATTTATACTAATAACGCTTTGTTTACTAATTAAGTTTAATAATGTCTTTTGCCGTTCAGCAGGAATCATCTTTTTCTCCATACCTGATTTCAAATCAGATTATGAGCCCATAACGTTTCATCACAAAAATTAACAAAAAATAACATTTTTTATCATTTTGTGACGTAGATCTCAGATTTAATTTATTGTATCGGCTAATATACAGATAAATTTGGTTAAGATCTATTGGGAGATTAAAAATGGAAAATCAAAATTATTCAGTCGCAGTGATTGGTCTTGGTTCTATGGGTATGGGCGCAGCGGTATCTTGCATTAATGCAGGATTAACGACCTATGGTATTGATTTAAACCCAGTTGCACTTGAAAAACTAAAAGCGGCAGGTGCAAAAGCTGTAGCGGCAAATGGCTATGACTTCGCTCACGAACTTGATGCTGTAGTGGTTTTAGTGGTTAATGCAGCCCAAGCTAACGCAGTATTATTTGGCGAAAATGGTATTGCTAAAAAATTAAAAGCAGGTACAGCGGTGATGGTTTCTTCTACCATGGCGGCTCAAGATGCTCAAATAATTTCACAAAAATTAACAGAATTAGGTTTGATTATGTTAGATGCACCTGTTTCTGGTGGTGCAGCTAAAGCATTAAAAGGTGAAATGACTGTTATGGCATCGGGTTCAAAACAAGCATTTGAGTTGTTACAACCTGTTTTAGATGCCACTGCGGCAAAAGTTTATAACATTGGTGAAGAAATTGGTTTAGGTGCAACGGTGAAAATCGTCCATCAATTATTAGCCGGCGTACATATTGCAGCAGGTGCGGAAGCTATGGCTCTTGCCTCAAAAGCGGGTATTCCACTTGATGTTATGTATGATGTTGTGACCAATGCAGCTGGTAACTCTTGGATGTTTGAAAACCGGATGAAACACGTAGTAGAAGGTGACTATACGCCGCTTTCTATGGTTGATATTTTTGTGAAAGATTTAGGCTTAGTTAATGACACTGCAAAATCACTTCATTTCCCACTTCATTTGGCAAGCACAGCCTATTCTATGTTCACTGAGGCAAGCAATGCGGGTTATGGTAAAGAAGATGATAGTGCAGTGATTAAAATTTTTAGTGGCGTTAACTTACCGAAAAAAGGAGCGTAGCGATGTTAGGTGTTATTGCAGATGATTTTACAGGCGCAAGCGATATCGCCAGTTTTTTGGTTGAAAATGGCTTAAGTACGGTGCAAATGAACGGTGTTCCAACACAATCGTTAAACAGCAAAGTAGATGCCATTGTGATCAGTCTAAAATCACGTTCCAACCCTGTGAATGAAGCCATTGAACAGTCATTAAGGGCTTATCAATGGTTAAAGGAAAATGGTTGTACGCAATTTTATTTTAAATATTGTTCCACCTTTGACAGCACAGCAAAAGGCAATATCGGTCCTGTCACGGATGCTTTACTAGATGAATTAAATGAAGATTTCACCGTTATTACACCAGCCTTACCTGTAAATGGTCGCACTATTTTTAACGGCTATTTATTCGTAGGTGATGTATTGTTGAGTGAATCAGGCATGAAAAACCACCCGATTACACCAATGGTGGACGCAAATTTAATGCGTTTGATGGATGCACAAGCCAAAGGAAAAACAGGCTTAGTCGCTTATGCTGATGTGATTAAAGGTGCGGCACGTGTGAAAGAACGTTTTGCGGAACTCAAAGCCCAAGGCTACCGTTATGCGGTTGTTGATGCCGTGGATAATTCGCAGTTGGAAGTACTTGCTGAAGCGGTGGCGGATTTCAAATTGGTGACAGGCGGTTCTGGTTTAGCAGCATATATGGCGGCGCGTTTAAGTGGTGGTAAAAAAGGCACCAATGCCTTTACGCCAACTAAAGGTAAAACCGTGGTGCTTTCAGGGTCTTGCTCTGTGATGACGAACAAGCAAGTGGAAAAATATAAAGAAAAAGCACCGCACTTACACCTTGATGCGGCGCAAGCGATTAACAATCCAAACTATGTGGAAGAACTCTCTCAATGGGTTATCGCTAATTTAGATTCACCGCTTGCACCAATGGTATATGCCACTGTACCACCTGAAGCATTGAAAGAAATTCAAAATCAATTTGGTGTGGATAAAGCCAGCCATGCTATTGAAAACACGTTTGCTAAATTAGCCGCGAAGTTAAAACAATATGGCGTAACAAACTTTATTAATGCAGGTGGAGAAACTTCTAGCATTGTGGTGCAACAACTTGGGTTTACAGGTTTTCATATCGGTAAACAAATCGCTCCTGGAGTGCCTTGGTTAAAAGCAGTGGAAGAGGATATTTATCTCGCATTGAAATCAGGTAATTTTGGTAAAGACGATTTCTTTGAATACGCACAAGGAATGTTTGTATGACAGATCTTGAACAAAAAGAATTGATGGTACAACTCGGACGTTCTTTTTATGAGCGCGGTTATACCGTTGGCGGGGCAGGCAATTTGTCTGTCCGCCTTGATGAAAATCGTGTATTAGTCACGCCAACAGGTTCATCTTTAGGTCGTTTAAAAGCAGAATGCTTATCCGTGTTAGATATGGATGGCAATGTGTTAGAAGGTGATAAACCCTCTAAAGAATCCGTGTTTCATTTGGCTATGTACAAGAAAAATCCTGAGTGCAAAGCCATTGTACATTTACATTGCACGTATTTGACCGCCCTTTCTTGCCTTGATGGATTGGATGTGACTAATGCAATGAAAGCTTTTACACCCTATTACGTAATGCGTGTAGGCAAACTGCAAGTGATACCTTATTACCGACCTGGTTCGCCAGAGATCGCACGTGAACTCAGTGAACGCGCCTTAACAGGGAAAGCATTTTTACTTGCCAATCATGGTGTTGTGGTGACAGGTTGTGATTTGCTTGATGCAGCTGATAATACGGAAGAGCTAGAAGAAACTGCCAAATTATTCTTCACTTTGCAAGGACAAAAAATCCGCTATCTCACTGATACCGAAGTGAAAGATTTAGAAAATAGAGGAAAATAATTATGCCTAAATTTGCAGCAAACTTAACAATGATGTTTAACGAAGTGCCATTTTTAGATCGCTTTGAAGCGGCGGCTAAAGCAGGCTTTAAATATGTCGAATTCTTATGGCCTTATGATTACCCTGCACAAGAACTCAAAGCAATTTTAGATAAGCATGGCCTAAAAGTTGTGTTATTTAATACCCCAGCTGGTGATGTAAACAAAGGTGAATGGGGTGTTTCGGCAATCCCTGGCCGAGAAGCTGATAGCCATAGAGATATTGATTTGGCTCTTGAATATGCACTTGCATTAGGTTGTCCAAATGTACATATCATGTCAGCAGTTGTGCCAGAAGGTGCAAGCCGTGAAGAATATAAACAAACCTTTATTAAAAACATACGCTATGCATCTGATAAATATAAACCATATGGGATCAAAATTCAGCTTGAAGCTTTAAGCCCTGAAGTGAAACCTAATTATTTACTCAAAAGCCAATTTGATACGCTTGAAGTGGTGGAATTGGTTGATCGTGATAATGTATTTGTTCAACTCGACTATTTTCATGCACAAAATGTAGATGGCAATCTTGCGCGTTTAACCGATAAATTAAATGGCAAATTTGCTCACGTTCAAATTGCTTCTGTACCAGACCGTCATGAACCCGACGAAGGTGAAATTAACTACCAATATATCTTCGATAAACTAGATGAAATCGGTTATACAGGCTATGTTGGCTGTGAATACAAACCACGTGGCGAAACCGTAACGGGATTGGATTGGTTTCAGAAGTATAAATAAATATTCTTAAATTTAACTGCGGTTTTAAAAACATATATTATCTAAGGAGGATAAAATGAAAGTTGTAATTACTGGTGGGCAAGGGTTCTTAGGACAACGTTTAGCCAAAACGCTATTAGCCCAGAATAATATTCATATTGATGATTTAATTTTAATTGATGTTGTTAAGCCTATTGCGCCAAATAATGATCCTCGTGTTCGATGTTATGAAATGGATTTACGTTATCCAACAGGATTAGATGAATTAATTACTGAAGAAACGGATGCTATTTTTCATTTAGCGGCTATCGTAAGTAGTCATGCAGAACAAGATCCTGATTTAGGTTATGAAATTAATTTCTTAGCAACACGAAATATCCTTGAAATTTGTCGCAAAAATAATCCTAAAGTGCGGTTTATTTTCTCTAGTTCTTTAGCCATATTTGGTGGAGAACTACCTGAAACTATTTTAGATAGTACAGCATTCACACCGCAATCTACCTATGGTACACAAAAAGCAATGTGTGAATTGCTGATTAATGATTACTCACGAAAAGGCTTTGTAGATGGTATTGTTGTTCGTTTACCAACCATTTGTATTCGACCAGGCAAACCAAATAAAGCTGCATCCTCATTTGTTAGCAGCATTATGCGTGAACCTCTACATGGGGAAGATGCCGTGTGTCCTGTATCGGAAGAATTACGTTTATGGTTATCTAGCCCAAATACAGTAGTTGCAAACTTTATTCATGCTTTACAACTTCCATCACTTCCATTGCGTAGTTGGCATTCTATTAATCTTCCAGGGTTTAGTGTTACCGTAAAACAAATGTTATCTGATCTCACTCAAGTAAAAGGTGAAGCAATTTTAGAACATATTAAATTTGAGTTCGATGAAAGCATTAACAATATCGTTGCTAGTTGGCCTGCAAGAATTGATAACACCCAAGCATTAGCTCTTGGTTTCAAAGTGGATAGCAATTTCCAAAATGTTATCCAACAGTTTATTGAATATGATATGTAGGAGGCACTATGTTTGGCTTACCGATTCCAATTATTGGATTATTAATCGCTGTATTTGTTCTCGTTTTTCTCGTATTAAGAACGCGAGTTCATGCTTTCATCGCAATGCTAATTGCAGCTTCAATTGCAGGTTTAGTAGGTGGTATGTCAGCTGATGAAACCTTAAATTCCATCACAAAAGGATTTGGTGGCACACTAGGTAGTATTGGGATTGTTATTGGACTTGGTGTAATGATGGGTAGCGTCTTAGAAGTTTCTGGTGCGGCAGAAAAAATGGCATATAGTTTTATCAAAATGCTAGGTCAGAAAAAAGAAGAATGGGCATTAGCTATTACAGGTTACGTAGTGAGTATTCCAATTTTCGTAGATTCTGCATTTGTTATCCTTTATCCAGTAGCAAAAGCTCTCGCAAAAAATGGTAAACGCTCATTATTAACTCTAGGCGTTGCTTTGGCTGGTGGCTTGGTTGTGACACACCACACCGTTCCACCAACACCAGGTCCATTGGGAGTAGCTGGGTTATTTGGTGTAGATATTGGCGCAATGTTACTCACTGGAATGTGTATGGCTGTCTTGCCTGTTGTAGGAATAGTTCTGTATGCTAAATGGTTAGATAAAAAATACCCTAACTTTAATCAAGAAGTGTTCACGGAAGAAGAATTAAAACAAAAATATGATAGTTATATTGAAAGTCGTGAGAAAAAAGAACTTCCTAGTTTAGGGCTTTCTTTACTACCAATTGTATTACCGATAGTATTAATCTTCATTAAAGCAGTTGTACATTTATTCGTTAAAGATGTACCTGAAGCATTGACAAGTATACCTTATCAAATCGTTTCATTCCTTGGTCACCCTGTTATTGCTTTAGCATTAAGCGTATTAATTTCTGTTTACACATTATTACCAAAAGCCGATAAAAATACGACTGCACTTCATCTTGAAGAAGGTGTTAAAACAGCTGGTATTATCTTATTAGTAACAGGTGCGGGTGGTGCATTAGGTGCGGTATTGCGCGATAGTGGTGCAGGAAAACAATTAGCAGAACAGATCGCAAACTTACCTATTTCACCAATTTTAATTCCATTTATCGTATCGACTTTAGTGCGTTTTATTCAAGGTTCAGGTACAGTTGCAATGGTTACAGCTGCTTCAATTTCAGCCCCAATCCTTGCGCAAATACCCGGTGTCAATATGCTATTAGCCGCTCAAGCTGCTACCATGGGATCGCTTTTCTTTGGCTATTTCAATGATAGTTTATTCTGGGTGGTTAACCGTATGATGGGAATTAATGATGTGAAAAAACAAATGGTCGTTTGGTCTGTACCAACCACGATTGCTTGGGGGATTGGTGGTATTTCAGTAATTCTTGCTAACTTGATTTTTGGCAACGATGGCTCTGTATTTGATCTGCTTTTCCCTATTGTCGTGTTAGCCAGCATTTTATTCTATATCAAACTTCAGAATAAAAATCTTTAATTACGGTTAAAATTTAATCAGGAGATCAATGATGTTTATATATTTATCACACACATTAGATCCAAATAATTTAGCTTGGCCTGGCTAACCTGTAGTGAAGTGATACGTTGTACAGATATAAATGAGATAACACCATTTAGCAGTTTTATCTCTAAAATACCAAATCATTGCGGTACACATATGGATGCGTCACGCCACTTTGTAAAAGATGGTTTTAAGTATCAATGAACTGCCAATTAAATTGCTTCTGTACCAGACCGTCATGAACCCGACGAAGGTGAAATTAATTACCAATACATTTTCGATAAACTTGATACTATTGGTTATGATGGCTATGTTGGCTGTGAATACAAACCACGTGGCGAAACCACAGCAGGATTAGATTGGTTCCAAAAATATAAATAATTGATAAAAATTTAACCGCACTTTAAATTTTAAAGTGTTATCTCAGCTAAACGTTCTGCTTTGGCAGAACGTTTTTGAATAAGAGGGCATCTTTATGTCAAATGAAGTTCTTATTTTAATCGGTGTTGTGAGTGTTATCGCGCTTTTGACTTTGATGATTAAAGGTAAAGTTCATCCATTTATTGCGTTAGGGCTGGTGAGTATTGCAGTTTCGCTTTCTGCTGGCATTCCGATGGGGAAAGTTATTCCAACGTTAATTAGTGGTATGGGTGGCACCTTAGGTAGCGTTGCTTTGATTGTTGGTCTTGGAGCAATGTTGGGTAAAGTGATTGAGAAATCTAATGGCGCAGATGTACTTGCGAGTTGGTTGCTTGATAAGTTTGGTGCCAAAAGAGCGCCATTTGCATTAGCAATGACAGGTTTTATTTTTGGTATCCCTGTTTTTGTTGATGTTGGTTTCATTGTATTAATCCCAATTATCTTCAGTGTAGCTCGTCGCCTTGGTGGTAATATGTTGGTCTATGCATTACCAATTGGTTTGTCTATGTTGACAGTGCATGTACTTATGCCACCTCATCCAGGTGTAGTTGCTGGTGCTCAAGTGTTAAATGCTGATATTGGTTTAGTACTAGGATTAGGCTTTGTCGCAGCGCTTCCTGCAGTTTTAATTGGTCAAACATTTATTCCATTTTTTACAAAAAATAATTTTGTGAGCATTCCAACTTCAAGTGATCTACTTGAATATCAAAAACTTCGTTCACAAGAAGATAATGGCTTACCATCATTTGGAACTGTGTTATCAATGATAGTTTTCCCATTAGTATTAATCATGTTGGGGACAGTAACAGCTACAACATTACCAAAAGAAAGTGTTGTTCGTGAATTTTTTAGTATGGTAGGGGCGTCACCGTTTGCTTTAATGATTGCCGTATGCTTATCCTCTTATGTACTTGGTATTAAACGTGGCTGGGGCAAAGATCAATTAGAAGAAATCTTAAACTCAGCATTAGCACCTATCGCGGGCATTATCTTAATTACTGGTGCTGGTGGTATGTTTGGTAAAGTGTTAGATGCGAGTGGCGTAGGTAAAGCATTAGCAGATGTCTTATCCAGTACTGGATTACCTGTCTTATTGCTCGGTTTCATTCTTGCCGCATTGTTACGCGCAGCACAAGGTTCAGCTACAGTAGCCGTAATTACTACAGCAACTATTTTAGCGCCAGCAATTACTACAGCAGGTTATACGGGTATTCAAGCCGCATTAGTTACCGCAGCGATAGGAGCTGGTTCTATGACCTTATCACATGTTAACGATAGCTTGTTCTGGGTATGGACGAAATTCTTTGGCATTACAATTTCTCAGGGACTGAGAACTTGGTCAATTCTCACGACAATTTACGGCACAATCGCATTTGGATTTGTGTGTTTAATGTGGGCTTTTGTTTAATCAATGCTAAGGCAAGTTATGGCAACATAGCTTGCCTTTATTTTATGAGGAACTTTTTATGTTTAAAAATCTCTTCTCATATTATCTTTTGGGGATGACGTAGATTAGCCCTAAATACCACTCCATTTTCGCAATGTTTTAAGTTGTTCTTTTGGTGATCCAAAGTTAAACCAAAATTCACATTTCTTCAATAATAAAGGAAGTTTTTTCGGTCGATGCCATTATATTTTCGGAGTATTCTCTTCGCCTGACTCCAGAAATTTTCTATTCCATTTATGTGGTTTTGTTTCACCGCAAATAGTTCGGAATGATTGATTCGTTCGTGGTGAAATTTGCTCACATCAAGAGCATCATAGCTTCGATAAGTATCGGTATAAACCCAGCTGTCAGGCTTGATTTTTATCATAATAACAGGCATTAATGTCTCTGTTCTGGTATTTTCTACCACCACCGTAAATACTTTTCCTTGTCGCTTTAACAAACCGAATACAGTAACTTTTCCTGCTGCGCCTCGACCTCGTTTTCCTTTACGATGACCGCCAAAATAGCTTTCATTAAGCTCAAGTTGACCATCAACAACCTCATCGGCTTCAAGGGCTAAATGATAGCTAATGACTTCACGAATTTTTCTGTAAAAAAAATCGCTGAATTGGCTTAGATACCGAGTAAATCAGCCGCTGCTCGGGCTGTCACTTCTAATACAAAAAATTCAAGGAGCTTATTTTGTATAGATTTCTTTAATTTACAATGAGTTATATTCATTTTTTATAGACTAGCACACTTACTAATCTACATCATCCCCCAAATAAATTATTCGTCTATAACCACTTTACCAATATAGCCTAGATTACGATAACGTTGAGCGTAATCAATACCATAGCCGACAACAAATTCATCCGGAATAGAAAAACCAATCCATTCAACCGGTACTTCCACTTCTCGGCGAGAAGGTTTATCTAACAAGGTACAAATCGCCAAGCTTGCAGGATCGCGTAAATTTAAAATGCCACGCACTTTTTCAAGGGTGTAACCTGTATCAATAATGTCCTCAACAATTAGCACATGTTCATTACGAATATCGCCTTCAAGATCTTTCGTAATTTTAACATCGTGATTACTTGTCATCCCAGCGCCATAACTTGATGTGGTCATAAACTCCACTTCTACCGGTAATTTTAATTTACGTACGAGATCGGCCATGAACATAAATGAACCACGTAAAAGCCCAACAACAATCAGTTTATCAACGGCTTGTTGTTGATAAAAATGCGTAATTTCTGCGCCAAGTTCAGTAATGCGGCTACGAACATCCGCTTCTGAAATTAAAATATCGACGTGGTGTTTTTTCATGGTCTTTCCCTTTTAATTTAATCGTTTGCGTATTCTACAATAAAAAAGGCTGAAGTTTAAACCTTCAGCCTTTTTAACCCTAACGAATTTACTTTCTACTCTACCTGTTGGAGCAATCTGCAATCGCTGCTAAACAGATGTGCGTATAGTAGCAGAAAGAAATTACATGTCAATAAGAATTATTATCATTTTAAAAAATTTATTAATTTCCTGAAATTTTCATCTTATCTAACAAGATTGAACCTGTTTGAATATTGGAGCGATGTTCAATATCATCTGCTACTGCCACAATATTTTTCAACATATCCTGTAATTGACCGGCAATGGTAATTTCAGCAACTGGATACTGGATTTCACCATTCTCCACCCAGAAGCCTGCTGCGCCACGGGAATAATCCCCCGTCACAATATTTACGCCTTGCCCCATGACATCTGTCACCAATAAACCGGTGCCCATTTGACGTAAAAGTGCGGTCAATCCGCCCGTTAAATTTGGTTTCACAAGCCAGTTATGAATACCGCCTGCATGACCGGTACTTTGCATGCCCATTTTTCTACCGCTGTAACTGGTGAGCAAATAGGTTTGCAATACGCCATCTTGAATAATTTCAAGATCCTGTGTTCGCACCCCTTCGCTATCAAAAGGCGTGGATGCTAAACGTTTTAACAAATGAGGACGCTCACTAATTTGGAACCAATCTGGCAATACTTGTTTTCCAAGATGATCGAGCAAGAAACTGGATTTACGATATAAGCTGCCGCCACTAATCGCGCCAGTTAAATGAGAGATTAATCCTGTTGCCACATCATTTAAGAAAATCACCGGCACTTCACGTGTCGTTAATTTTTGTGGATTTAAACGCGCAATCACTTTTTTTGCACAATTCTGTCCTACCCAATCCGCTGGAGAAAGCGCATCAAACTCACGTGAAACTGTATATTCGTAGTCATTTTCAAGTTGATCTAGCTCGCCACCAATCACCGAACAAGATAAAGAATAGCGGCTAGATAAGTAACTTTGTAGCATGCCGTGTGTATTGCCATAAACACGCACGCCAGTATGCGAATTAAAGCTTGCGCCATTACTATTCACAATTTTAGCATCGTATTCCAACGCTGATTTTTCAGCTTCTAAAGCTAATTTTGTAGCCTGTTCGACATCGACATTTGCACTATGATAAAGCGCTAAATCAGGTGCTTCAAAAGCCATTAGTTCTTTATTGGCTAGCCCTGTGCAATCATCTGGTGAAGTATATTTTGCAATAGCAAGTGCTGCTTCAACGGTATTTTTAATCGCTTCTTCACTTAAGTCTGAGGTAGAAGCATTGCCTTTTTGTTGGCCTAAATAAACAGAAATGCCTAATGCCCCATCATTAGTAAATTCAACATTTTCAATCTCTTGCAGACGGGTTGAAACCGATAAACCACTCACTTTTGTCACACCGACTTCAGCGGTTGCCCCCGCTTTCTGCGCGGTTTCAATCGCAAAACTGACTGCATCACGCAATGTTTGCTCTTGAGATTTTAAAAGTGCGGTTAAATTTTCTGCTGTTTTCATGATGATAATCCTATTAAAAATTTGCGCCATTTTATCTTATTTTGAAAGTTTATGCTAAAATGCACCAAATTTTTCATAAGGTAATAGAATGGCAAAACGTAAGAAAAAAGAAGCCTTTGATTGGGAAGATGAAGACCAAGAAGAGATTATTTGGGTAAGTAAAAGTGAAATCAAACGCGACGCTGAGGATTTAAAACAGCTCGGCGAGAAATTGGTGAACTTAACCAAAGCAAATCTGACTAAGGTTCCACTAGACGATAGCTTGAAAGATGCCATTGAATTAGCGCAACGCCTGCAAAAAGAAGCGCGTCGTCGCCAATTACAATATATTGGAAAGCTCTTACGCTCAATTGATGCTGAGCCTATTCGTGAAGCGTTAGAAAAAATTGAAAACAAACATAATCAGCAGCAAGCGATGTTGCATAAATTGGAAATCTTACGTGATGAGTTGGTTGTGAAAGGTGATGCAGCACTGACTGATTTGTTAAATGAGCATCCTTCTGCAGATCGCCAACAATTACGTAATTTGATTCGTGCAGCACAAAAAGAAAAGGAACAAAATAAGCCGTCAAAAGCTTATCGCGAGATTTATCAGATCTTAAAAACTCTCATTTTAGAAGACTAAAATACAGCTATTTTTGACCGCACTTTGTGTCAAAAAAGTGCTATGATTAGTTACCCTTTTAAGAAGGAAAGAACGTTATTTATGAATATTCGTTGGAATATTATTTTAGGTGTCATCGCCCTGGCTTTATTAGGCTGGTATTATTCGCTTAATCAAGATCATAGCGATTTACAAAGCCTCATTAAAAAACCTGATAGCCCAGAATACGTCGGCAATAAAATGGAAACCACCGTATTCTCGCCTGAAGGCAAAAAGCAATATCTCGCGATTTCCGACAAAGTGGAATATTACACGCAAGACGGTCATACGGATTTTATTTCACCGTTAGTCTATCTTTTTGATGTTTCTTTGGACAATAAAGACAAAGAAGCAAAAACCGATAAAATTCAATTAGAAAAACAAAATTGGAAGCTTAGCGCGAAAAAGGCAAAATTAACAAAAGATCAAATACTCTATCTTGAAGGCGGCGTGGTTGCCGAGAGTCTTGATCCTTTATCTCGCCTGCAACGTGTTGAGACTGAAGCGGCAGTGATTAATTTAAAAACACAAGACATTACTTCCGATACACAAGTAAAAATTAACGGATTAAACTTTAACTCAAGTGGATTGAAGCTCGTCGGAAATTTACGTCAGCAAGTTGCAACTCTAAAGGAACAGGTAAAAACATATTATGAAATCAACAAACAATAAAATTCTGCTTTTAACGGCGTTAATGATGACTTCTTTATCTGCTTTTGCGTTAAAAGACGATACTAATAAACCGATTAATATTGTCTCAGATAATCAATCTTTAGATATGGAAAACAGCGTGGTAACCTTTACAGATAACGTTGTGATTACACAAGGTTCCATTTTGATTAAAGCCAATAAAGTGGTTATTACTCGTCCACCAGAAAATTCAGGTAAAAAAGAAACTGTTGAAGCCTTTGGTAGCCCTGTTACTTTCCACCAACAACTTGATGATGGGAAGCCTGTTGATGGTAAAGCCAATAAAGTTCACTACGATTTAGGCACAGAATTCTTAACATTAACCGGTAAGGCTGAATTAAAACAATTAGATAGCAAAATTAACGGTGAACGCATCACTTATGATGTGAAAAAACAACAGTTAAAAGCCAATGGTAATGGAAAATCACGCGTGCAAACCGTCTTAATTCCAACCCAATTACAACAAAAAGGTAAAAAATAACCGATGTCTGTATTACAAGCCGAATTCCTCGCAAAAAGTTATAAAAGCCGAAAAGTGGTTTCTGATGTGAGTTTAACCGTAAACTCCAATGAAATTGTGGGCCTACTAGGTCCAAATGGTGCCGGTAAAACCACCACTTTCTACATGGTCGTCGGTTTAGTGCGTCACGATCAGGGGAAAATCACCATTGATGGCGATGATATTAGCGTATTACCTATGCATGAACGTGCACGCAGAGGAATTGGCTATTTACCACAAGAAGCCTCTATCTTTCGCCGTTTAACCGTATATGAAAATCTTATGGCGGTATTAGAAATTCGTAAAGATCTCACTGCAGAACAACGCAGAGAGAGAGCGGATGAGTTAATTGATGAGTTCAATATTAGCCATATTCGTGATAGCCTGGGACAATCTCTTTCTGGTGGTGAACGTCGTCGTGTAGAAATTGCGCGCGCCTTAGCAGCAAATCCAAAATTTATTTTATTAGATGAACCTTTTGCGGGTGTGGATCCTATTTCGGTCACGGATATTAAGAAAATCATCACGGATCTCCGTAATCGTGGCTTAGGCGTGTTAATTACTGACCATAACGTACGCGAAACCCTTGATGTTTGTGAACGCGCTTACATTGTTGGTGAAGGGAAAATTATCGCGACCGGCACACCGGAAGAAGTTATGAATGATGAGCACGTTAAGCGTGTCTATTTAGGTGAGCAATTTAAACTATAACCTATGAAATTTACGACCTTACTCTCCCCTGATGATATTCGTCAGGGGGTTGTTTTTTCTAGCAAGAAACGATTATTTGAATCCATTGCAGCTTTCGTTGTGGAGAAACTTCATGGTGAAAATGGCGAGCAGGCTTGTTTTGAATGTTTATTTGAA
The DNA here is from genome assembly GCF_054332415.1 of Haemophilus sp. SZY H56. Lineage (NCBI taxonomy): Bacteria > Pseudomonadati > Pseudomonadota > Gammaproteobacteria > Pasteurellales > Pasteurellaceae > Haemophilus > Haemophilus sp. SZY H56. The sequence goes on along the minus strand of NZ_JBTGNX010000003.1, from coordinate 70,565 downwards.
CGAGAAAAATTAGGCAATTCTGGATTAGGTAATGGCGTCGCAATGCCTAAAGCCAAATTACCTAAAAATGTTTTAGATAAAATATTAACCATATTTATGCAGTTAGATAGTCCTGTTGAATATGATTCTGCAGATAACAAACCGGTAGATATCGTTTTTGCGGTACTCGTACCTGAAAATCTCTGCCAAGAATACATCCCAGTTTTGGCTAAGCTCACTGAAAAATTAACCGATAAAAGCTTAATTAAACAACTTCGCTCTGCAAAAAGTGCGGATGAAATTTGGCAAGTTTTTGAATGTGCCGATCATTCTGAAAAAACTAATGATAATAAAAAGTTAGATAAAGTATAATCTCAAAAAATATCACTTAACCGACTAAATTATAAGGAATATCGTAGATGGAAATTATTATTATCAGCGGTCGCTCAGGCGCAGGAAAATCTGTCGCATTACGAGCTTTGGAAGATATGGGCTATTATTGCGTGGATAATCTTCCTCTCGATTTACTTCCTCAACTCACCAATATTCTCGCCAAAACTCAAACGGCTGTCGCCATCAGCCTCGATATTCGAAATCTTCCTCATTCAAGTGCTGACTTAGACAAAATTCTGACCGATATTCAAGGTACTTATTCCGTCAAAATCATCTTTCTGGACAGCGATCGTAGTACACTTATTCGTCGTTACAGCGATTCACGTCGTCTTCATCCACTTTCAGCACAAGATCTCCCGCTTGAGTCAGCGATTGATTTAGAATATCAGCAACTTGAGCCTTTAATTCAACATGCTAATTTTATTATTGATACTGCGCCACTTTCCACTCATGCGTTATCTGAACGTTTAAGGGAAGTTTTACGCGGTAATACAGATAAAGAACTGAAGATCGTAGTTGAGTCATTTGGCTTTAAATATGGCATTCCGCTTGACGCTGATTATGTCTTCGATGTGCGTTTTCTACCTAATCCGCACTGGAATCCAGAACTGCGCCCAATGACAGGGCTTGATGAACCTGTTGCACAATTTTTGCTTGCGCATGATGAAGTGAATAATTTTATCTACCAAACGCGTAATTACATTGAAACGTGGTTACCGATGTTAGAGCAACATAATCGAAGCTATTTAACCATTGCCATTGGTTGTACGGGCGGTAAACATCGTTCTGTTTATATCGCTCAACAAATCGGTGAATATTTCCAAGCTAAAGGTAAGAATGTAAAAATTCAGCATAAATCCTTGGAAAAAAATAAAAAGAATTAATCAATATCATAAAAAACGCAGCGACCTCGCTGCGTTTTTTTGTTAAACCACATATTGTTCAAAAATCTCAGGCAAGTGTGTAATTAACGTTTCTTTTCCATCCACGATTTCATGCTGCCAAACTTTCAATAGTACATCTGGCGTAAATAATTGTGAGGCCTGATCAGCTAAAGGTAAATAGCTAATATGCCAAGGCTCTCGGCCGATTTTTTTACCTTCTGGTTGGCTAATAAAAGGCAAAGCAAAATCAAAGTGCGGTAGATTTTCAGTGAGAAATTCACTAAGTTCAAAGAAATAACCACCCTTTTCATATTCCCAAGGTTCAAGTTGTAAAGATTGACCTTGAGGCAAAAGATCAGGATCAAAAATATCGATTTCACTTCCCCAATGATGACGACTGCCACCCGGAAGCGCTGACCAACGTAAAATAGCTTGTGCTTTTTGCCAATCATCTAACAACGCTAAATCTAATGAATTTCCCGCATCATCATGAACCTTGCGTTCACCGTTAAATTTACCGTTCCAAATGAGTTGTTGACGTTCAAAATCACGAAAGCTACTCGCGGGTTGCAAATTAAAGCCATTTTTGACCGCACTTTGTTGCAATCCTTGAAACGCTTTCATTGCCTCTGCTTGCAAAAAATGATTCAGAGAATGAGGTGTAGGCAAATTGATCAAATGTTCACGAGATTTGCCGGTTAACATTTCGGGCGTTAATTTCATCTTACTTATCCAATAAATTCACTAACATTTGATGATAAATCTGACCGCACTTGGCAAGATCATCAACGTTTACACATTCATTCACTTTATGAATGGTTGCATTAAGCGGCCCAAATTCCACAACTTCAGCACCCATTAATGCAATAAAACGTCCATCAGAGGTACCGCCACCTGTTTCTGCTTGTGGTGTAATACCGGTTGTTTGCTCAATTGCGGTCGTTAATGCATCTAATAATTTACCCGGTTTGGTTAAAAATGGTTTACCCGATAAATTCCAATCCATACGGTATTTCAATCCATGTTTTTCAAGCATTTCTGCCACTTTCTGCTTAATAATTTCGTCTGTAACTTCCGTACAATAACGTAAATTGAATTGCACATAAAGCTCACCAGGGATGACATTATTACTCCCTGTACCCGCATGAATATTTGCAATTTGTAAACTGGTCGGCGGGAAAAATTCGTTACCATTATCCCATTGATAGGCGGTTAATTCCTGCAAGAAAGGCGCCGCTTTGTGAATTGGGTTTTCCGCTAAATGAGGATAAGCCACATGACCTTGAATGCCTTGAATGTAGAGGTTACCTGTAATCGAACCCCGACGACCATTTTTGACTACATCGCCTAATGTTTTCGAGCTCGACGGCTCACCAACCATACAATAAGTAATTTTCTCATCATGCGCCATTAAAGTCTCAACCACTCGCACAGTACCATCTTTTGCAGCGGCCTCTTCATCAGAGGTAATCAATAATGCAATCGTACCCTTATGATTCGGATTGGCTTTTACATATTCTTCTGCCGCAACAATCATTGCAGCAAGGGATCCTTTCATATCCGCCGCACCGCGACCATAAAGCATACCATCAATAATTTCAGCAGAAAACGGAGAATACGACCATTGATTTTCATCACCAGTAGGAACAACATCCGTATGTCCAGCGAAAGCAATAACTGGCTCACCCGCTCCGTGTTTTGCCCATAAATTCAACGTATCATTAAAAGACATCCATTCAATTTGAAAACCTAACTTTTCTAAACGTTCGGCAATAATTTTCTGACATCCCTCGTCATTAGGGCTAATAGAGGGGCGACGAATGAGGTCTTGTGCCAAAAAAATCACTTTTTCTTTCATAAAAACTCCTAAGAAAATAACCGCACTTTAGGCAAAAGCAGCCTGATATTCCTTTTCATTAAATCCAATTAATGCCTTTCCATCTTGTAAAATAATTGGGCGTTTAATTAAGGTTGGATTCTCAGCTAGCACGGAAAGTGCGGTGGTTTTATCAAGGGAATTTTTAACTTGTTCATCCAAATTACGCCAAGTTGTACTGCGTTTATTCATCAACACATCCCAGCCAAATTGAGCTTCTGCCAGAGTTAAAAAATTCGAATCTAAACCATCAACACGGTAGTCGTGAAGTTTGTGTTCAATATGGTGATCCGCCAGCCACTTCAACGCTTTTTTCACTGTATCACAATTTTTAATGCCATAGACTATTAGCATAATATCCCCTAATCTTTCATTTTTTGTTTTAATAAATTTACTATATCTCTTAAAGTTTCTAATTCACTTTCTCTTTGTTTCAATAATTCATCTTTATGTTTTAATTCTAACTTTAATTTTTCTACTTCTAACTCAGCTGATTGATTACCATAATAGTTATTACGAAAATGATTTTGATTATTTTCTCCACCAACTAAAATAACGCCGCTATCATGGGTAGATAACAAATCCAAAAGATCTATTTGTAGGACTGATGCTATCTGTTTCAATTTATGAAGGCTTATATTCGTTTCACCTCTTTCAATTTTTGCATATCCAGCCACAGACATATTCATTCTTTCAGCCATTTCCTCTTGAGACCATTGATTCAACTCTCTGAATAATCTTACTTTCTCATTAACGCTCATTTTAGACCTCATATTTTGTCAAGTAACAAATAGTATAGAACATCATTACAACAACTATCTTTTGCATAATATCCATAAAATTATAATTTCTAAGAATATACACCGCATGAAGATTTTAACCTAAAGTCAATTTAGTGTCGTGTTTTATTCATACTACGTTTAATTTACATTGGAGTATATATGAAAAAAATTGTAATGATTTTATTAGCAACATTTGCTTTAGGTACATTTTCATCTTTTGCTAACGCAGGAAGATGTGATCATTATTGGCAAACCGCAAAAGATGGCTCAGCCTGTGGAGATCGTGCCGCTGATCGTCGCCCAGGCGGACAATAAAAAAAAGAAAAGCCTACATTTATCTTATTTACAACTAAGTAATGAAAATAAGTTAGGTGGTGAAATAAATAAAATAATCTATTCAAAAATAGATTGAAACTAAAAACGCCTTGGAACTACACCAAGGCGTTTATTCATTATGCCAACAACTTATTAATGCGCTTAATAAACGCAGCTAGATTTTCCAAAGATCCGCGCTCTGCTAACATAGCTTGTTCGAGCAACAATTCCACCCAATCAGCAAATTCAATTTCATCTGCAATATCAGCCACTTTTTTCACTAAGTGGTGTTCTGGATTAAGTTCAAAGGTGTATTTTACTTCTGGTACAGGTTGTCCTGCGGCTGCAAACAATTTCGCCATTTGGGTCGTCATTTGATCATTATCCGTAGAAACCACCGCTGGTGTATCCGTTAAATTGTGAGTTAAACGCACCGTTTTCACCCGTTCACCAAGCAAGTTTTTCACACGCTCAATAAAACTACTAAAGGCTTCATCTTGTTGCTTTTGCGTTTCAGATTCTTTATCGGCTAAATCACCTAAATCCAAATCTGCTTTCGTGATACTTTGTAATTGTTTACCGTCGAATTCAGTTAAATAGCTTAACATCCATTCATCAATGCGATCGGAAAGCAATAAAACCTCAATGCCTTTCTTATTGAATAATTCCAAGTGCGGGCTATTTTTCGCTGCGACATAACTATCCGCTGTAATGTAATAGATAGCTTTTTGCCCCTCTTTCATACGCAAGATGTAATCTTCTAAAGAGACAGTTTGCTCGCTGCTATCGTTATGTGTTGAAGCAAAACGCAATAACTTCGCGATAGTTTCTTTGTTAGCAAAATCTTCTGCAGGGCCTTCTTTCAAGACCAAACCAAACTCTTTCCAGAATTGCAGATATTTTTCTGCATCATCTTTTGCTAATTTTTCTAGCATTTGTAATGAACGCTTAGTTAATGCTTTGCGCAATGCCGCAGTAATTTTGTTATTTTGCAAAATTTCACGAGATACATTTAATGGCAAGTCATTGCTATCGATTAAACCACGCATAAAACGTAGATAATTCGGCATAAATTGCTCAGCATCATCCATAATAAATACGCGTTGAACATAAAGTTTTAAGCCATGTTTATGTTCGCGATTAAATAAATCCCAAGGTGCTTTAGCTGGCACATAAAGCAAACTAGTATATGCTTGATTTCCTTCCACTTTGTTATGCGCCCAAGTGACAGGATCCGCAAAATCATGGCTTAAATGTTTATAAAACTCTTTGTATTCCTCATCGGAAATGTCGTTTTTAGAACGTGTCCAAAGGGCATCCGATTTATTGATTTTTTCCCATTTTTCACCGGTTTCTTTGCCTTCGTCATCATATTCTTTGGTGAGCATTTCCACTGGCAAGCCAATATGGTCAGAATATTTACCGATAATTTCACGCAAACGCCATTCGTTTAAAAATTCTTTTTCATCTTCGCGTAAATGTAAAATCACATCAGTACCACGGGATTTTTTCTCAATATCCGCCACGGAATACTCGCCTTCCCCGGCAGATTCCCAAAGCACGCCTTTATCAGTCGCCTCACCTGCCGCACGGGTTTTCACCTTCACTTTATCGGCAACGATAAACGCCGAATAGAAGCCCACACCGAATTGACCGATGAGCTGACTATCTTTCGCTTGATCTTGTCCAAGTGCGGTCAAAAATTCTTTTGTTCCAGATTTGGCAATCGTACCTAAATGATCGATCACTTGTTCACGGGTCATCCCAATCCCGTTATCGCTGATGGTGATAGTGCCTTTATCCGCATCAAAGCTCACGCGCACACGCAAGTCGCCATCACCTTCATATAAAGCAGGGTTGGAAAGTGCTTTAAAGCGTAATTTATCTGCTGCATCAGAGGCATTAGAAATTAATTCACGTAAGAAAATTTCTTTGTTGGAATACAAAGAATGAATCATTAATTGGAGAAGTTGTTTGACTTCAGATTGGAAGCCGCGAGTTTCTTGATTTTGTGACATAATTTTTTCCTTCATAAAGATAAAAATTGAATGTCACAGATATAAGAATAAAAAGAAAGATTTCAAGGGGAAAAGCAAAGTGCGGTGAATTTGATCTGCACCCCAAAAGTTGGACTAAATAAAGTTTGTGGTGTCATTTTGTATTCAGACCAAGGCTGGCAATATCAAATGGTAACTTATCGTCGAATCTTGACTGAACATGGCATCATTCAAAGTATGTCGAGAAAAGGGAATTGCTTGGACAATGCCGCAATGGAAAGTTTCTTTGGGCGATTAAAAACGGAATGTTTTTATGGTCGGGAATTTAAAACAAAAGAAGAGATAGTTGATGCTGTCAGAGATTATTTGGATTACTATAACCACTGACGGATTCAACTAAAATTAAAAGGACTGAGTCCGATACAATATCGAAAACAATCCTTTAAATAACAGTCTAACTTTTGGGGTCAGATCAAAATCAACCGCACTTTTCAAAAGGAAAATTAGAATTCGTAACCTACGCCCACTTTAGCGCCATAGTTATTCACTTTAGTATCGTCAAAGCTACCTAAACGGTTATATTCTAAACCACCGTTTGCATACACCTTTTCGGCTAATTTATATTTAGCCCCTGCTACGACACCATAGCCTACTTTAGTTTCAGAAGAGCTTTTATAGCGTTGATCTGCCCGTTCTTCAAATTTGAAACGGTTAGCCGCAAGACGAGCACCTACATAAGGTTCAATTTGAGAATTGGTATCGAAGTCATAGAACACTGTTGCACCTAAGCCTTGAACTTTAGTGCCTTGAAACTTACCGTGGTGAGTATAATCCCCGGCTACACGTACATTACCTAATTTGTAACCCACTGCAACACGAGGCTCAATTTTAGTTTTGCTTGAACCACCATTGCTTAATTTAGTTCTTGAAAGACCTAGATCACCTTCGGCAAATAAACCAGCATTTGCAGTTGAAGCAACCGCTAATGCACCGACAACGATAGCTAATAATGATTTTTTCATTGGATAACCCCTGTTATTTGATTGAAAACACTGGAAATATATCATATCACTTACTTATTTTCATCATGAAAAAATAATTTTCCTCGGCATTTTCGACATAAATAGATAATTTTGTCGCGTTGAATGCGATTATGCCGACGAATCGTTAAATAATGGGTCTGACATTCACACTGATAAGCAAACATTTTACCTTGTACACTTTCCACATCAAATTGGTGACAAGTATCGGCAGGGAGATTAAATAACTGCGTCATCACCGCTTGCCATTCCTGTCCATGCGGTTTCACTCGCCCAAATACTTGATACACAATAAGGTGGGCTAATTCGTGTGGAACCACCTGACGAATAAATTCATCTGAGTTCTCGAGTAGTAAAGTGCGGTTAAATTTAATCTCATTTTTCTGCAAGTATGCAACGCCAGCCTTTACACCTCGCAAGTCATAACTGATTGTCGGAATAGGAAATTTCCGTTGAAAGTGATTTTCAGTCAGTTGTAATGTTTCTGCAAGTTTGCGCTGTACCTGCATTTTTAAATGCCGAAACTGGGTTTGAGATGACATCATCATGTTAAGTAAACAAAAACCGCTAATTTAGCGGTTTTTATCATACATATTTTATTTATTTAAGACCGGCTGCTGCTCGCAACTCTTCTGCGCGATCCACTTTTTCCCATGGGAATTGTTCACGACCGAAATGTCCATACGCAGCAGTTTGGCGATAAATTGGTTGAATTAAATTTAACATTTTAATTAAACCATAAGGACGTAAATCAAAGAATTCACGCACTAACTTAACCAATAATTCGTTTGATACTTTTCCTGTACCAAAGGTTTCCACCATAATAGAGGTTGGCTCTGCCACACCAATTGCATAAGAAAGTTGAATTTCACAACGATCTGCAAGACCTGCTGCAACAATATTTTTCGCCACATAACGTGCTGCATAAGCAGCTGAACGGTCTACTTTTGATGGATCTTTACCAGAAAATGCACCACCACCATGACGAGCCGCGCTACCGTAGGTATCGACAATGATTTTACGCCCCGTTAAACCACAGTCGCCCATTGGGCCACCAATTACAAAACGCCCTGTTGGGTTAATGAAATATTTTGTTTGTTGAGATAACCATTCGCTTGGCAAAATTGGCTTGATGATTTCTTCCATCACGCCCTCATAAATTTCTTTTTGTGACACTTCTTCACTATGCTGTGTAGAAAGCACTACCGCATCCACGCCCACGATTTTGTTATCTTCATATTTCAAAGTCACTTGGCTTTTCGCATCTGGGCGTAACCACGCGAGTTTTCCACTTTTACGCACATCGGCTTGTTTTTCCATTAAACGATGTGCATAAGTAATCGCTGCAGGCATCAAGACTTCGGTTTCATTTGTTGCATAACCAAACATGATCCCTTGGTCACCCGCACCTTGATCTAATGGATTCTCACGATCCACACCTTGATTAATATCTGATGATTGCTTACCAATCGCATTTAATACGGCACAAGAATTGCCATCAAAGCCCATTTCAGAATGTTTGTAACCAATATCACAAATCACTTGTCGAGTGAGGTTTTCAATATCAACCCATGCTGATGTGGTAATTTCACCACCGACTAACGCCATCCCTGTTTTGACATAGGTCTCACAAGCCACACGTGCTTTAGGATCTTGTTTTAAAATTTCATCAAGTACTGCATCAGAAATTTGATCGGCAATTTTATCTGGATGTCCTTCTGAAACAGATTCAGAAGTAAATAAATAGCTAGACATAAGTTCTCTTCTCTTTTGGATGTGTTGACGTATAGACGTCTATAATACGCTTTTTTGACTAATACGCAAGCATTCCTATCAAGTATTTTTGAAATTTAACCAATTTTGTAACATTTGTTCACCGAATTCTGACATGTAAGACTCAGGATGAAATTGCACAGAAAAAATAGGTAAATTTTTGTGCTGTGTTGCCATCACGATTTCATCATCACAAACAGCTGTAATTTCTAATGTCTCTGGTATACTCTCAGTTTGTACTGCCCAGGAATGATAAAGACCTATTTCAAATTCGGCTGGAAGCCCTAAAAATAAGCCTGAATTTGACCGCACTTTTAAACGGCGTTTCTGCCCATGACGCACACTTGGCAAATTATAGAGTTCTCCGCCAAAGAATTCACAAAGGGTTTGATGTCCTAAACAAACACCTAAAATGGACTTTGTTTGATAAAATCGTTCTAACATCGCAAATAATTGTGGATACGTGCTTGGAACATCTGGTCCTGGAGAAATTAAAATATGTGTATAACCTTCTACACAATCTAATGATAAATCTTCAATACTTACCACATCAAAACGTACCTGTAATTGGCGAATAAGATCCACTAAATTATAAGTAAAAGAATCATGGTTATTGATAACTAAAATTTTTTTCATACGGGCTAGTGCCATAATTCGGTGACTAAATTCATTTCAACATTATAGCGATTCTGCGTTAAAATCCTTTTTATTTTTTTATCTACAAGCCATGCAAACATTTATTCATCAAGCTAATGCTTATGGCGCATTACGCCAACCTTTTTTCTTCTTAATTGATTTTGAACAGAAGAAACCTCTTATTTGTTCTTTTGATGAAAGCATTGAAAAAGGGCTAATTTGGGATATTCAAAGCGTAAAAAATATCCCTGAAAATCAACCGCACTTTGCTTTGTCTATCATTGATAAAAAGCCCATTACATTACATCAATATGAACAAGGATTTCATCTTGTTCAACGCGAATTACAAAAAGGTAATTCCTATTTACTCAATCTCACTTATCCTACCGGAATCAAATTAAGTGGCAATTTAACTCAAATTTTTCACTCGGTTGAAGCACCTTATAAATTACTTTTGAAGGATCAATTTATCTGCTTTTCCCCTGAATCCTTTGTGCAAATTCGACAAAACAAAATTTATACGTATCCCATGAAAGGAACGATTGATGCGAGCCGGCCTAATGCCAAAGCGAATTTGTTAAATGATGAAAAAGAGCAACGAGAACATTACACCATTGTCGATTTAATGCGTAATGATCTTTCAATGGTTGCAAAAAACATCAGAGTATCTCGTTTTCGCTACATCGATAGTATTTACACAGAACGAGGCGAAATACTGCAAACCAGTTCAGAAATTTGTGGTGAACTGGAGAATAATTGGCAAAATAAAATTGGCTCAATATTAGCTGCACTTTTACCCGCTGGTTCGATTAGCGGTGCGCCTAAAGAAAAAACGGTTTCCATTATCCAACAAGCTGAAAAGCAAGAACGAGGTTATTACACAGGAATTTTCGGTATTTTTGATGGCGAAAGTCTAAATAGCGCCGTCGCAATTCGTTTTATTGAACAAAAAGAGAATAAATTTTATTTTCGTAGTGGTGGCGGCATTACCATTCAAAGCCAACTTGAAGATGAATATCAAGAGTTGATTGCCAAAGTTTACCTTCCAATTCAAAAGGAAAAGTAATGTTCCCTTTATTTGAAACCATCGCCATTGAAAACGGCAAAATTCAAAATATTGCTCTGCATCAAGCTCGCTATGAGCGTAGCCTTATCACTTACTATGGAAAAAGTGCGGTCACTTTTTTTAATCTTTTAGATCTAATTCAAGTCCCTAAGGAGCTAGATAATAAGCTTGTTCGCTGTCGAATTGACTACAACGCTCATCAAACCAAAATTACATACCTTGAATATACACCTAAAATACATCGTGTATTCAAGCCCATAGTCTGTAATGAAATTGATTATTCGCTCAAATATACTGATCGTGAACTTATCAACGCATTATTTGCACAAAAGGGAGAGGCTGATGAAATCATTATTATTAAAGGTGGCTTTGTGACGGACTGTTCTATTGGCAATCTCGCCTTTAGAAAAGGCGGTCAATGGTTTACCCCCAATACCCCTTTATTACAAGGCACACAACGGACACATCTATTGCAATCCGGTCAACTTCAAGAAATTGAAATTAGACAAGAACAACTTAAACAGTTTAACGAAATTCGAGTCATTAATGCCTTAAATGGGCTATAAAATGCCCATTCACTTCATTCTATTTGACTAAATCTAACATCTCTTGTGCATTTGCTAAAGCAAGATCCGTAATTTCACTACCACCGAGCAATCTTGCAAGAGCAGGAACGCGCTCTTCTTGAGAAAGTGCGGTCATTTTAGTTTCTGTTTTATCATCAACGGTAAATTTCTCAACATTAAATTGATGATGTCCGTGGCATGCCACTTGTGGTAAATGGGTCACACAGAGCACTTGGCATTTATCACCTAATTGACGCAATAATTTACCCACTACACTCGCAGTTTTTCCACTAATCCCAACATCCACTTCATCAAAGATCAGCGTTGGAATCGCCGATTGATCGGACGTTAAGACTTGAATCGCTAATGAAATACGAGACAATTCACCACCTGATGCCACTTTTGCTAGCGGTTGTGCTTGTTGTCCTAAATTACTGCGTAAAGTAAAAACGATATTATCTGCCCCATTTGCCGCTACTTTAGCTAAATCCGAATTCACTTCAATGAAAAACTCGGCATTTTCCATTGCAAGCCCTTTAATAGAATGTGTCACCTGGCGCGCTAATTTCTCGGCAGCTTGGTAACGGCTTTCATGTAATTGTTTTGCCGTATGTTGCATTTTCTCAAAGGCGGCTTTTTCTTCCAGAATCAGACGTTCTTCACTTTCTGAAAAATCTAAAAGTGCGGTCAATTCTGCTTTTAATTTTTGATGCCATTCCACTAACTCTTCAGGTTTCACATTGTGCTTGCGTGCAAGTTGTAAAGCTTGACCTAAACGCTGCTCAATCTCTTGTAATAACATCGGATCTTGCTCAATATGAGAAGCAAGGTGTTGGACTTCACTTGTCGCCTCTTGCACTTGGATAAGTGCATCATTCAACATCGTTTGAACGGATGCATAGCGAGGATCTAACTCACTTAATTCATCAATATACTGTGTCGCACGATAAAGCATAGAATCGATACTCACAGTCTCATTTTCACTGAGTAGCTGTAAGGCTGATTGTGATAATTGTGTCAGCTGTTCGCTATTTGATAGACGACGTTGATCCTCTTCTAATTCTAAATATTCATTTGGACGAAGGGCAAACTCATCCAATTCTTCTACCTGATATTGTAAAAGTTGTTTCTTCGCTTCATTCTCGGCGACTTGTTGTTGGAAGTTTTTAACTTGTGTTTGAAGATTTTTCCAGGCTCGATAATCTTCTCGCATTTGTGCGAGTAAATCATGGTGATGTGCAAATGTATCCACCAACTGAAGCTGATAATCATTTTTCAATAATAACTGCGAAGCGTGCTGCCCATTAATATGAATAAGATATTGTCCTATTTCTTTTAATTGGGAAGCCGATACAGGCGTGCTATTGATAAAGGCTTTAGAACGCCCATCTGCATTAATGACACGACGTAGAATACAATCGGAGGGATTATCAGGATCTTGCAATTCTTGCTCTTGCAACCACTGATAAGCGGGGTTAGTTAGTTCAATAAAAAATGTCGCGCAAATTTCAGCTCTTTCCTGCCCTTCTCGAACCATAGAGGTTTCAATACGCTGCCCCAAGCATAATCCCAACGCATCAATAGCAATGGATTTCCCTGCGCCGGTTTCCCCCGTAATCACAGACATTCCTTTCGCCAATTCAATTTCTAATTGACGAACAATTGCAAAATTATTGATGGTAAGTTGGATTAGCATAAAAATCTCCTTAACTGTATATCCATATATTACAACTGATATAATATACAGTAAAGAGATTTTTTAACTTTTTGGATTAGAAATTTTTAAGCCAGCCTAATTTCGTGCTTAATACATTGTAATAATTATAATTTTTCAAGTGTAATAGGCGCAGTTTGTGCGGGCTTTTTTCAATATGAACCACATCATCTGGGCAAAAATCGAGTGCCATTTGACTATCACAGCCAACTTCTAATTGAGAAGTATTATGCTCAGCAAAGCGAATGGAAATTTTGCTGTCGCCATCAATGACTAATGGTCGAGAAGAAAGTGTGTGCGGGAACATCGGCACAAGGGAAATCGCATTTAAATTTGGCGTTAAAATCGGGCCACCAGCAGAAAGTGAATAAGCCGTTGAACCTGTTGGAGTGGAAACAATCAACCCGTCTGAACGTTGAGAAAAGGCAAATTTATCGTTGATATAAACATGGAAATCAATCATGTGCGCAATTTTAGCGGGGTGAATCACCGCCTCATTTACCGCATTACCGCTAGAAATAATTTCCCCATTGCGTTCAATTTTAGCTTCCAATAAAAAACGCTCTTCGACAAAAAACTCGCCGCGTTCCAAACAAGCTTCAAGCTGCGCATAAGCATTTTTCGGGTCGATATCGGTCAAAAAGCCCAAGTTACCTCGGTTTATACCAATCATTGGAATATGATATTTAGCCAAAATACGAGCTCGCCCTAGCATATTGCCATCACCACCGATCACTATCACAAGTTGTGCTTGCTTACCGATTTGTTCAACTGTCGCTAACACCTCTTCGGGTAAACCAAATTTTTCACCGACGTCTTTTTCCACTAAAACTCGATAGCCTCTCTCTTTCAGCCATTGATACAAGTTTTTATGCATTTGCAAATTAAGATCGCGACGCGGTTTTCCCATCAAGGCGATGGTTTTAAATGATTTGACTAATTCATCCATAACTATGATTGCTCCCAAGTGCAAACTCACCGATTTCTGACCCCACTTGAATTTAAAATTTTAGCCATTATATTACATAGCAATTCAATTTTGCTAAAATAGCACTAATTTTTGATAAATGGAGAAAAAGATGTCAGAACAAGCACAAAACTTAAATGAAAATGAAGAACTTGTTGAAGAAGTTCAACAGGAAACCACTTCAACGGAAGATCCGTTAGAAGAAGCGATCGCTCGTGTACAAGAGCTTGAAGAACAATTAAAAGCGCAAGTCGAAGAAACCTCTAAAAAAGAACAAGATTTATTGCTTCGCACGCGTGCAGAAATTGACAATATGCGTCGCCGTAGCGAACAAGATATTGAAAAAGCGCATAAATTTGCACTAGAAAAATTTTCAAAAGACATTTTAAATACCATTGATAACTTAGAGCGTGCGCTTTCAACACCTGCTAATAAGGAAGATGAAAGCATCAAAGCGTTATTCGATGGTGTGGAGCTGACTTTAAAAGAGTTACTCTCAACGGTTTCTCGCTTTGGTGTCGAACCTGTTGGTGCAGTGGGTGAAACCTTTAACCCTGATCTCCACCAAGCTATCTCTATGCAACCAGCTGAAGGGTTTGAAAGCAACCAAATCACCACCGTTTTACAAAAAGGCTATACCTTAAATGGTCGTGTGATTCGCCCAGCTATGGTAATGGTTGCAGCTTAATTTCTTTTCTATGACTTAAAGAGCGGACGATTTTTCGTCCGTTTTTTTATTGCCAAAAACTTGATTAAGATCAAATTTATTACAAAATAATTTGAGAATAATTCTCAACAAAAACACTCTTACTTCCCAGATTTATCAAGGTTTCAACTCAATTTCAACCATCGAAAAATACAAAATAACACTATATATTGTGTGTTGAACTATTAAACAAAACTATATATAGTGCTTTCAATTTTTTTCATAGCGACCTTACAGGAGTCATAAAATGAACGCTTTCTTTGTGATTAAGCGTGATGGTTCACGAATTGGGTTTGACCTACAACGCATTACTAATGCAATCAAAAAAGCAGCAAGTGCGGTCAATATTGTTGATGAAATTTATATTCATGAGCTGAGCCAGCGAATTAATACTGAAATTTTTAGTCATTATCAGCATGAAATTGATATCAACCAGATTCAAAAAATTGTTGAAGATCACTTAATGACAAGCAAGTATCCACAAATTGCACGTGCCTATATTGAATATCGTCACGATCGTGATCTTGCACGTGAAAAACGCAGCCAATTAACTAAAGAAATTGAAGGGCTGATTGAGCAAAGCAACGTGGAATTGCTTAATGAAAACGCCAATAAAGATGCGAAAGTTATCCCTACCCAACGTGATTTACTGGCAGGTATTGTGGCAAAACATTATGCCAAACGTCATATTCTGCCAAGAGATGTTGTTGAAGCCCATGAAAAAGGGGAAATCCACTATCACGACTTAGATTATGCGCCATTTTTCCCAATGTTTAACTGCATGCTCGTTGATCTAAAAGGCATGCTTTCACATGGTTTTAAAATAGGCAATGCTGAAATTGAGCCGCCTAAATCTATCGGTACAGCAACAGCGGTTACCGCACAAATTATTGCTCAAGTCGCTAGCCATATTTATGGCGGTACAACCATTAATCGTATTGATGAAGTACTTGCACCTTATGTTCAACTCAGCTTTGAAAAACATTTGAAAAATGCCGCCCAATGGCAAATTCCGGATGCGGAAGGTTATGCGAAAGCGCTAATTGAAAAAGAATGTTTTGATGCGTTCCAATCCCTTGAATATGAAGTCAATACGCTCCATACATCAAATGGTCAAACGCCCTTTGTTACCTTTGGTTTTGGCTTAGGTACAAGTTGGCAAGAACGGTTAATTCAGCAATCGATTTTGAAAAACCGTATTCGTGGCTTGGGTAAAAATCATAAAACGCCCGTCTTCCCTAAACTGGTCTTTACCATTAAAAAAGGCGTGAACCAAAACGAACAAGATCCAAACTATGACATTAAAAAACTGGCATTAGAATGCGCTTCAAAACGCATGTATCCAGATATTTTAAACTATGATCAAGTGGTTAAAGTCACTGGCTCATTCAAAGCCCCAATGGGTTGTCGTAGCTTCTTAGGTGCCTATGAAGAAAACGGTCATGAAGTGCATGATGGTCGCAATAATTTAGGTGTGGTGAGTTTGAATCTGCCCCGTATTGCCATTGAAGCACAAGGAAATGAAGAAAAATTCTACCGCACTTTAGATGAACGCTTAGTCCTCGCGAAGAAAGCCTTACTTACCCGTATTGCGCGCCTAGAAAATACCAAAGCTCGTGTCGCGCCAATTCTCTATATGGAAGGCGCTTGCGGCGTTCGACTAAAAGCCGATGATAATGTTGCGGATATTTTCAAAAATGGACGAGCATCAATTTCTTTAGGCTATATTGGCATTCATGAAACCATCAATGCACTGTATAAAAAGGGACATATTTTTGACGATGAGCAACTGCGTGAAAAAGGCATCGCGATTGTGCGTCGTTTAAGCGAAGCGGTAAAACAATGGCAGAAAGAAACCGGCTATGCATTTAGCCTTTATTCCACACCAAGTGAAAACTTGTGCGATCGTTTCTGCCGTTTAGATACCAAACAATTTGGTGTCATTGACGGCGTTACCGATAAAGGCTACTACACTAACAGCTATCACTTAGATGTAGAGAAAAAAGTCAATCCATACGATAAATTAGACTTTGAAATGCCTTATCCTAAACTAGCAAGTGGCGGCTTTATCTGTTATGGCGAATACCCTAACATTCAACATAACCTCAAAGCACTCGAAGATGTGTGGGATTATAGCTACGATCGCGTGCCTTATTACGGCACCAATACGCCAATTGATGAATGTTACGAATGTGGCTTCACGGGAGAGTTTAATTGCACAAGTAAAGGCTTTGTTTGTCCGAAATGTGGCAACCATGACAGTGCAAAAGTCTCCGTGACCCGACGAGTTTGTGGTTATCTCGGCAGCCCTGATGCTCGTCCATTCAACGCTGGCAAACAAGAAGAAGTAAAACGTCGAGTGAAACACCTATAATGTCGCAGCATTGATTATGATAAAATAGCTCATCAAAAGTGAGCTATTTTTATTTCAATAAATAAGGAAGTACCATGCCAACACTGACACAAATCACGCAATCCATTATGCAAGATCCCGATAATCAATCATTCACAGCAAAAAGAATTGAACCGCTTTTTGCGGCACCAACGACAGCTCGTATTAATATTGTCGGACAAGCCCCCGGAATTAAAGCGCAAGAAAGTCGTTTATATTGGAATGATAAAAGCGGTGATCGCCTACGCAAATGGCTAGGTGTGGATCGCGATACCTTTTATCACTCGGGTATGTTTGCAGTCATCCCGATGGATTTTTATTACCCTGGGAAAGGAAAATCGGGTGATTTACCACCGCGCAAAGGCTTTGCGGAAAAATGGCATCCAGCAATTCTCGCTAACTTGCCCAATATCGAGCTCACCATTCTTATCGGGCAATATGCACAAAAATATTATTTACCTGAAAACGAGCTTAATGTGACTGAGACGGTTCACCATTTCCGTGATTTTCTTCCCCACTTTCTTCCGCTTGTTCACCCTTCTCCACGCAATCAAATTTGGCTCAAGAAAAATCCATGGTTTGAGCAAGAGATAGTTCCAACATTACAAAAGCAAGTGAAAGCGATTTTATCTTATTAGTTTAACATCTGATTTATAAGGTTATCTTTAATAAATTCAATATATTAATAATACTTCTTTATTATGATACTAATCCGTTTTGAGTATGTCTTCTTTTCTGATTAATCTTTCTTGTGCTACAATCGGCGACTATTAACAAATATGAGGAAAAATATGCAACAAACCCCTGTTACTAACTCAAGAGCCAAAGCTTGGAATAAAAATGCGATTATATTCCTCGTCGATGTCGTGCTCTTCTTTGTTTTATTAAACACGCTTCCTTTTGAGCTAGCAGTCAATAAAGGTTTAGCATTATTAGCATTCGTGGCAATTTTATGGCTTACTGAAGCAGTAAATGTCACGATTACAGCGCTATTTGTTCCTATCCTGTCCGTATTATTAGGATTGGTAAATAGTCGTGAGGCCTTGGTGGCTTTTGCCGATCCAACTATTTTCTTATTTTTTGGCGGATTTGCGCTTGCGACCGCATTAAATGTGCAAAAAATTGACCAAATGATTGCCAATAAAATTATGCAATTAGCCAAAGGTCGATTATTCATTGCTGTTCTTTATCTATTCTTAGCCACGGCTTTTTTATCTATGTGGATGAGTAATACGGCTACAGCGGCAATGATGATACCACTTTCCATGACGATCTTAAGCCAATTAGATCGTAATAAAGAACATAACACTTATATATTTGTATTATTAGGCATCGCCTATAGTGCCACTATTGGGGGTATGGGGACTTTGGTAGGAAGCCCTCCTAATGCCATCGCTGCCTCTCAGCTTCATTTAGGTTTTGCTGACTGGTTAATGTATGGCACGCCAGTGATGTTAATTTTATTCCCAATTATCATCGGTTGGTTATACATCGTCTTTAAACCGAAATTAAACCTTCATTTTGAAGCCGAATTTGCCAAAATCCATATGAATAAAAAACGTATTTTAACTTTAGCGATTTTTGTAGCGGTGGCAATTCTTTGGATTTTTGGCGGCTATCTCAATCCCATTATTTCTCAATTATTAGGACTCCCTAAACCAATCGGCAGTTTTGATAGTATGGTCGCACTCTCTGCAGCAATTGTTATTTGTGTAACAGGCATCGCAAGCTGGAAAGAAGTACAAGAAAATACAGAATGGGGCGTACTTTTCCTCTTTGGTGGTGGTTTAACATTAAGCTCGGTTCTTACCCATTCTGGTGCAAGCAAAATCATGGCGGATGGTATAGTCTTCATTATTGAGGGGGGCCACTACTATGTGATGGCATTAATTGTTGCAGCATTTATTGTGATTTTGACCGAGTTTACTTCAAACACGGCAAGTGCAGCCTTACTTGTCCCAATCTTTATATCTATCGCTCAAGCACTCAATATGCCTCCGCTTGGTTTTGCGATGATTATTGGTTTGGGTGCATCTTGTGCTTTTATGATGCCGGTTGGTACACCGCCTAATGCAATTGTGTACGCCACAGGCTTTGTCAAACAATCTGAAATGGTTCGTGTCGGTAAGTTTATTGATTTAACCTGTATAATCGTTATTGCAACTATTGCTTATCTATTCTGGATGTAGCCTTTAAAACAGACAAGAGCGGTTGAAAATAACATGATTTTTAACCGCTCTTTTTTATTTTACCTACGCAAACGTTTGCGTAAATGAGAATTTCACGTATAATTCGCACAATTTTTTTATACTTAAAAGAACCTATGAATAACAACCTACTTTATACCGTGGAAGACAAACCACCTTTCGGATTGAGTTTACTCCTTGCGGCACAACATTTACTTGCTGCACTCGGGGGTATTATTGCCGTACCATTGGTCATTGGTAACGTCTTAAAATTACCGACCGAAGATACCATTACATTAGTTAATGCTGCGCTTTTAATTTCTGGTGTAGTCACGGTTATCCAATGTAAAGGCTTAGGACCTGTGGGCATTCGTTTACCAAGTGTGATGGGAACCAGTTTTACTTTCGTTGCCGCCGCACTGGCCATTGGTTTTAGTGAATATGGTATCGCTGGTATTCTAGGTTCTTCTCTCATTGGTTCCTTAGTGATGATTATCGGCAGTTTCTTCATGCCGTATATTCGCAAATTGTTTCCACCACTTGTGACGGGGACTGTTGTCATGATGATCGGCTTAAGCCTGATTCCAGTTGCGGTTGACTGGTTCGCGGGTGGTCAACGTGGTGATGCGAATTATGCGACGCCAGAAAACTTAATGATGGCGAGCTTTGTGTTGGTGATCGTAGTCGTGCTCGTGCAATGGGGCAAAGGGATTTTCTCTGCCGCAGCAATCGTTATTGGAATGATGACAGGCTATCTCGTTTGTTTAGCCATGGGCTGGGTAAGCTTTGAAGGCGTAAAACAAGCTCAAACTTTTGCGATTCCACAACCACTACACTTTGGCTTAGCCTTCCCAATTTCAGGTATTATCGGCATGTCCATTGCGTATTTAGTGACGATTGTTGAATCAAGCGGTAACTTCCTAGCACTAGGTAATGCTACCAAAACCGAAATCACCGGCAAACATTTACGCGGTGGCGTTTTAGCCGATGGTTTAGGATCTGCCCTAGCTGCCATTATGTCCACCACACCATTCTCTTCATTCTCACAAAACATTGGTGTCATTTCTCTAACGGGCGTGGCAAGTCGTCACGTGGTTGCGCTAACCGGTGTACTTCTAGCGCTAGCAGGCTTATTCCCTGTATTCGGCGCATTAATTGTTTCAATTCCATTGCCTGTATTAGGTGGTGCAGGCTTAATGATGTTCGCGATGATTATCGCTGCAGGTATCCAAATGTTGGATAAAGTGGCACGTAGCAAACGCAATGGTTTAATTATCGCGATTTCCATTGGCTGCGGCTTAGCGGTGACGACTCGTCCAGAATTGCTTGATAAATTACCGCACTTTTTCAAAGAAGTGCTCGGTTCAGGTATTACTGTAGGTTCATTACTTGCCTTAATTCTTAACCTCGTGCTTCCAGAAGATAAAGTGGAAGAAACAAAAGAATAAAAATAGATAGCGAATAAGGGCAGATTAACACTGCCCTTTTCTTTTCCTGTAAAACATTTCTAAAACTGACCGCACTTTGTTAAAATCAGGTATCATTTTCCATTGATCAAGGAATAAAAATGTCAGATTTACCTTTTTTAGTTGAACTCAACGAACAAAATCTTACGGAAACGTTGCAACGTTCCGTCGAAACCCCGCTTGTCATTAACTTTTACGCACCAAGCCATAAAGAATCGGCAGATTTTGCCAATCTATTACAACGCGTGGCAGAACAACACCAAGGACAATTTATTCTCGGCTTAGTCAATTGTGAAACGGAGCAAATGATTGCCGCACAATTTCGTATTCAAGCGTTGCCTACAACTTATCTTTTTAAAGAAGCACAAGCATTAGATGCGTTCCCAGGTGCATTAGATGAAGCCAGCTTATTGCAACGTTTGAGCGCCATTTTGCCAAAAGAAGAAGATTTAAAATTCCAAAAAGCCTTGGACTTTTTACAAGTGGAAGATTACGACTCGGCCCTTCCACTACTGAAAGAAGCCTGGGAGCTTTCAGATAAGAAAAACAGCGATGTCGCATTACTTTATGCAGAAACCTATATCGCCATGAAAAAAACAGAGCCAGCGGCAGATATTTTAGCGCAAATTCCAATTCAGGATCGCGACAGCCGTTGGCATGGCTTACAAGCGCAAATTGAACTTTTAATTAAAGCGGCTGATACACCAGAAATTCAGCAATTACAAGCGGATTATGCGAAAAATCCAACGCCTGAAATTGCGTTGAAATTGGCTGTTCAGCTACATCAAGCCAATCGAAATGAAGAAGCATTGGATTTATTATTTAACATTCTAAAACAAGATCTTTCTGCAGAAAATGGTGAAGTGAAACAACAGTTTTTATCTATTTTATCAGCCATTGGCAATGCAGATCCTATCACCAATAAATATCGCCGATGGCTCTATTCATTGCTTTACTAATACGATCAACTATTTTTTTATGCATGAAGGCTTTATAATGAACGAATTCCAAAAGCCTCATGCTTTATTTTATAAACAAAGGATTCTTTATGTCAGACGTTAAACACAGTAAATTATTAATTTTAGGTTCGGGCCCTGCGGGTTATACTGCGGCTATTTATGCTGCTCGCGCAAACTTAAAACCTGTTTTAGTGACCGGTCTTCAACAAGGTGGGCAACTTACTACCACAGATGAAATTGAAAATTGGCCGGGTGATTTTGAAATGACAACTGGCCCTGGTTTAATGCAACGTATGTTGCAACATGCTGAAAAATTTGAAACCGAAATCGTGTTTGATCATATCAATAAAGTCGATTTATCTTCTCGCCCATTCAAACTTTATGGCGATATGCAAACCTTCACATGTGATGCGTTAATCATCGCAACAGGGGCATCAGCACGTTATATCGGATTAGAATCTGAAACCGCTTATAAAGGCCGTGGCGTTTCAGCTTGTGCAACCTGTGATGGTTTCTTCTATCGCAATAAACCGGTTGCCGTTGTCGGTGGCGGAAATACCGCAGTTGAAGAAGCGCTTTACTTAGCCAATATTGCGTCTGAAGTACATTTAATCCACCGTCGCGATAGCTTCCGTGCGGAAAAAATCTTAATCGATCGCTTATACAAAAAAGTCGAAGAAGGCAAAATCGTGCTTCATACTGACCGCACTTTGAATGAAGTGTTAGGCGATAACATGGGCGTAACAGGTGTACGTTTAGAAAACGTGAAAACTGGCGAAAAAGAAGACGTGAAATTAGACGGTTTATTTATTGCCATCGGTCATGCGCCAAACACTGAAATCTTCCAAGGTCAGCTTGAACTTAATAACGGTTATATCGTTGTGAAGTCTGGTCTTGAAGGCAATGCAACAGCAACGTCTGTGGAAGGCGTATTTGCTGCGGGTGATGTAATGGATCACAACTATCGCCAAGCTATTACTTCAGCAGGTACAGGCTGTATGGCTGCATTAGATGCTGAACGTTATTTAGATGCACAAGAATAAGTGCGCTAAATTCTCATGTAAGGTGCGTAAAACAAGGTTTCACGCACCTATTATTTTTCAAAGGTAGATTTTTTAATCCTCTAGCCAACCCATCCTATCCTAGGATAAACAAAAACAATGGACAAACTTCGCCAAAAATACTTACAAAAATGGCTTCGTGCGCAACAACAACCTGTTAAAAAATTAATGCACACCAATATTGCCCTTGCCACACTTTCTTCCTTAATTCTTGTGGCTCAAACCTATTTTCTTGCGACATTGCTCGACAAGCTCATTATGCAAAATGTCGATCGCACTGAATTGGTTCTCTATTTTATTGCATTAATCATGACTTTTGCTTTGCGTGCGGCCATTTTATGGCTGCGCGAAAAAATTGGCTTTAAAGCTGGTCGATTACTACGCAACGATATGCGCCAAAAGATCTTAGACAAAATCCACCAAGTGGGACCAGCTACCATCAATAATAAACCCGCCGGTAGCTGGGCAAGTATCATGCTTGAACAAGTTGAAAATCTGCATAACTTCTATGCGCGCTTCTTACCACAACAAAGTTTGTCTGCCATTGTACCAATGGTGATTTTAATTGCCGTATTCCCGCTCAACTGGGCGGCTGGATTGATTTTGATGGTCACTGCACCGCTTGTACCAATTTTTATGATTCTGGTGGGGATTGCAGCAGCGGATAGCAGCCAAAAAAATATGGCGACCCTTTCTCGCTTAAGTGCACAATTCTTGGATCGCTTACGTGGTTTAGAAACCTTACGTCTTTTCAACCGCACTTCAGAACAAACACAACATATTGAAAACACAACAGAAGACTTCCGTGAAACGACCATGACGGTACTTAAAATGGCGTTTCTCTCTTCTGCTGTGTTAGAGTTTTTCACCTCCATTTCCATTGCTTTAATGGCGGTGTACTTTGGTTTTAGCTATTTAGGCCAAGTCGAATTTGGCACTTATGGCACTACGCTGACCTTATTTACCGGTTTTTTCTGCTTAATTCTGGCACCAGAGTTTTATCAACCATTGCGTGATCTCGGGACTTACTACCACGATCGTGCAGCTGGTATTGGTGCGGCTGATGCCATTGTTGATTTCTTAGAGGCGGATTATTTAATTGCACATCAAGGCAATGAACAAATTCCAGCGCAAAGTGCGGTCGACATTCAGGCTGAAAATTTAGTGGCGCTTTCTCCACAAGGTCAACCATTAACTAAACCCCTTTCATTCCATATTCCGGAAGAAAGCCATATTGCCCTTGTGGGCCAAAGTGGTGCAGGAAAAACCTCTTTAATCAATGTATTACTGGGTTTCTTGCCTTATGAAGGCTGCTTAAAAATTAACGGTGTGGAACTGAATCAAAGCCGTTTAAGCGACTGGCGTAAACAAATTGCGTGGGTAGGTCAGAACCCATTACTGCTACAAGGCAGAATCAAAGAAAACCTACTTTTAGGTGATATTCAAGCTACTGATGAGCAAATTGAGCAAGCCTTGATTTCTGCTCAAGCGAAAGAGTTTACCGATAAATTAGGCTTAGATAGTGAAATTAAAGATGGTGGGATTGGTGTATCTGTAGGCCAAGCTCAACGCTTAGCGATCGCTCGCGCTTTACTACGCAAAGGCAATTTATTATTACTCGATGAGCCAACGGCTAGCCTGGATGCTCAGTCTGAAAATCTGGTACTTGCTGCCCTTGCAGAAATGAGCCATAACCAAACGACCTTAATGATCACACACCGTATTGAAGATCTAAAACAATGTGACAATATTTTTGTGATGCAAGAAGGTGAAATTGTTCAACAAGGGCATTTCAACCAATTAAAAGATCAAGGCTTCTTTGCCGAATTATTGGCTCAACGAAAAGAGGATATTCAATAATGCGTGCTTTACTTCCCTTTTTACGTTTATTTAAATTCGCCAAGCTGCCTTTATTTTTAGGCTTGGTTTTAATGATCACGGGCCTCGTATCCAGTATTGGCTTGCTGACCACTTCGGGTTGGTTTTTAGCGGCAACGGCCATTGCGGGTCTTGGCACGTTATTTAATTTCTTCTATCCATCTGCTTCTGTGCGTGGGCTTGCTATTAGCCGCACCTTTTTCCGCTATTTTGAAAAGTTAGTGACGCACGATGCGACTTTCCGCATTTTGGCTAAATTACGCGTGCAAGTTTTTGAGAAGATTATTCCCTTAAGCCCTGCGGTGTTAAATCGCTACCGTAACAGCGATTTATTAAACCGCTTAGTGTCGGATGTAGATACCCTCGATAGCCTTTACCTTCGCTTAATTGCGCCATTTATTACGGCTATTTTTGTAATTCTAGCCATGTGTATTGGCTTAAGTTTTGTTAATGCACCTTTAGCCTTAGGTTTAGGTGTGAGCCTGCTTTTATTAGTATTCGTCATTCCAACCGTTTTCTACAAACTGGGTAAAAAATTTGGCGATAAACTCGTGCATTCACGCGCACTTTATCGCACGCAATTCTTAGAATTTATCCAAGCACAAGCGGAATTATTGCTCTTTAATGCTGAAGATAAATTGAAAGATAACATGGCTAAAACTGAAGCTAACTGGCAAGCAGACCAGCAAAAAGAAGCAAATTTAAGCGGATTTTCAACCGCACTTTCACTCTTTTTAAATGGTTTAATTATTGCCGCAATGTTGTGGTTTAGCTCACAAGCGGAGTTTGGTAACGATGAATATCGCATGGCATTTATTGCGCTCTTCACTTTTGCGGCCTTAGCTTCATTTGAAATCTTAATGCCATTAGGTTCTGCATTCTTACATATCGGGCAAGTCATTGCGTCAGCTGAACGCCTGACAGATATTATCGAACAACAACCATTAGTGGCTTTTAATGGCAAAGCGGAGTTCGATCAAAACGCCACAACATTAATTGAAGCCAAAGATCTTTCTTTTACTTATCCTGAACGTCAAAATCGTGCTTTAGAGAATTTGAATTTAACTATTCAAAAAGGCAAAAAAGTCGCAATTTTAGGTAAAACAGGCAGCGGAAAATCCACGTTATTACAGCTTTTAGTGCGTAATTATGATGCTAATCAAGGAGAATTATTCCTTGCTGGAAAACCCATTGCTGATTATTCAGAAGACACATTACGCAACCAATTCTGCTTTTTAACGCAACGTGTTCATGTATTTAGCGATACACTTCGTCAAAATCTGCAATTTGCAAGTGCGGTCAAGATTTCAGATGAAAAAATGATCGAGGTGTTAAATCAAGTTGGTTTAGGCAAATTGTTGGAACAAGAACAAGGTTTAGATATTTGGTTAGGTGATGGCGGCCGTCCACTTTCTGGTGGAGAACAACGTCGTTTAGGCTTAGCGCGTATTTTGCTTAATGATGCGCCAATTTTATTATTAGATGAGCCAACTGAAGGTTTAGACCGAGAAACGGAACGCCAAATTCTGCGTTTAATTCTTGCCCATGCTGAAAATAAAACCTTAATTATGGTGACTCACCGCTTAACGGCGATTGAGCAATTTGATGAGCTTTATGTGATTGATGAAGCAAAGCTAATTGAAAAAGGCACTTATGCAGAATTATTGCAATTAGAAAAAGGGTTCTTCAAACAATTAGTGGAGCGTGTGTAAAACAAGGAAGGATAAGTTGGGTGGAAATCTTCCCAGCTTATTCTCGGCACACAGAAATTCCGACTTTGGCTGCTTTCTTCCGAACCTGACCGAGTAAACCGGACACCGTTGCGAGAGACTGAGAAGATTTCCATTGATATCGCAATGCGATTAGGTGGGCTATTATGCAAGAATTGGCCCGGTATTGCAAAGGTTAATTTATCAATTCGGTGAATTTGACGAGAAAATCAACCGCACTTTTGAGGTAAAACCATGAACTATCTCCAATACTACCCTACCGATGTTGTAAATGGCGAAGGCACGCGTTGTACCCTTTTCGTTAGCGGTTGTACGCATGGTTGCCGTGGTTGCTACAACCAAAAGAGTTGGTCTTTTGATAATGGCGTATTATTTGATGAAGCAATGGAGCAACAGATCATCAATGATTTAAAAGATACGCGCATTAAACGTCAAGGACTTACACTTTCTGGTGGGGATCCGATGCATCCTCGTAATGTTGAAGCCTTACTTCCTTTTGTACAACGTGTAAAAAAAGAATGTCCTGATAAGGATATTTGGGTGTGGACGGGATATAAACTAGATGAACTAGATGATTATCAACGCCAAATGTTACCTTATATTGACGTGCTCATTGATGGAAAATTTATACAAGAACAGGCTGACCCAAGCTTAGTTTGGCGCGGTTCAGCCAATCAAGTGATTTACCGTTTTAAGGTTTAACCGAATAAGGTTAAGCTATTCTGCCAAGCCGTTTCTTTAATTACTTCAGCATTTTCACTTCTTAAACGGCATAACACCTCAAAGGTGTGAACAATCCGTTCTGGTCGATTAGGTTGTCCTTGAAAGCCAAACACTGGCATATCTGGTGTATCCGTTTCTAATACCAGCGCATCTAATGGTAACTTCGCAATCGCTTGGCGGGTTTTATTTGCACGTTCATAAGTAATGGTGCCGCCTACGCCAATTTTATAGCCTAAATCCACAAATCGTTTTGCTTGATCATAACTTCCAGAAAAACCATGCACCACACCACATTTTGGCAAATTAGCCTGTTTTAAAAAACGGAATAATTGCTCGTGGGATTTACGACTATGTAAATTAACCGACAGATTGTATTTCTTCGCTAAATAAAGCTGACTTTCCAAAAAGTGCTGTTGCTTTTGCCATAATTCATCGGTCAATAAATCGGGAATCGCACACTCTAAGCCTATTTCTGCTACGGCTGTACAATTTTGATTACGAATAGATAATGCCGCATCCAATATCTCTAAATCATGCTCTTGATGTTCTTTGATATAAAGAGGATGTAGCCCAAGCCCATAATAAAGATGCTCAGGGAAAAGTGCGTTCATATTTTGGATCGTTTTAAAATCCGATTCTTTTACCGCCACAATCAAGATTTTTTGCACATCAGCTTGCTTAGCGTTCTCCACGAGCTGAGCTAATGGCTCACCAGTGTCATGATGAAGATAATCAAGGTGGGTATGAGTATCGAAGAAAGGCATAATGTTATTTTACTTAAGAAAAAAGGTGTGTAGATTGCGTATCCACACACCGAATTAATTATTCTACAGAAACGGATGTAATCACCACATCTTCTGTCGGCACGTCTTGGTGGAAGCCTTTATTACCGGTTTTTACTTTTTTGATTTTATCAACCACATCCATGCCTTCAACCACTTCACCGAATACGGCATAGCCCCATTCTTGCACAACTTCACGGCCAAACATCTCTTTTGAGCGATAGTTTAAGAAGTCATTATCAGCTACGTTAATGAAAAATTGTGCGGTTGCAGAATGAGGATCAGAGGTACGCGCCATGGCGATTGTGCCACGTTTGTTGCTTAAACGATTATTGGCTTCATTTTGGATCGGTGCGTTTGTTGCTTTTTCACGCATTCCGCTTTCCATACCACCGCCTTGGATCATAAATCCATCAATAACACGATGGAAAATTGTGTTATTATAGAAACCGTTTTTACAATAATTTAAAAAGTTTTCTGCAGTGATTGGCGCTTTATCAAAATCAAGTTGAATTTTAATATCGCCAAAATTTGTGTGTAATGTAACCATGTTGTTTTCCTCTTGAAAATTAAGGCATTCATTATTCCACAAATGGCGAGAAAGTGCCACCATGAGCAGAAAAAGTGCGGTCGGATTCCAATCAGAAGAGAAAAAATATGTTAAAGATCTTTAATACCCTCACTCGTGAAAAAGAAGTGTTCAAACCTATCCATGAAGGAAAAGTGGGTATGTATGTGTGCGGCGTGACCGTTTACGATTTATGCCATATTGGCCACGGCCGTACCTTTGTATGTTTTGATGTGATTGCTCGCTATTTACGCTCTTTAGGCTACGATTTAACTTATGTGCGTAATATCACGGATGTGGACGATAAAATCATTAAACGTGCATTAGAAAACAAAGAAACCTGCGATCAACTTGTGGATCGTATGGTACAAGAAATGTATAAAGATTTTGATGCGTTAAACGTATTACGCCCTGATTTTGAGCCTCGTGCGACGCATCATATCCCTGAAATTATTGAGATTGTGGAAAAACTGATTGCACGTGGTCATGCTTATGTTGCAGACAATGGTGACGTGATGTTTGATGTAGAAAGCTTTAAAGAATACGGCAAATTATCACGCCAAGATCTTGACCAATTACAAGCGGGTGCACGTATTGAAATTAATGAAATCAAGAAAAATCCAATGGATTTCGTGCTTTGGAAAATGTCGAAAGAAAACGAACCAAGCTGGCCATCCCCATGGGGCGCAGGTCGCCCAGGTTGGCACATTGAATGTTCGGCGATGAACTGCAAACAACTTGGTGAACATTTTGATATTCACGGCGGTGGTTCTGATTTAATGTTCCCGCACCACGAAAATGAAATTGCGCAATCTTGTTGTGCTCACGGTGGCCAATATGTGAATTATTGGATCCATTCTGGCATGATCATGGTAGATAAAGAAAAAATGTCGAAATCCCTCGGCAACTTCTTCACTATTCGTGATGTATTAAACCACTACAATGCAGAAGCGGTACGTTATTTCTTACTAACGGCACACTATCGTAGCCAACTCAATTATAGTGAAGAAAACCTGAATTTAGCACAAGGTGCATTGGAACGTTTGTACACCGCTTTACGTGGCACTGATCAAAGTGCGGTCGCTTTTGGTGGTGAAAATTTTGTGGAAGCCTTCCGTGAAGCCATGGACGATGATTTCAATACGCCTAATGCCCTTTCTGTCCTATTTGAAATGGCGCGTGAAATCAATAAATTGAAAACTGAAGATGCAGAAAAAGCCAATAGTCTTGCTGCGCGTTTACGTGAGTTAGCGGGTATCTTAGGTTTACTTCAACAAGATCCAGAAAAATTCTTACAAGCTGGCTCTGACGATGATGAAGTCGCAAAAATTGAAGCGCTCATCAAACAACGCAACGAAGCTCGTGCAGCTAAAGATTGGGCTGCTGCGGATGCGGCACGTAATGAACTCACCGCGATGGGAATTGTGTTAGAAGATGGCGCCAACGGCACAACGTGGCGTAAACAATAATCTCACTTTGATACAAAAACGGCGGTCAATTTGACCGCCGTTTTTCTTTTAAGAAGAAAGCATTACATTTTCGGGTTTTCCATTGTTTTTGCTTTTTTCTTCATTTCTTTTGTTTTCATATCATTAGATTGCATGCCTTCTGATTTCATATTATCCATTTTCATGTCGTGAGATTTCATATCATGAGATTTCATCATTCCATCCGATGCCATTTTGTCGTTTTGCATTGGCATAGCGTCTTTTGTCATCGGCATGGGATCTTTTGCCATCGACATTTCATTAGATTTCATATCGGTCGCATAAAGACTGGTTGCGAAGAAAAGTGCAGCAATAGCGGTAAAGGCTGTTTTTGCAGTAATATTTTTCATTTTGAATCTTCCTTAATTTGTGAATAATTAACGTTATCTAGAAAGGCCTTCCCCTTTCATTATCATTAGACGAATCAGGAACCTTTTTCTTACACATTTTCCAAGGAAAAAATATGGAAACCGGAATTTCCGATAAAGAACTGACACTAATTAGAGAGCAAATGCTGAAATTTGCCACATTACAGGTGGGCGATTCTGTATTGGCTGAAGATTTGGTGCAAGAGAGTTTTTTAAGTGCATTTAACCATCTTGAACAATTTAAACGACAAGCCGCATTTAAAACCTGGGTCTTTGCTATCTTAAAAAATAAAATCATTGATTTTCTTCGCCAGAAAGGCAAATTAGTGCTAGAAACCGAAATTGAAGATGAAGAACAAACCAATCATTTCTTTGATGAAGGGGGACACTGGAAAGCTGAACATTCCCCACTTGATCTTGAACAGAGCGAGAGTGCGGTCTATTCCGAAGAGTTTTGGCTGATTTTTGAAACTTGTTTAACTTGCCTACCGGCCAAACAAGCCAAGATTTTTATGATGAGAGAGTTTTTGGAATTATCTTCCGAAGAAATTTGCCAAGAAAATCAACTAAGTATAAGTAACTTGCACACGACGCTCTATCGTGCCCGCTTACAACTTCAAAACTGCTTATCTCATAAACTTTAAGGAGTGACTTTATGAAATGTCGCCAAGCGACTCGACTCATTTCAGATGCGCAGGAACGCCCATTAATGACCAAAGAAAAAATTGGGCTCAATTTGCATCTTTCCATTTGTACACATTGTCGTAAATTTCAACGAAATTGTGGCACATTGAGAAAATTAATGCTGGATTTCAAAGGATAAAAAAGCGGAAGACAACTTCCGCTTATAGGTCTGTTACTTCACCATTAACGCTGTTACACGTGAAATGACTTCCTTGACTTCATCATCCGTCAATTTACCTTCTTTCACAAATTGCACTTTGCCGGTTTTATCAAGCAAAAT
This sequence comes from Haemophilus sp. SZY H56, assembly GCF_054332415.1. Lineage (NCBI taxonomy): Bacteria > Pseudomonadati > Pseudomonadota > Gammaproteobacteria > Pasteurellales > Pasteurellaceae > Haemophilus > Haemophilus sp. SZY H56. Next base: position 39,307 of record NZ_JBTGNX010000003.1, on the reverse strand, counting down.
AATCACGCTGTCTTTTTCACGTAATCCCCATGCATTTTTGACCGCACTTTTATCATCTAAAATCACTTGGCTGTGGGCATTTTCTTTTTTGCCTTTTTCTGCACTACTTTTCACAAACATGCCTGTGCCCACAACAGCATCATCAGCATTAATAATCGTCGTGGTTTGATATTTAGCTTGGTTAAAATGAGCGGCTTTGATGGCTTCGATCATTGCTTGATTTTTCTCTTTTGCCGCACTTCTGCCTGCAATGTGCTGAATCACACGGACTTTGCCAGGTAATGCCGTTGCGCTCCACGATTTATACGCCACATCATTGCCATTTAAAGTAATTTCACCCTTATCTGAAACCGTTACATTAGCTAAAAGTTGGTTAGGTTGGATATTGTGAGCGAATGCATTAACTGAGATTAAACTCCCCATAACTGCACTCAAAAGCATAATTTTTTTCATAAATACCTCATAAATTCCGTGAAATTGCCCATTTTTGGCGAATAGTCACTTTTTTGTTATACTCCGTGCGCATTATACTTTGCTTAAATCAGATAAAGAAGGAAAAAGAAATGGATCAAATGCCAGCTTGCCCAAAATGTAAAGGCGAATATGTTTATCATGATTCTGTGAATTTTGTTTGCCCTGATTGTGGCAATGAGTGGAATGGTAACGAAACAGTTGAAGCCGATGAAGATCAACTGATTGTTAAAGACAGCAACGGTAACTTGTTAGCCGATGGTGATGATGTGCTTTTAATTAAAGATTTAAAATTAAAAGGTTCATCTGAAGTGTTGAAGAAAGGCACGAAATTCAAAAACATCCGTCTGGTAAACGGTGATCACAACGTTGATTGTGGCAAAATTATGTTGAAATCAGAGTTCTTGAAAAAAGCCTAAAAATTCCCGATAAAAAGAGCGGTCGATTTTAACGTTGTTTTAAATCGACCGCTCTTTTTTATTTTCGTTATACCTTCGCAGGTTTCACAATTTCACTTGGATAACAACCAAGTACTTTCAGATAATTACTGAACTGCTTAAGCTCTTCCAAGGCGATTTGGGTATCAGGATGATGAATATTTCCTTCAATTTCCAAATAGAACATTTCTTCCCAAGGTTTTCCATAAATAGGACGAGATTCAAGCTTGGTCATATTAATACCATGCTTTTTAAACACAAGTAAAGCATCCACCAAAGAACCCGCTTGTTGCGATGTTGTCATCAACAATAAGGTTTTAGTATGAATTTGCGGTGAAACTTCTCGAGCTTGTTTGGCTACCACAATAAAACGAGTAATATTGTTTTCTTGATTCGCAATATTATGTTTTAACACATGTAAGCCGTAAAGCTTGCCGCCATCTTCATTGCCCAGTGCCGCAATATTCGGTTTATTCAAGCTTGACACAAGCTGCATGGCATGAGAGCTACTTTCGCAGTACTCGATATGCACTCGCTCAAGACTTTGAATAAATTGACTACACTGCTGGATCACCTGTGGATGGCTATAAAGTGTATCAATTTTGCTTAAATCATCCTGTTCATTCACTAAAACACAATGCTTGATAGGATAAGCCAACTCGCCTACCAAAGATAAGTTGGTATGTTGAAGTAAATCATAAACTTCATTAATTGCGCCTGATGTGGTGTTTTCTAAAGGAAGTACGCCATAATCAGATTCCCCACTTTCAACCTTTTCAAAAATTTGAGCAAAGGAATCACAGCTGATTTCAGCAAATTGCTGATGGTAGCGAGCAGCATAATTACGCGCAGCCAAATTAGAGTAAGAACCACGCTTGCCTAAGAAAGCGATATGTAACGTTTCTTCTCGTTGCTCATTGAGCTTTTTCTGTAAATACACTTGCTGTGTGAGCACAGAATCTTCAATGATCTTTTGGAAGACTGCGGTAATATATTGCGGTTCAAGCTGATAATTTTGACTTTCAGAAAATTGAATAAGCTCTTGTAACAGTTGCTGCTCGCGCTCTAAATCGCGCAACGCTTTTTGCGTCACTTCTTTGCTTCTTACTACATCATATGCCAGCCGGTGACGCTCTGAAAGCAGCTTTAACAAGCTGCGATCAATTTGCGTAATTTGCTGACGAATTTCGGATAACTCTAATGCCATTTCATTCCTTATTTAAAGGTTACTTCATTATGAGGGATATATTTTTCAGCACTAATAGGTGAATTTTTCTCAAAAAATTCTTTTAAAACATCCGCATCAATAAAACCGGTGTTAACGAAAGTTGGATTTTTTGTCATGACTGGATAACCATCTCCACCGGCAGCATTATAGCTTGGGACAGAAATACGGTAAGTTTTATTTAAATCCAATGGTTTACCTTGAATTTTCACATTTTCAACTTTCTTATCCGCACGATTTACTGTCATGCTGATACCTGAATATTGTGCATAGGCACCCGAATCCACTTCTTTCAATGCCACCACATTTAAATAATCCAGTAATTCTTTACCGGTTAATTCAAAATAGCTCACAATATTACCAAATGGATGGATTTTTAAGATATCTTTATAGGTTACATCACCTTCTTGGATAGAATCACGAATACCACCTGAGTTCATGATACCAATGTCTGCTTTCGCTTTTTGACGTTGTGCTTCTGCAATTAAGTGACCAAGGTTAGTTTGTTCAAAACGAATAATGGTACGATCACCTTCTAACTTACCATTTAATTTCCCCACTTTTTGGCTTAATAAAGCATCACCTTTATCTTGGTAAGACTTTAAAAGTTTTTCCATTTCTGGATCTTGTGGAATCTCTTCGGCATAGTTCACATATTCTGTTTTACCGTCTTCTTTTTTCACTTTTTTCTTCAAGTTCACTGGAATTAATTGATAATTCACTAATTTTAACTCACCATTTTTGAACTCAAAGTCAGCTCGACCAACGTATTTACCCCATTCAAATGCTTGCATAATCCAAGTACCATTTTGGAAATCTGGTTTACATGGTTGAGTTGGTTGATAATCTTTAATCCATACCCCTTTATCATCCACGCAAATCGGATCATGGCTGTGACCACCGATAATCATATCGAATGCGCCTTTATCTAGATTACGCGCAAGACTTACATCACCAGGCGCATTTGAACCATGTTTCGCATCATAGTAATAGCCCATATGTGTTAAAGCGATTTTTACATCGGGCTTAACGGTTTCATTTAGCTCTTTTAATGTAGCTTTTGCTACCGTTGTTGGATCTTCAAATTTCACATTATGAAGGTATTCTGGGTTACCTAATTTTGCAGTATCTTCTGTGGTTAAACCGACCACGGCAATTTTAAGATCTTGTTTATTTAAAATGGTATAAGGTTTAACTAAGGTTTTACCTGTTTTGGTATTAATGACGTTTGCAGATAAGAATGGGAAGTTCGCCCATTTTTCTTGCATATCAAGAATTTGTAGTGGATTATCAAACTCATGATTACCTAATACGGTTGCTTCATAGCCCATCGCATTCATTGCTTTAATGTCAGGTTCTGCTGTTTGCATATCTGACTCAGGTACACCAGTATTAAAATCACCTGCATTTAATAAAACGAGTGAACCACCTTTTTGCTCGACTTCAGCTTTTACGCGATTAACAATTGTTTTGTGTGCAGGAAAGCCATATTCACCTTTTGCATTCGGCCAAAAATGTCCGTGCGTATCATTGGTGTGCAATATGGTAAATTGATAGGTTTTGTCCTGTTCATATGCCATTGCCGCAGAAGTTGCTAGCACAAGAAGAAGCACGGTAAATAATTTTTTCATAGTAAAAACACCTCTATTTTTGACCGCTCTTTACCTTCGCAGAAAACAAAAATAATAGAGCAAGATGGGAAATAAAAAAGCTATACTCCCGAAAGAAGTATAGCTTTTCAACAAAACACTGTTAGATGAGTACCTGCGCAGGCGCAACATAACCTTGTGGAACTTGTTTCTTATCTTCAAAGGTAACAAATTCCCACGCTTCCTGATCGGCAAGTACAGCACGGAGTAACTTATTATTTAAACCGTGACCAGATTTATAAGCTTTGAAATCACCGATGATGTTATAGCCACACATGTAAAGATCGCCAATCGCATCAAGCATCTTATGACGAACTAATTCATCTCTGAAGCGTAATCCATCTTCATTTAAGATACGGTAATCATCTAATACGATAGCATTATCTAAGCTACCACCTAATGCAAGGCCTTGAGATTGAAGATACTCAATATCTTTCATGAAACCAAAGGTTCTTGCACGACTAATTTGATGTACGAATGCTTGTGCTGAGAAATCCATCACGTAATTGCGTACATTTTTACTAATCGCAGGATGAGCAAAGTCAATTGTGAAATCTAAACGGAAACCATTGTAAGGTTTAAACTCTGCCCATTTATCACCGTCTTCTACTCGTACATTTTTCTTAATACGAATAAATTTCTTCGGTGCATTTTGTTCTTCAATACCTGCATCTAAAAGCAAATAAATAAATGGGCTTGCACTACCGTCCATGATTGGAATTTCAGGTGCATCAACTTCAATGATAATATTATCAATACCTAAACCCGCTAATGCTGCGTTTAAGTGTTCTACGGTTGAAACACGCACACCTTGTTCATTCACCAGTGCAGTACAAAGCATGGTATCACGCACTGAATTTGCATTTGCAGGGAAAGTCACCGGCGGATTAAGATCAGTACGGCAGTAAATCACGCCAGTATTCGGCATAGCCGGACGCAACGTTAATGTTACTTTTTTACCGCTATGTAAGCCAACACCTGTGACTTTAATGCTTTGTTTTAATGTTCTTTGTTTAATCATCTTTTTTACCTTATTGTTTCACAACAAGATTATGTACTATTCTTATTTATTTCTCATCACGATTAAATGATGCTGGATTAAAGAAATTAGGGTTATTTCTCAACTGTTCTAAACGACTTGGATCAAGCGGCTTATTCAAATTGCCGTATTGAGAATTCTGTTCCTGTGCAGGCTCTGATTGAGGATTGTGTCTTAATGCATCCAAGCCATGTAAACCAACGGGTGGTTTTGGTTGAATCGTTTCTTGCGCTGCCGATTGTTGTACTGCCGATTGAGGGCGAGTAATTACAACCGGCTCTGCATCAACTACATCACCTAAACCTGTTGCTACGATAGTTACACGGATTTCATTGCTCATTTCAGGGACTAAGCTGGTACCAACGACGATAGTCGCATCATCTGAAGCAAAACTACCAACAGTGCTCCCTACTACGGTAAACTCATCAAAGCCAAGATCCATCCCAGCGGTAATATTAACAAGTATACCTTTAGCATCAGAAAGCTCAACTTTCTCTAGTAAATCATTTTTGATCGCAAGACGTGCCGCTTCTTCTGCTCGACCTGCACCAGGTTCACTTTGAGCCGAGCCAAAACCAATCATCGCCTGCCCCATCTCTGACATAACGGTTCTTACGTCTGCAAAGTCCACGTTAATTAAGCCAGGAGAGGTGATCATATCGGAGATCCCCATAACAGAATTACGTAAAACATCATTAGCCGCAGCAAAAGCATCAATTAACGTTGCATTTTTCGGGAGAACTTTTTGAATTTGTTGATTAGGAATGATGATCATTGAATCCACATATTGGGAAAGATCCTTGATACCAAGCTCAGCAAATTGCATACGTTTTTTGCCTTCGAAGTTAAATGGTTTGGTCACGATAGCAACAGTTAATATACCTAATTCCTTTGCGACTTTAGCGACAACAGGTGCAGCTCCCGTACCCGTTCCGCCTCCCATACCTGCAGCGATGAAAACCATGTCTGCACCTTCAAGCATTTTACGGATTTCTTCTTGATCGTCTTCAGCCGCCTTACGACCTATATTAGGATTCGCTCCCGCCCCAAGACCTTTCGTTGTTGCCCCACCGATTTGTACAGTTTGTTGAACCTGGCTTTTACGTAATGCTTGTGCATCGGTATTTACCGCATAGAATACGATCTTACCGTGTTCATCACTATCAATTGCATTCTCGCCCAAGAAATTACCATTAAATTCTTGTTGCACCATATTAGCAACCATGTGGTTAACTGCGTTACCGCCGCCTCCACCGACACCGACAACCTTTATCAGCGCTCCTGTTTGCTCTTCAAAATCACCATACTCTGGGTATAACATTTGCTGTTCTCCGTTACTGCTAATACTTTGCTAGCACATTAAAAAAGTTAAATTGTTTCTATTCTAAATTAAAAATCTAAATTTTTCAAAATTCTGACTTCACTTTATTAAAAATATTTTTGAGCGATTTCCAAAATTTTGTACCAATCGATTCATCGGAATAATCATTATCGATCGGATCATTATCACTATTTTGATGATGATATTGTAATAAGCCTACAACAGTAGAATATTGTGGACGATTGACATAATCAGTTAATCCAGTAATATTTAGCGGACTGCCGATACGCACTTGGCAACCAAAAACGCTTGCGGCACAACTTTTCAGATCTTCCATCTGTGCGCCACCACCTGTAATCACTATACCTGCGATAAGTTCAAATTTAATATGTCTAGTTTCTAATTCTGCTTTAAGTTTATCTAATTCATCTTTAACCACTCCGAGTAATTCAATATATCTTGCTGAAGTAATTAAAGATAAATCACTCTTGGTTAAAGCACGCGGCGCTCTTCCTCCAATACTCGCCACTTCAATTTTCTTATCACCGTGTAAACGCGCTGGATACAAAGCGCTGGCATAATTCACTTTTATGCGCTCTGCTTCCACCCGAGAAATCGTACAAGCGTGAGCTATATCATTGGTCACAATATTGCCAGCATATGGAATCACTTTACTAAAACGTAACGAACCACTGGTATAAACCATCATATTCATTGTGCCCGCACCAAAATCGACAAGACAAACGCCGAGATCTTTTTCATCCTCTGTCAAAACAGAATGAGTAGCGGCAAAGCCTGAAAATACAACTTTATCCACTTGTAACCCACAACGCTCAACCGCTTTTTTCAAATTATTTTGCCAATCTTGATGACAAGCAATTAAATGTACATTTGCTTTTAAACGAACGCCTCGCAAGCCTAATGGATTTTTTATATTAATCTGTTTATCTACTGCATATTCTTGTGGAATAATATGTAATAAAGAAAGACCTTCTGATAATTTCACCGAACTTGCAGTATGTAAAGCATCATCGATCTGATCCTGGGTGACTTCATTTTCAGAAATAGCAACAAAACCACTTTCATTTAAGCTTTGAATATGTTCACCTGTAATAGCTAGTGTAACACTCATTATCTGACAATCCGCCATTGACTCGGCGGCTTCAATTGCTCGTTGAATAGAATTAACTACGGCATCTAAATCAGTAATGCTTCCGCGATCAATTCCTTTGGAAGGACAACTGCCGACCCCAAGAACATTCACAACGCCATCAGGAAGTACTTCCCCGACAACAGCAACCACTTTTGATGTCCCTACTTCAAGGCCTACAATTACTTTCGGTTCCAATTCTTTTGTCATTTTCTCATTACACCCAATAAATTATTCTTATTTATCTATTAATCCGACCGCTGCAGATAAAGACGCATAACGCAAATCCACATAATTAATGCGCTTTCCTTCTGGAACTTCAATTTGTGGAAAAATCGTTACAAACCGATCCAACTTAGGCTTCCAATCACCCCGCCCAAGTTTTAGTATTATATCGTTATCTAACGTAACTTGCCATGCACCGCGCTCGTCAATCGTGACTCCCTTGACCATTAAATTTTTGGCCTTAAAATCAGCATAAATTTGCCCCCAAGCTTCTAACACTTTTAGATTTTGGTAATCTGGTCCTCCTAAATACGGGAAGGTTTTTTCTTTTAACTTATCCATGGGCAATTGGAAAACTATGCCATCTTTCGTAACAAATTCCGTCTTATTCCAAATTGCAACTGGTTGATATTCAGATAACCAAATACTTAAACGGTTTGGCCAAACTTTTCGAACGACAGCACCTTTTACCCAAGGGATCGTTTCAAGTTGCTCCCGAATTTGCTTCACGTCTTGCGCCCAAAAGCCTTTAAGCTCACCCATTTTTAGCAGCACATCTTGCACATCAGGATAAGTGGTAAACTCATTTTGTCCAACCAATGCATAAGCTGTAATTTTTCTATCACCGTCTAAGCTTTCAAGCCAACTTTGCCAATTTGAATAAACGAAATAACCTAGCCCCGCACAAAGTAACACCAGCACAAGTTTAATCTGAAACATAAAACGGAATTTCCTCTCTCCGTTAGATGAACGTCCCAATTTTATTGGTGATGTATTTTTGCGCTTGATTACATTCATTACGCACTCAACTCCAAAATTTTCACGACGAGTTGTTCAAATGAAATACCGACTGTTGACGCAGATTTAGGGAATAAACTGTGACTTGTCATTCCTGGGTTAGTGTTTACTTCCACTAAACGGAAATTACCTTGAGCATCCGTCATGACATCAATACGGCTCCAACCTCGACAACCCACCACATCATAGGCTCGTTTCACTAATTTCGATAGCTCTTGTTCACGTTCCGTAGGAAGTCCTGCTGGACAAAAATATTGGGTATTATCGGAAATATATTTCGCATCATAATCATAAAACTCACCTTCTGGCACAATGCGAACAGCAGGCAATACTTTGCCACCTAAAACAGGCACCGTTAATTCATCCCCTGCTAACCATTCTTCAATCAAAATGGTGTTATCAAATTTAAGCGCATAATCGACCGCACTTTTTAATTCTTCTACTGCTTTTACTTTTGTCAAACCCACACTTGAACCTTCAAGAGATGGCTTAACCATCAAAGGTAAACCTAGCTTTTTGACCACTACTTCTGGGTTTAGTTCGTGAGCATTTTCTTTCGTCACGATCTCCATATCCGCGACAGGTAAACCAAAAGCTTTCCATAACATTTTAGTACGCATTTTATCCATGGTTAACGCAGAAGCCATCACGCCACAACCCGTGTAAGGCAAACCGATTTGTTCCAATAAACCTTGCATAGTGCCATCTTCACCACCGCGACCATGTAGAATGTTAAAGACGCGATCAAAACCATCTGCTTTTAAATTCGCAACATTATATTCTTTAGGATCAATACCATGAGCATTATAACCTTGGCTTACTAAGGCATTTAACACGGCTGCACCTGAATTAAGCGAAACCTCACGTTCAGCTGATGTGCCACCAAATAACACCGCAATTTTTTCTTGTTTTAAATTCATTTTTTATCCTATTTTATTATCACTAATTGCAATACTTGGAAATTTAACAAATATTTTTTATGCTTTCCAAGACTCAGCTAACCCTCGGGAGATTTTACTTACACTTCCCGCACCTTGGGCTAGAATTAAATCACCATCTTGAATAATTTGATCTAATACATTGCCAAGTTGCTCTGTATCAGAAACTAAGATCGGATCGACTTTCCCTAGATTACGAATGGAACGGCAAAGTGCTTTGCTGTCAGCTCCAACAATTGGTGTTTCGCCTGCTGCGTACACGTCTAACATAATCAATGCATCCACTTGAGATAATACTTGCACAAACTCATCAAATAAATCTCGAGTACGTGAATAACGGTGAGGCTGGAAAATCATCACAATACGTTTATCTCCCCAGCCTTCACGAGCCGCTTTAATTGTTACATCAACTTCTGTTGGGTGATGACCATAATCATCCACTAAGCGTACTTTACCATTTGGACGAATAAACTCGCCTAATTGGTCGAAACGTCTGCCCGCACCTTGGAAATCAGCAAGTGCTTCTAAAATCGCTTCATTGCCAATGCCTTCTTCTTTTGCCACAGCAAGTGCTGCCGTCGCATTTAACGCATTGTGTTTACCTGGTACATTCAATAATACATTAATACGTTCACCACTTGGACAAACTACGGTGTAATGACCTTGGAAACCGGTTTGTTCATAATCTTCGATACGATAATCAGCATGTTCACTGAAACCATAAGTTAAGACTTGACGTCCAACTTGAGGAACAAGCTCCATTAATACCGCATCATCTGCGCACATCACCGCTAAGCCATAGAACGGCAAGTTATGTAAGAATTTTACATAGGTGGCTTTCATTTTCTCAAAATCACCTTCATAGGTATCCATATGATCCGGTTCAATATTGGTCACCACAGAAACCATCGGCTGCAAGTGTAAGAAAGACGCATCACTTTCATCTGCTTCTGCGATTAAATAACGGCTTGCGCCTAAATGCGCGTTTTTACCAGCCGATTTAACTAAACCACCATTGACGAAAGTTGGGTCGAGTTTCGCTTGGGTATAAACCATCGAAATCATGGCTGTCGTTGTGGTTTTACCATGAGTTCCTGCAATCGCAATACCATGACGAAAACGCATAATTTCAGCTAACATTTGTGCACGCTGAATCACTGGAATACGATTTTGTTTTGCGGAGATTAATTCTGGGTTATTTTCATGGATCGCACTTGATACCACAACGACACTTGCCCCTTGCACATTTTCAGCTTGATGACCAATAAAAATTTTTGCACCAGCTTGAGCAAGACGTTGAGTCACGACACCATCTGCAATATCAGAACCAGAGATATCATAACCTTCATTTAATAAAATTTCGGCAATCCCGCTCATACCGGCGCCACCGATACCAATGAAATGAATTTGTTGAACCCGACGCATCTCAGGGATAATCTTTCTAATTTCGTCCGAAATATGTTTCATATTATTTCACCTTTATTTTTAACCGCACTTTTAGATTAAGGATTTATTTATTATCCCTCAACTTCTCTGTTCTTATTTCGCGTTCTCTACAATGACATCTGCTACACGTTTAGCCGCTAATGGTGCTGACATTTTTTTTGCCTTAATCGCCATCGCTAGCAAAGTTTCACGATCTGTTTTTTCTAAGAAATCGACCAACACATCCGCATTTAATTCATTCTGCTGAATGATTTTTGCGGCACCGACATCAGCAAGATATTTCGCATTTAAATATTGTTGTTGATCTTTATGCTGGAATGGTACAAAAATTGCTGGTGTCCCCACTGCTGCTAATTCACATACAGTTAACGCACCAGATCGACAAATCACCACATCTGCCCAAGCGTAGGCTTCTGCCATATCATCAATAAATTCTGTAATTTTGACCAAATCTGCGTGTTCACCATAAAGTGCGGTCACGCTTTCAACAGAACCTTTACCCACTTGATGACGTACTTCTAGTTTATCTGCCAAACGCGCTACTACTTGTGGAATTGTTTGATTGAGTACGCGAGCCCCTTGGCTTCCCCCCACGACAAGTACTCTCAATTTTCCGCTTCTTTCTGAAAAACGTGCTTGTGGTGATGGCATTTCAAATAAATCTTGGCGAACTGGGTTTCCTACCACTTCGGCATCTTTGAATGCCGTTGGGAAAGCTTGCAACACACGTGTCGCAATTTTTGCTAACCATTCATTAGTTAAACCTGCCACCGCATTTTGTTCATGTAAAATAACTGGCACACCGCAAAGTTTTGCAGCAATACCACCTGGGCCGGACACATAACCACCCATGCCTAATACAGCATTAGGTTGATATTCTTGAATAATTTTACGAGCTTGCAATACTGCTCTAAAAATAGCAAAAGGTGCGCCTAGTAATGCTTTAATGCCTTTACCACGCAACCCTGAAATTTGAATAAAACGAATAGGAATGCCATGTTTTGGTACAAGCTGTGCTTCCATGCGATCTTTTGTACCTAACCAGCAAATTTCCCAACCTTCTTTTTGTAAGGTTTGAGCAACAGCGATGGCGGGGAAAACATGTCCACCAGTACCACCTGCCATAACTAATAATTTTTTACTCATAAATATCCCTAATCATCTCTCAGACGAGCTTGACCACCACGTTGTAATCTATTTTCATGGTCAATACGCAATAAAATTCCTACTGTTGCCGACATAATAATGATACTTGAACCACCGTAACTCACTAATGGGAAAGTTAAACCTTTTGTCGGTAACATCCCTAAGGCCATGCCCAGATTGACGAAACCTTGGAAGAAAATCCAGAAGCTAATACCTAAAGCAAAAAAACCTCGGAAACGTTGTTCTAACATAAGTGACTCACGTCCAATTTTCATTGCACGAAAAATCAATAAACCTAAGAGAATCACCACCACCAAAATACCAATAAAACCAAACTCTTCACCAATAATCGCCATGATAAAGTCAGTATGAGCTTCAGGAAGATAATCAAGTTTTTGAATGGAGTTACCCAGTCCTTCCCCACTAATTTCACCACGACCAAACGCCATCAAAGAGTTAGTCAGCTGAAATCCTGTTCCATAAGGATCTTTAAACGGTTCTAAGAAACCGGTAAACCGTTTTAAACGATAAGAGGCTGAAAGGACCAACCAAACAAAGAGAAGTATGCCTGTACCAATTAGCAAAATAAATTGCCAAAAATTTGCACCGACAATAAAAAGCATACCGAAAGTAATAATAAACAGTACAACGGTACTCCCTAAGTCAGGCTGAGCGAGTAAGAATACCCCTAATACTCCCATCACAATGAAAGGCTTAGCTGCACTGAATTTTTTACCTCGAACTTCATCATAACGACGCGTAAAATAGCTCGCGAGAAAACAGGTTAAAGCTAACTTCGCAAATTCCGCAGGCTGGAAATTTAAAATCCCTAAAGAAATCCAACGTTTTGCACCATTAACAGAAGTCCCGATACCGAGAACCAGTATTAATAAAACAATGGCTAATAAGAAAATTTTAGCGTGCCACTTTTCCCATTGAGAAGAAGAAATTTGGAGCGTTAAATAGCAAGTTGCTAAAGAAAGTAAGACATAAACGGCATCACGTTTAGCAAAATAGAATGTATCATTAAATACGCGTGCACTGTAAGGCATTGAAGCAGAAGTTACCGCGACTAAACCAATCAGCAATAGCACGACAAAAAGCCAAAACAATGCGCGATCGTAAAGTAACCCTTGTGGCGTCACTCTCGCCCATTGTTCATAATTTTGTTTAATTTTATTGATAAATTCCATTACTGCCCTAATTCTTTAAGCTAATTTTGCTAAACGAGTAAACTCTTCGCCGCGTTTTTCAAAAGAGGCAAATTGATCCAAACTTGCACAAGCAGGAGATAATAACACCATATCGCCTGCTTTTAAATGTGGACGTAAAAATGAAATAGCTTGTTCCATAGTTTCAAACAAATGACTTTGACTTGAAAGTGCAGCGAGTTGTTTGCCATCACGACCAAAGCAATAGGTTGAAATATAAGGTTGGTTGATTAAATCAGCGAGTTCAGAAAAATCTGCACCTTTACCATCACCACCTAATAAAAGGTGTAATGTTCCCTCAACATATAACCCTGCCAATGCTGCAACGGTGCTACCTACATTAGTGGCTTTAGAATCATTAATCCAACGAACACCATTCGCTTGATGGGCTAATTGGAAACGATGATCTAAGCCTTTAAATTGACGAAGTGTGGTACGAATTGCCTCTAAATTTATACCTACTGCTTGTGCTAACGCTGTCGCCGCTAAAATATTCATGTAATTATGACGGCCAACTAAGGTCGCTTCATCACAAGGTAAAATGACTTCCTCTTTCGCCATTAAGTACTGTTTACCGTTTTCGGTTTTTAGCCAGTAATCCGCTTGATTTTCAGCAAAAGACACCACCTTCTTAGCTTGATTTTCACCTTCGCCAAACGTGAGTTTATCTTCTAAATTCACTACTGCTGTTTCCGCATTGTGGTAAATACGCAATTTGGCTTGGCGATAATCTTCTAAATCAACATAGCGATCCATGTGATCTTCAGTCACATTAAGCACTGTCGCTGCAGCCGCTTTCAAACTATAAGTGGTTTCAAGTTGGAAACTGGAAAGTTCTAAGACATAAAGATCACAATCTTCATTTAATAATGACAACGCAGGAATGCCAATGTTTCCACCCATTCCCACTTTTATTCCGGCCGCTTTCGCCATTTCATAGACCAATGTTGTCACGGTGCTTTTACCGTTAGAACCAGTAATTCCTACAATTGGCTTCGTTGCTGCTCGGCAGAATAATTCGATATCTCCTATTACTTCCACGCCAGCTGAAAGTGCGGTCTGAATTTCAGGTGTTTTTACCGCGAGTCCTGGGCTAATGACAATAATATCGCTTTCAAGTAACCATTGTTGATTTAGACTACCTGTGTGTAAAGGAACATTTTTAGGTAATTGCTCTGCTCCTGCTGGATGTTGACGTGTATCAATCACACGGATATTAGCTTGTTGAGATTGAAGATATTCAACGCAAGAAAGGCCTGTTTTTCCGAGGCCTATGATGGTGATAGTTTTATTTTGATATAGAGTTGTCATGTTGTTTTTCTTCTCTAGTATTCTGGGATCACGCAGGGTGCAACAAGTGCACCCTACAAAAATTATCTTAGTTTGAGCGTTACAAGCCCCATCAACACTAACATCAAGGATATAATCCAAAACCGAATAATCACTCTTGGTTCTGGCCAACCTTTCAATTCAAAGTGGTGATGAATTGGTGCCATTCTGAAAATACGTTGTTTTCTTAATTTGTAAGAACCCACTTGCAAAATCACAGACAAGGCTTCAACAACAAATACCCCGCCCATAATCACTAATAAGAATTCTTGGCGAACAAGGATGGCAACAACACCAAGTGCGCCACCAAGTGCTAGAGACCCCACATCGCCCATAAAGACTTGAGCCGGATAAGTGTTAAACCATAAGAATCCTAAGCCTGCCCCTACGATTGCAGTACAGAATACCACGACTTCAGAACTATATTTGATGTAAGGAATATGTAAGTATTCTGCAAAATTAACGTTACCGGTCGCCCATGCAATCAAAGCAAATGCACCAGCCACTAATGCTGTTGGCATGATGGCAAGACCATCTAAACCGTCGGTCAAGTTTACCGCATTACCTGTACCCACAATTACAAAGTAAGACAACACAATATAGAATAGGCCTAATTGTGGCATGATATCTTTGAAGAATGGAATCACTAAACGAGTTGCATCTGTATCATGACCTAACCAATACAACCAAATGATCGCCACTAATGCGACGACTGACATCCAGAAATATTTCCAACGCGCAATTAAACCATCGGTATTTTTACGCGTGATTTTACGGAAATCATCCACAAAGCCAATTGCACCATAGCCAAATAGCACAAATAAACAAATCCAAACATAAGGATTCGTTAAGTTGGCCCATAATAACGTACTTACGCCGATGGAGAATAAAATCATCACACCGCCCATGGTTGGTGTACCTTTTTTCGCAAAATGACTTTCAGGACCATCATTACGCACTTCTTGGCCAAATTTTAAAATTTGAAGGCGTTTGATCACTTTCGGACCAATCCATAAAGAAATGAAAAGTGCGGTCAATAATGCCAAAATCGCACGTACGGTAATATAGGAAATGGCATTGAATGCCGTTTCATAGTGAACTAAGTATTCAGCAAGCCAAACTAACATAAGCTATCCTTTAATGAATAAATCGTCTCTTCCATTTTCATTGAGCGCGAGCCTTTCGCTAATACGACGACTTTTTGGTTTTCTTGTAATTTCTGTTTAATAATATCTAACGCATAAGCTTTCAATTCAGCTTTATCTTTAAAATGTTTTCCAAAAACAGCTTCAGAAATGACCGCACTTTCTATTCCGTAAGAAAGCACTAAATCTAATTTAGCTTGTTTTGCATGTTCGCCCACTTGTTGATGACATTTTAGGCTATCCTCGCCTAATTCTTTCATATCGCCCACAAGTAGAATACGGAAAGCATCATAACCTTTTAAAACATCAATCGCAGCTTGTAAAGAATCAACATTCGCATTGTAAGTATCATCTAATAAAAGTAGATTTTCATTCACTTGAATCGGGAATAAGCGTCCTTTTACTTGAGAGCGATGTTCAAGACCTGCTTTTACATCAGCAAGACTCGCGCCCACATTCATAGCAAGTGCGGTCGCAGCCAAGGCATTTTTTACATTATGCTCACCTAAATAAGGCAAATTAATTTCAATACTACCTTTTGGCGAAACTAACGTAAACATCGAGCCATTAGGTGCATGTTTGACATTTTCAGCTTTGTAATCACGCCCATTGAAATATTGAATAGCATGGGAACCAATTTCTTTTTGCCATAATTCAATATAATTATGTTCGCTGTTAATAATCGCCACGCCATTTTGAGTTAAACCGCGGTAGATTTCACCTTTTGCACGTGCTACACCTTCAATGGAACCAAAACCCTCTAAATGTGCAGCTGCCACGTTATTCACTAGTGCTGCTTCTGGCTGAGCAAGATGCGTCGTGTAATCAATTTCACCTTGATGATTTGCACCTAATTCAATAACGGCAAATTTATGTTGTTCGGTTAAGCGTAATAATGTGAGTGGTACCCCAATATCGTTGTTGAAATTACCATTAGTGAATAGCACTGCTTCTGCATTACCTGCCGTTTGTTGCAAAATGGATGCTGTCATCTCTTTCACCGTGGTTTTACCTGATGAACCCGTCATCGCTACGGTACGAGGATTAATTTTTTCACGTAACCATTTTGCTAATTGACCAAGCGCTAAACGCGTATCTGCAACAACTAATTGAGGCGTTACTATTTCAGTATTGGCTTGTTGCACAACTAAGGCTGTTGCACCTTGCTCAACGGCTTTATCTAAGTATTGATGGGCATCAAAATGCTCACCTTTTAACGCAAAGAAAAGCGAGTTAGATACCGCTTTGCGCGTATCAGTATTGATATTTTCAACAACGGCCTGCCCATCACCAATCAGTTTGGCATTGAATATTTGGGCAAGCTGTTGGGTAGTAAGTTTAATCATTCTGTTTTTTTATTTTTTCATTAAATAGGCTTCCGCCACTTCTTGATCGGAGAAATGAAGTGTCTTATCACCAATGATCTGATAGTTTTCATGGCCTTTACCGGCAATCACAATCACATCGTTTTCAACGGCATTTTCAATCGTAAATCTGATGGCCTCTTCGCGATCCGGAATGACACCAACATCTTCCATTCGACTAAAACCCGTAAGAATATCTGCCTCAATTTTATTTGGCTCTTCTGTGCGTGGATTATCTTGGGTTACGATCACTAAATCAGCAAATTGTTCTGCAGCTTTTGCCATCAATGGACGCTTGCCTGCATCACGATCACCGCCGCAGCCAAAGATACACCAAAGTTTACCTTTGCAATGCTCACGAGCAGCATTCAATGCTTTTTCTAACGCATCTGGAGTATGCGCATAATCAACGATAACCGTTGGTTTTTCTGCTTTTTTAATAAGTTCCATTCTTCCATTTACTCCTTTTAGTTGTGAAACAGTACGGATAAGATCATCGAAAGAATAACCTAAAGCCAATAAAACAGCCGTGGCTAACAACAGATTACTCACGTTAAAAGCGCCAATTAATGGGCTATGTAATGTGCCATTCCCCCAACTTGATACAAACTCAATGACTGCTCCTTCATGAGTAAAACGAATTTGAGTAGCATAAAGCCATTGTTGAGATGTTGGATGGAAATTGGGGTGACAGCTGACTGCGATACCATTTGGTAATTCATTTAACCATGCGGCCCCAATGGGATCGTCAGCATTAAGAATTTGTAATTCAGATGCTAAATCAACGAAAAAACGTTTTTTAGCTTCGGCATACTTTTCCATTGTTTTGTGATAATCCAAATGATCGCGACTTAAATTGGTAAAAATAGCAGCTTTAAATTTGAGCGCTTCAACACGATATTGAGCTAAACCATGTGAAGACACTTCGATAGATGCAAAATCAGCCCCTTTCTCTACAAAATCAGCGAGGTTTGCTTGAACTTCAACGGCTGAACCTGTGGTATTTTTAGCTTCCTTAACTTGACCTAATAAACCATTACCAATCGTGCCCATAACTGCTGCTTTATGACCTAACAGCGTAGCCCATTGGGCTAACAATTGAGAAACGGTGGTTTTACCGTTTGTTCCCGTGACGCCGACTAAAGTCAATTTTTCTGAAGGATTTTCATAGAATTGACCTGCCAACGCCGAAAGATTGGCAGATAAATGATAATAATGAATCACAGGCACATTATTTTGCCATTGGATGCTCAAATGCTCGTTTTCTAAATCTGTTTCTAAAATAACCGCACTTACACCAGAAGAAATGGCTTGAGGAACAAATTGACTCGCATCAAAACGATGCCCTTTTACTGCCACAAACAAATCACCTTGGGTCACTTTGCGGCTGTCTAACACCATCGCCTTCACATTAATGTCTGAAAGCACCGGAAGATCAAAAAGTGCGGTCAATTTTTTCATTGTTTTGCCTTTTCTTAATTCATTTTTTCAAGTTTTTGATCGCTTAAGCGAACAGTGCGTCTTGCTGTTTTTTCTGTTGGTTCTGCATCTGGCGCAATACCGTTAGCACGCAAGGTATAACCCATAATGCTCGAGAATACTGGCGCAGATATCGCACCACCATAGTACTGTCCTGCTTTCGGATCGTTGATCAAAATAACGAGTGCATAACGTGGATCGCTAATTGGTGCAATACCCGCTGTAAATGCCACATATTTATGAACATAGTGACCATTTTCAACTTTACGCGCTGTACCGGTTTTCGCGCCTACACGATACCCTTCAACCATCGCACGTTTATTTTTGATTGCCACTTTCTCTAACATACCCACGACGTCTTTCGTGATTTTTTCAGAGAAAACACGTTGACCAATAACCGGCGGATCAACTTTAGTGATAGAAAGTGGACGATAAATCCCGAAGCTCCCTAAAGTAGCATAGGCACGCGCAATTTGTAATGGTGTTGAAGTGAAACCATAACCATAAGCCACAGTTGCACGTTCGATATCCGCCCAACGTTTACGGTTTGCATTTAATACACCACGTTGCTCACCAATTAAGCCTAACTCTGTATCTTTGCCTAAACCAGCATTTTGGTAAGTTTCCATTAATGCTGAAGGTGGCATACGAAACGCAAGACGAGTCACACCACGGTTACTAGAGTTAATCAAAATTTCATCTAAGGTTTGTTGTGGGCGAGGTGCCACGTCCACAATTTCTTTACCACTTACGGTAAATGAACCTGTATTAATCACTTCATCACGTCTCGCTGCACCACGTTGAAGAGCGGTCAAAACAACGAAAGGTTTTACTGTTGAACCTGGTTCAAAGGTATCCGTAATCGCACGGTTACGTTTTAATTCATCTTTCACATTAGCCAAGTTATTTGGGTTGTAAGAAGGCGCTGTTGCCATTGCTAATACTTCACCCGTACGCACATCTACCAATACCGCAGTACCAGATTCAGCTTTGTTCTCAGTTACTGCTTTTTTGATTTCGCGGTATACCATTGATTGCAATTTTTCATCGATGCTTAAGGTTACATCTTGTGCATCGTATTTTTTCTCATCTGCAATATGCTCAACCACGTTACCACGTTTGTCTTTACGTACAACACGCGCACCGTCTTTCCCCACTAACATAGAGTTGAAACTTGCCTCAACGCCTTCAATCCCTTTACCATCAATGTTGGTAAAGCCGATTAATTGAGCCGCTTCTTCTACACGTGGATAAAATCGACGTGGTTCAGTCTCTAATGAAATACCTTTAATTTTGAGGTCACGAATATAATTCGCTTTGCTCGCTTCTACTTGACGCGCTAAATACAAAAAACCTGATTTTGCATTTTTCTCAATTTTTTTCACCAACTCAGCTGGTGTCATATTTAATTCGTTAGCAAGGGCTTTAATACGTTCTTTGTCATCTAATGCATTTTCTTTTAGCATTAAACGCGGTTCAGCCACAATTGCACTCATCGGCACACTCACCGATAACAATTGGCCATTACGATCTAAAATTGATCCTCGAACAGAAAGCACGTCATCTTTACGTAATGAACGTTTGTCCGCTTCACCAGAAAGGGTTTCAGAATTAACCGATTGCACATAAGCAGCACGAGCCACTAATGCGCCTAAGCCTAAGAAAATAAAACTTGTCGCGATGAGATAACGACCACGAAGGAAACATTTCTCAAACACCATTTTCGGTTTGTTTGGTTTTACTGACGCTGGTTGAGCCAATTTTCTAATTGTTTTCTTTGGCTTTGCTGGTTTCTTAGAGGAATTAAATCTAACCATTTTATTCAAAATCCCTATTCAAAAATAACCACTTCTTGTTCACTTTGAACACGTTGCATTTTTAATGTACCAATCGCAATGGATTCAACTCTTGTATTATCACTTTCGGTTGCTTCTTGTAATTGCAAATTGCGATATTCGTTTTCAAGGGCTTGATGTTGCAATACCAACTGCCCGTTTTCAGAAATTAGGCCTCGTGTTTGATGTGTCATCCAAATTGTGCCCATTGCAGAAGCTAAAATTAATAAAAGTAAGATAACAATTAATTTATTAGAAGAAAAAATATCTTCAACGAGAATATGTTGTAAAGGATAACGTTCGCTATTTTCTAACATCTTATTTCACCCTTTCCGCAATACGTAAAACCGCACTTCTTGAGCGTGGATTTGCCGAAATTTCTGCCTCACTCGGCTGAATCGCTTTACCAATGATTTTTAACTTTTGATTACGTTGAATTTGATCTTCACGTAGTGGTAAACCTCTTGGAATATCCTCGCCTTTGCTTTGCTTACGCATGAAATGTTTTACCATTCTGTCTTCAAGTGAATGGAAACTGATAATCGATAAACGTCCTTCTGGTGCCAACATATCTAATGCAGAATTTAGTACACTTTCTAATTCATCTAATTCCGCATTAATATAAATTCGAATGGCTTGGAAACTACGCGTCGCAGGATGCTTATGTTTATCTTTAAACGGCACAGCTTGAGCAATTAATTCAGCGAGCTGAGAAGTACGACTTAAACATTCTGTGCCATTTTTGACCGCACTTTTATTGAATTCTACGATGGCAGTAGCAATTCGTTTTGCAAAACGCTCTTCGCCGAAGGTTTTTAACACCCAAGTTAAATCATCAACAGATACTTGTTTTAGCCACTCTGCTGCTGATAAACCTTGTGTGGTATCCATACGCATATCTAACGGACCATCTTTCATAAAACTGAAACCACGATCAGCTTCATCAAGCTGTGGAGATGACACGCCTAAATCCAGCAAAATTCCGTCAACTTTACCAACTAAATCAAGTTTTTGACAGATGTCTGGAATGTGTGAAAAGCTTGTATGTTCGATATGAAAACGAGGGTCTTGAATTTTTTCAGCTTCAGCAATCGCACGAGGATCGCGATCTACCGCAATTAAACGACCATGTTCAGAAAGTTGGGAGAGAATAAGACGAGAATGACCACCACGACCAAAGGTCCCATCGATATAAATTCCGTTTTCTTTCAACGCCAAACCATTCACCGCTTCGTGAAGCAAAACCGTGATATGTTCAGGTGCAGAAAAGGAATTTTGCATAGTCATAAGTAAAAAGTAAATGTTAAATCAAAATCGATAAAGAAAAGATAGAGCGGTACTTGCACCGCTTATCCTGCTAGTGCTGCTGTTCTATAATGACAGCATTTTTAGTTCTTCAGAAGCACCGAATTCAGCACTTGAGCCAATTTCGATATCTTCATCAATTTGTGCATACCATTCGGTATCGCTCCAAATTTCAAATTTGTTCAACTGCCCAACCAACATTAAACCTTTTTCTAATTTTGCGTGTTGGCGCAATGGACCACTTAATAAGATACGACCTTGCGCATCCATTTCACATTCTGTGGCATAACCGAGCATCACACGTTGTAAGCGGCGTTGGTTTGGGTCAAAGTTGGAAAGTGAAAGTAGTTTTTGTTCGATTTTTTCCCATTCATCTAAAGGATAAAGTAATAAACAAGGCTGACGAATATCAACGGTACAAACCATTTGGCCTTGGTTCTTTTCCATGATTTCAGCACGGTAACGCGTAGGAATCGCTACTCGACCCTTTGCATCTAAATTTACCGCTGCTGCCCCACGAAACATTTCTCTAGCTTTAAACCTTTATTTTTAGAAAAAATTGACAGAATTCTCCACAAAATTCCACTTTTCACCACTTTGTGTAAGTTTATCGGTTGTAGCCTTAACTTGCAAGCAATTAAAACGTAAAGATTAGTAAATTCTGGTAATAACATAAACAAAAAAACCGTTTGAGATTTTACTCAAACGGTTTTCAATTTTTAACTCGATTTAATTAGTTATTTACATACGCTTCTTCATCACGATTACCTAATGGTTTAAGCTGTGTGAAGAATAAAACTAAACAAAGTACTGTTAAGCCTAAGCCGATATAAACAGATAATTGATAGTCTAAACCAAAACCGATTTTGTTGTATGCAAGGTAAGTGAAACATACTGTACTGATAAATGCCGCAGGGATTGTACATATCCAGTGGAATTTATTATAGCGATATAAATACGCAGCTGCAGTCCATAACATAACCATCGCAGTAGTTTGGTTCGCCCAAGTGAAGTAACGCCATAAGATAGAGAAATCCACTTTTGATACGATATAACCAACCACGAATAATGGCACAGCAATAATTAAACGTTTAGCTAAGGTTTTTTGTTCTAAATGGAAAAATTCTGCAATAACAAGACGTGCCGCACGGAATGCTGTATCGCCTGATGTAATTGGAAGAACAACCACACCTAATACTGCAAAAATGCCACCAATCAAGCCCAAGAAATGAATTGAAGAGTCATAAACGACCTTAGATGGAGAGCCTGCTTTAATCGCTTCCAATAGACCCGGTAAAGAATCATAAAAACTCAAACCAACCGCACACCATACTAATGCAATTATACCTTCGCCTATCATCGCACCGTAGAAAATGAAACGTCCTTCTTTTTCGTTTTCAGTACAACGCGCCATTAATGGGCTTTGTGTTGCGTGGAAACCAGATAATGCACCACAAGAGATTGTTAAGAACAAGAGTGGCCATAATGGTAAATCCCCACGGGTTTCAAAATTTTGGAAGAATTTCTCAAAAGACATACCGTCCACAGAACGATAGAAAGAAATCGGATCTGCTGAACTAAGATCTGCACTGACTAAACCATATACCATACCAACAGACATAAAGAGCAATAATGCACCAAAGAACGGGTAGATACGACCAATAATTTTATCAACAGGAAGTAATGTCGCAAGAATATAGTAAATGAAGATGATAGCAGTCCAAACACTGATAACCGTCGCTTTATCCATACCCCAAACGGTAATACCACCTGCTTCAACCGCATGATGAATCTCTTCTGCATTGCTGATAGAAAGTCCTCCCGCAGAAGCACCTAATACATCCATTGTAATCGTACCCATTAATTGAGCTGGACTTGCTACAAATACCACTCCCACTAATAATAAAAGAACAACCGCTAAGATGTTAATAAATGCTTTAACCGGACGACCTAAGTATTTACCTGCGAGGTTAGGCATAGATGCTCCGCCATTACGCACACTTAACATTCCGCAGAAATAATCGTGTACTGCACCGGCAAAAATACAACCAATGACAATCCAAAGCATAGCTACTGGTCCATATAACGCACCAAGAATCGGACCAAAGATTGGACCAGTACCCGCAATATTTAATAATTGAATTAACCAAATCTTAGTTTTAGACATTGGCATATAGTCAACGCCATCATTCATGGTATACGCAGGCGTTTGACGATTTGGATTGATCACAAAAATGCGCTCAATCACTCGACTATAAAAGAAATAACCTGCAAGCAATAACGCCACGCAGAAGAAAAACCACAACATAAAAAATACTCCTCAGGAATAAATGAATACCGAAATCTAGCCATACGCTAGACTTCGTCGGCGGTATTCTAAGTTAAAATTCTCAAAATCAAAAATTTTAATTTTTACATTGTTTCAATTTTGTGATCCATGTCACGTTTATCATTACACTTTTTTCACTTACAATAAGCTCATAAATTCAAATAATTAAAAAAGGATCATCAATGGCTCTTACTCGCTGCCCTGAATGTCGTAAAAAAATCAGCGCATCCGCTCAATTTTGTCCAAATTGTGGGTTTTCTTTTAAAGTAGAAGATCTTGAAATTTATAAACAAAAACTCGAAGAACGATGCCAGCAAAATGCCGAAATCAATCGAAAAAGCACTAAACTTCACCTTATCTGGTTCGCTATTTTCACCCTCGTTATTTTGCTCGCAAGCTGGCTGACAGGAGAATAAAAAGTGCGGTCAAAAAACGATAAGAATTTTGACCGCACTTTAATCAGAACCCAATCCGTCGTGTCGTTGAAGAAAACGCTAGTTTCATTTCAATTACCTGTATTGCAATATGTATATTTATCTGTTTATATATACATGTAAATTATTAAGGAAAAGAACATGAATAACCAAAACCCAATTGAAATTTACCAAGCTCAAGATGGCACAACGCAAGTAGAAGTAAGATTTGAAAATGACACCGTTTGGCTTTCCCAAGCGCAGATGTCCATGTTATTTGGTAAGGATATTCGCACCATCAATGAGCACATTACCAATATATTTGATGACGAAGAACTAGAGAAAGAATCAACTATCCGGAAATTCCGGATAGTTCGCCAAGAAGGTAAACGCCAAGTCAATCGTGAAATTGAGCATTATGATTTAGATATGATTATCTCTGTTGGTTATAGAGTAAAATCTAAACAAGGCATTAGTTTCCGCCGTTGGGCAACTGCACGTTTAAAAGAATATCTGACTCAAGGCTATACCATTATTAGGCTTATTATATATGCTTAAGCAGAAACAAGAGAAGTAATGATAAATAGCGACTAAATTCGCTATTTGTTTAAAAAGTGCGGTCGTTTTTCTATGTATTTTTGATGTTCTCTAATAACTCTGCCACCACCTTCGGCACCCCCTCGCCTGCTTTTTCTTTTATGGCAATCACTTGCTTACGAACAAAACCTGTATTGGGATTTGGATCGATCAAGTAAATTGGCGCTTTGCTTGGGGCTTCATTGACCAAGCCATTGGCTGGATATACTTGCAAAGAAGTGCCAATCACTAATACCACATCCGCTTGTTCAACAATATCCACAGCACGTTCTAACATCAGCACCATTTCGCCAAAAAAGACGATGTAAGGGCGCATTGGGTGTCCATTTAGATCTTTATCTTCTAATTTCTGATCGCCAAAACAATCCACAACATAGCTTTCATCAA
Organism: Haemophilus sp. SZY H56; assembly: GCF_054332415.1. Classification (NCBI taxonomy): domain Bacteria; kingdom Pseudomonadati; phylum Pseudomonadota; class Gammaproteobacteria; order Pasteurellales; family Pasteurellaceae; genus Haemophilus; species Haemophilus sp. SZY H56. Next base: position 14,068 of record NZ_JBTGNX010000003.1, on the reverse strand, counting down.
AACTACTACGAGCTTTATTCAATTCTCCATGCAAATGTAAAACATTTGAACTTCCTGCGCGTTCATGTAAATCATCCACATTTTGCGTGATAATTCTCACATCATAGGCTTTTTCTAGTTCAACTAAGGCGAGATGCGCTGCATTGGGCTTAGCTGCTGCCGCATTTTTACGGCGTTGGTTATAGAAATCGAGCACTTTCGCTCGGTTCTTTTGCAAGGCTTCAGGCGTACAAACTTCCTCCACTTTATGCCCAGCCCATAAGCCATCTTCTGCTCTAAAAGTAGGAATACCACTTTCAGCACTAATTCCAGCACCCGTTAAGACGACACAAATAGGTTTCATAATATTCTCCTCAGCACTTTATATTATAAGCCTGAAAAATAAATTCACTTCGAATTTATAATAAAAATCGGGCAATTTTTAAACTGCCCGATTTGTTTCTATTTTTGACCGCACTTTATGCTTTTGCGGTATCAATACGTTCGAATGACAACACTTTATTTTCTAACTGACGGAGTAATAAAGTGGCGATACCAGTAATGATGAGGTAAATACCGCCTGCAATACCGTAGATAGTGAGCGCATCATATTCAGTACCATAAAGTTGGCGTGCGTATCCCATGATATCCATGATCGTAATGGTAGAAGCTAATGCTGTACCTTTAAATACCAAAATAATTTCATTGGTATAAGAAGGAAGTGCGCGTTTTAACGCATAAGGAATGAGGATTTTTAAAGTCTGCATACGACTTAATCCTAATGCCGCACAGCTTTCCCATTGACCTTTAGAGATCGCTTTTACTGCTCCGTGGAATAATTGGGTTGAATAAGCCGCACTATTCAAAGCCAAAGCTAATGCTGCACAGAACCATGCGTTGGAGAATAATCCCCATAATGGGCTGTCCACCAACCATTGGAATTGACCAGGACCGGCATAAATTAAGAAAAATTGCACTAAAAGTGGGGTACCTGTAAATAAAACAAGGAACAAATTGACCGCACTTTTCACCAATTTATTGCCAATAGAAAGCAAGAAGGTTAAGCCCAATGCGAGGAAAAAGGCAATAAACAATGCGACAACCGTAAGCAACAGGCTAGTCGGAATACCTTGAGCAATAACAGCTAAATACTCTTGAAACATTATTCGACTCCCCGTTCAAATCGAGTGAAACGTAATTCTAATTTGCGAATCCCCGCTTGGCTGATCAACGTAATCACTAAATAAATCAAGGCTGCAATGCCATACCAAGTGAAAGGCTCATGTGTATTGGTATTGATGTATCCTGCTTGACGCATTAAATCATCGACACCAATTAATGATACCAACGCTGTATCTTTTAATAAGACTAACCATTGATTGCTTAAGCCCGGTAAAGCATGTCGCCATACTTGTGGCATGATTAAATTAATGAAGGTATAAGGACGGCTTAATCCTAAAGCTGCACCTGATTCCCACTGCCCTTTTGGAATAGCTTGAATCGCACCACGCAAAGTTTGTGAAGCATAAGAGGCAAAAATCAAAGACAATGCAAATACACCACAATCAAAGGCGCTGAATTCGATATACTCACCCGTCAGCATTTCCACGACTTGAGTTGACCCAAAATAAATCAGTAATACGACTAAGATTTCTGGCAAACCACGTAATAAAGCAATGATAATCGCCGTTGGCTTTGCAATAAATACATACTTATTGGCTTCTAAGGCGGTAAAAACAATGCTGAGTAATAAACCGACAATCAGAGAGCAAATAGCAAGCCCTAAAGTCATTAGGGCTGCGTGTCCAATTAATGTAAGATAATCATAAAACATAGATTATTTAGTCATCCATTTATCATAGATTTTTTGGTATTCGCCGTTTGCTTTCACCGCTTCCAAACCTTTGTTCAAGCTTTCAAGCAATTCTTTGCTTGATTTATTTACCGCGATACCTAAACCATTACCGAAATATTTTTTGTCTGTTACTTTGTCACCTACAAATTGAATTTCAGCTTCTTTTGAAATCATATCTGCTAGCACCGCTGTATCACCAAAGATAATATCAATACGACCATTTTTTAAGTCTAAGATCGCATCTTGAAGGCTAGCATAAGCTTTCGCATTATATTGTTTGCTTTCTGCTGCAGTATATTGTTGGAATGTTGTTCCGTTTTGAACACCAACAGTTTTTGCTGAAGATAAATCTGCTTTACCTTTTAACCCTACATAGCTTGCTGAACTATCATAGTAAGCATTAGAGAATGCCACTTGTTTTGCACGAGCATCCGTAATATCAATCGCAGAAATTGAAGCATCAAAACGTTTAGATTTTAAGCCTGGAATTAACGCATCAAATGCTTGGCTTTTAAAGTGACAAGTTGCTTGAATTTCCTTACAAATTGCATTCGCTACATCCACATCAAAACCGATGATTTCGCCTTTTTCATTCGTTGTTTCAAATGGCGGATAGCTTGGTTCCATCGCGAAAGTGATTTCTTGTGCATTCGCAGCAAAAGCTGAGCCCATTAACATTACGGTTAAAAGTAATTTTTTCATGTTGTGTTTCCTTATTCTGAGTGTGAAAGATATTGTTTAAATTGTTCGGTTTTTGGATTATCAAAGCAATCTGCACTGCCCATTTCAATAATCTTACCTTGTTCCATATAAACGACCTTTGTCGCCACTTTTTGTGCCACATTCACTTCGTGGGTTACAATTACTTGAGTAATGCCTGTTTGTTGAAGTTCTTTAATGATATCAACAACTTGAGCTGTAATCTCTGGATCTAGTGCAGCCGTTGGCTCATCAAACAACAACACTTGCGGTTTCATCATTAATGCTCGAGCAATGGCAACACGTTGTTGCTGACCGCCAGATAAGTGAAGCGGGAAACGATCGGCATGCTCTTCCAAACGTAAACGTTTTAAAAGTTCTAATGCATCTTTTTTCGCTTCTTCCTCGCTAATACCTAACACTTTTTTCGGCGCTTCAATTAGGTTTTCAATCACGGTTAAATGTGGCCAAAGATTGTATTGCTGAAATACCATGCCCACATCTTGACGAAGTTGACGAATAGCTTTCGGATTATTATTCGCCTGAGACAAATCAAAATGGTTATTCGCAATATGCAATTCGCCAGAAGTTGGCACTTCTAATAAATTTAATGTACGGATTAACGTACTTTTCCCTGCCCCACTTGGTCCGAGTAACACCACGGTATCGCCTTCTTGTGCATCAAGATTGATATCAAACAATGCCTGTGATGAACCGTAAAAGAAATTCAAATTTTTAACACTAATCGCCATTTTAAGTTTACTGCTATCCTTGATTGATTCGTAAGATTGAATAAATATTACTTTTTAGTGATTATTTATGCAAGCATTTTTTATAAAAAATCCCAAAAAACTTTTTGGGATCTTTAAATCATTGAATTTTAACCGCGCTTGTCGTGTATTAAGCCTCTTTCGCCATTTCAAATTCAACTAACATCATTAAAATATGGATCACTTTGATGTGGATTTCTTGAATACGATCTGCATAACCAAAGTGTGGCACACGAATTTCAACATCCGCTAGGCCTGCCATTTTACCGCCATCTTTACCTGTCATCGCAATCACTTTCATGCCTTTTGCTTTCGCCGCTTCAATTGCATTTAAGATATTTTTAGAATTGCCTGATGTCGATAACCCGAATAAAACATCGCCTTCTTTACCCACTGCTTCAACAAAGCGAGAGAATACATATTCATAGCCAAAGTCATTACTTACACAGCTTAAATGACTTACATCAGAAATCGCAATTGCAGGATAACCCGGACGATTTTCACGATAACGACCAGTTAGTTCTTCTGCGAAGTGCATAGCATCACAGTGAGAACCACCATTACCGCAAGATAATACTTTCCCGCCATTTTTAAAGCTTTCGGCTAACAATTTAGCTGCTTTTTCAATGAGTTTGATATTGTTATCATCTGAAACAAACTTATTTAATACATCTTGTGCTTCCACAAGCTCCGCTTTAATTTGATCAAAATACATTTTATTCTCCTTAAAAATTAAAATTCGAGATAGTGTTGGCATTGTATAGCGTTCATTTCAAATAATCTAGCGCTCTTTCTTATCTCTCTATTTTCCAGCTTACTTCTCATTATTTTGCGATACGAATCACAAATTCAATTAAAAACGCTGTAAAAAATGACCGCACTTTTTAAACTCAAACAATTTAAAAGGAGAGATTATGCGAGTAGTTTATTTATTACTTTGTATGCTATTCAGTCTGATAACTTGGGCAAATGATAGTGATTTAATGCTATTAAGCACCTATGAGAACCAAGATATTCAAGGTTGGGTAATGTCAGAAAAATTAGATGGGATACGAGGTTATTGGGATGGCAAAGCGCTATTAAGCCGTCAAGGATTACCCTTACCCGCACCCGCCTATTTTACCGCTCAATTTCCACCTTTTGCCATTGATGGTGAGCTATTTAGTGAACGTAATCAATTTGAAGAAATTGCTTCTATTACGAAATCCTTTAAAGGTGATAATTGGGCAAAATTAACACTTTATGTTTTTGATGTACCGAATGCCTCAGGCAACCTCTTTGAACGTCTCAAAACCTTAGAAGATTATTTGAAAAACAACCCTACGTCTTATATCAAGATTATTCCACAAATTCCAATCCAAGATAAAACGCACTTATTCAACTATTTACATGAAGTAGAAGCAAAAAAAGGTGAAGGGGTTGTGTTACGTAATCCTAACGCCCCTTACGAACGGAAACGCAGTACACAAATTTTGAAGCTTAAAACCGCTTATGATGAAGAATGTATGGTGGTTGAGCATCATAAAGGAAAAGGACAATTTGAAAATATACTCGGTTCACTCACCTGTGAAAATCATCGTGGAAAATTCAAAATCGGTTCAGGATTTAATCTGAATGAGCGTGAAAATCCACCACCTATTGGCAGCACGATTACCTACAAATATCGTGGATTAACCAACTCCGGAAAACCTCGTTTTGCCACTTATTGGCGAGAGAAAAAATAAGAACGGCCAAAACATCAAAATTTTTGACCGCTCTTTTATGTTTAATAACTCAATTATAGGTGTTGATTAATAAACGCCGCTAATTGATTTTTTGGTAACGCACCGACTTGTGTTGCAACAAGTTGGCCATTTTTGAAAAGTAGTAAAGTTGGGATACTACGTACACCAAATTGACCTGCCACTAATTGGTTATCATCTACGTTGATTTTAACGATTTTTGCTTTACCTGCGAATTCAGGTGCGATTTCATCTAAAATTGGCGCAATCATTTTGCAAGGACCACACCAAGGTGCCCAAAAATCCACTAATACAGGGATATCTGATTGCACAACCGCAGTTTCGAAATCTGCATCAGTAATATGTAATACTTCGCTCATTTTTATTTCCTTATCTAATAAGATGTTGATTAATTAACACCTAACATTAATTGATGCCGTGCATAATAGCACAAGGTATATAGAATTGCACAGATTAGTTCGATTGATAAAAACTAACTATTTAAGCTGTGCAAATGCCTGTAATAAATCAGCCTTGATGTCTTCCACATCTTCTAAACCAACAGAAAAACGCAACAATGTGTTTGTAATACCACGGGCGACACGTTCTGCTTCAGGAATATCCATATGAGTTTGGGTCGCAGGATAAGTAATAAAACTTTCTGTACCGCCTAAGCTTTCCGCAAAGGTAATCAACTTGATTGATTTTAAGAACGTATTCACCCAATTTTCATCTTTCAAACGGAAAGACAGCATACCGCCTTTGTTTGGATATAACACACTATCAATTTGTGGTTGTTCGCGTAAAAATTCCGCAATCGCCTTCGCATTGTCTTGATGGCGTTTCATACGTAATGAAAGAGTTTTCATACCACGCACGGTTAACCAAGAATCGAATGGCGAAAGTACAGCACCTGCACCATTTTGAATATAGGCGATACGATCACAAAGTTCTTGCCCTTTTGCAATAATCAAGCCCACTAAACTATCATTATGACCCGCAATATATTTTGTACCGCTATGAATGACAATATCTGCGCCTAAATCTAATGGACGAGATAGCACTGGAGTTAAGAAGGTATTATCCACAATCATTAACAAGTTGTGTTTTTTCGCTAACTTCGCAATTTCTGCCACATCACACTCTTCCATTAATGGATTTGATGGGGTTTCAATAAAAATTGCTTTTGTATTCGCTGTAATAGCGGCTTCAATTTCAGTTAAAGAAGCAGTATTCACATAAACGGGTTTCACGCTGTTGTTATTTTTATAGGCAAAATCTAATAAGCGATAAGTTCCACCATATACATCACTTGACACAATCCATTCATCAGGACCTTTAAATAGGTTCATCAACACTTGAATTGCCGCCATGCCGGAGGAAAAGGCAAAACCACGATCACCATTTTCTAATTTTGCTACGGTATCTTCCAAAACACTACGCGTTGGGTTTTTCGTGCGGGTATAATCAAACCCAGTACTTTCGCCAATCCCATGATGACCATAGGCCGTTGAAAGATAAATTGGCGTTGAAACCGCACCAGTGCGTTCATCACTGCGATTCCCCGCTTGGGCTAATAATGTATCGATAGAATATTGTTGTGTCATAATTTACCTCTAAAACATGCAAAAACTTGACCGCACTTTTCTTTATTTAATGGAGAGCAAAACGTTCCAATTTTGTCATAAAGCCACTCACGATAAAAGTAGAAATTGAAAACTCTGTGAAAATTATATTCTTGTGTTAAATTTTGCTGTAATTTCAACCGAAACGAAGATTTTTTCAACATTTGAATTTTTTTTTCAGATCTTCGATTGACAGAATTTCAAATTCCCGTAAAATGCACCGCACTAACAGCGTATGCGGGAATAGCTCAGTTGGTAGAGCACGACCTTGCCAAGGTCGGGGTCGCGAGTTCGAGCCTCGTTTCCCGCTCCAAACTAACGGCGTGTTAGCAAAGCGGTTATGCACTGGATTGCAAATCCATGTAGCTCGGTTCGACTCCGGGACACGCCTCCATAACCACGTAGTTAGTTAATCACTCAATGCCCGAGTGGTGGAATCGGTAGACACAAGGGATTTAAAATCCCTCGCCTTTCGAGGCGTGCCAGTTCAAGTCTGGCTTCGGGCACCATTTAAACACCAATCAAAAGATTTTAAAATTTACTTTAAAATCATCTAGTTGGGTCGTTAGCTCAGTCGGTAGAGCAGCGGACTTTTAATCCGTTGGTCGAAGGTTCGAATCCTTCACGACCCACCAATTCTTTCTTAAGTGGCGATAAAGTGGCGGTTAAATTTCCATTTTTTTACACTTTCATTTATAAATTATTTATCTTAGTGGCGATGCCGCCAATCATTAAAAATAAAATTAAAATTTCTTATTAACTATCACGTAAAAGATAAAAACACTTTATAAATCAATATACTGTAATCTCCTACAAACTTATACAGATCTCTTTTAAGTGAAAAACACTGTAAAACCCCGTAAATTTTACAGTTAAGATCTCTATTCAGCGGCTGCTTATCCCGAATTACTTGATGTCCTACTCCCGTAGAATACTTAGTCTAAAATAAGATAAGCTTATATTATTGAATTTCCTCCTCTTTGCTAAACAACGCTCATAAAAAACGACCGCATTTGCAGTCGTTTCTATTTATAACTCAAAGGATTATTTTAATTTTTCACCTTTAAATTCACCTGTTAAACTTTCTAAGAAAGAGGTAATATCTTCAACATCTTTTTGAGCAGGCTGTTGCACGTTGCTTTGGTATTTCAACATTGCAATAACAGCATCTTTTAAGTCTTTTGCTGACGCATCATGGAAATATGGTGCAGTAAGTGCGACGTTACGTAAGGTTGGTACTTTGAAACGATGCATATCGAATGGATCTTTAGTTTGAGCAAATCGACCTTCATCGGCATCAGTTAATGGCATACCACGATCTTTAAAGTAATCGCCGTAGAGTCCCATGTATTCATAAGATTGTCCGCCCATTGCTACACCAGTATGGCAAGTATCGCATTTATGTTGTTTGAATAACTCATAACCATGAACTTGTTGCTCAGTCAAAGCTGTTTTATCCCCTTTCAAATAACGGTCAAAATCACTATTTGGCGTAATTAATGTTTTTTCATATTCACCAATCGCATGAGTTAAGGTTTCTTTCGTCACTTGTGGATATTCTTTTAAGAATGCTTTTTTGAACTCTTCATCCATTTCAAAACGTGCCACGATGTCATCCCAAGAGTGCGATCCCATTTCTACCGGATTTGTTGGAGGACCTTTTGCTTGATCCGCTAAATCTGCCGCACGGCCATCCCAGAATTGTACAAAGTTGAATGCGGCATTGAATACAGTTGGTGCGTTAATCGGACCTTTTTTACCTTCAATCCCTGTTGAAGTATCAAGTCTATCCACCCCACCTTTATCTAATTGGTGACAAGTATGACATTGAATAGAACCATCGCCTGATAAACGACCATCAAAGAAAAGATCATGGCCTAACGCAACTTTTGCTTCATCTTTCGCAATACTGTCTGGAATCGGTTGCACTAAACGATCAGCATCAACATTGGGTGTTTCTTTTGGTAGAGACATTTTACGTGCTTCACGAATCCAATTAAGCAACACCATTTTTTCTTGCTCATCTGGTTTACTTCCCCAGTGAAGATGTCTGAATTTAGCAATTGGCATTTCGTTATTTTCAAGTACACGTTGTAATTTTGCTAAATCAGCTTGTGATAATTTGCTCGGATCTTTTAAGCCTTCAACTAAACGATCTAAGCGGAAGGCTCTAAGCCCATTCTGAATATCCGATTGCATTTGGTCACCCACAATCGGGAATTTTGAATAAAATGGAAGAGGTGTGTTTGGACTATGACAATATTGGCAGCTGTTATCAAACAACGCTTTTGCCACTTTTTCTTGTTCGCCCGTATAACGATTTTCCATTAAAAGTTGGGTTGCGTTCTCTTTATCAAATTGATGTAGATACCCCCCCCCCCAAATAACCTAATACTGCAATGGCTGCTCCGCCAATAATCAGTTTTTTCATCTAATCCTCCAAATGATCAATAAAATATAAAAAGAAAGAGAAAGCTTAAAAAGCAAGGTGATTATGCCAAAAAATTGGCTTATATTTTATGTGGATTTAATTTGATTTGGCTATGGATGCGATTGATTGCATTACAGGTGTTTTTGCCTTATAAATACAGAGCTCCCTAAAATTCAGTAATAAAAAATGCGGTTATTTCGAACCGCACTTTACGTTTTATTATCTCTCGTTTATTTCTTTGGCGCTTGCATAAAGCGGAAGAAATCACTGTCTGGTTTCAAGATCATCATATTACCTGAACCTTCAAAGCTACTTTCATACGCTTTTAAACTACGAATAAAGCTATAAAACTGTGGTTCTTGAGCAAAAGCTTGAGAATATAATTTCGCTGCTGCCGCATCACCATTACCACGTAATTCTTGTGCAGTTTTATTTGCATTCGCTAAGATCAAGGTCACTTTACGATCCACATCCGCTTGAATGAACGCTGCTTTTTCTTTACCTTGAGAACGGTGTTCACGGGCAACCGCATCACGTTCTGCACGCATACGTTGGTAAATCGAAGAAGAAACTTCATCCGGTAAATTGATTTGTTTTACGCGAACATCGACGACTTCGATACCCAATTCAGATGTACTATCCTGCCCTGAATTTAACGCTTTTTTCGCCCCCGCCATTAATTCACCACGTGTACCTGAAACGATATCTTTAATCGTACGTGTACCAATTTCTGAACGCAGACGGTCATTCACTTTACGGCTTAATAAGCTTGCAGCTTGGTTATAATCGCCGCCACCCGTTGCAGTATAGAAACGACCGAAATCGCTGATTTTCCATTTTACATAGGAATCCACCAACAAGTCTTTTTTCTCGACTGTCACAAAACGAGTAGCTGAACCATCAAGGGTACGAATACGTGCATCAAGCACTTTAATGCTATCAATCAAAGGCAGTTTGAAATGCAAACCTGGTTCATACACCACTACTTTGTTTTCTGCATCACGTTGTACTTTGTTAAAACGCAACATGATGCCACGAGTGCCCTCAGTTACAACCACGACGCTGGAATATAGCACCGCAGCAATCACCACAATAATCGGAAGTAAAAATTTACGCATTAGTTAAATCTCCCTTGGCGAATGCCTTCATTTGATTGAACTGGTTGAGCCGTTTGCGTTTCTACACGACGTTCCTGTATTGAAACAGGCGCAGAACTGACCGCACTTTCAGGCATTGTAGTAGTCGGTTGAGCCGCTTTTTTACCCATTAATTGTTCTAATGGTAATACGGTTAAATTGTTACCATTATTTGCATCTAACATGACTTTCGGCGTATTTGCCATGACTTTTTCCATGGTTTGAATATAAAGACGCTCTTTTAACAAATCAGGCGCAGCTTTAAATTCAGGTAGAAGACGTTGTAAACGTTCCACTTCCCCTTGCGCATCAAGCACAACTCGATCTTTGTAAGCAGTCGCTTCTTCGATAATACGCTGTGCGTCACCGCGGGCGATTGGCTCTTTCTCACGAGCATAAGCTTCAGCTTCACGAATGTAACGTTGTTCGTCTTCCTGTGCTTTAATCGCATCATCGAAAGCATCTTTCACTTCTTCTGGTGGACGCGCAGATTGGAAGTTCACGTCAATAACTTCAAGCCCCATGTCATAAGGTTTAATAATATCGTTCAACGCTTTCCAAGTATTTTCACGCACCACTGCTCGACCCGTTGTCAGAATATCATTCATGGTCATATGGCCGATCACATAACGAAGCGCACTGTCCGTCGCTTGTCCGAGACTATTATCTGCATTGCTCACGCTAAACAAGTATTTTTCTGGATTTTGCACACGATATTGTACGGTCATTTCCACTTTAACCATGTTTTCATCTTTGGTTAACATTGCACCTTGCGTTTTAAGCTCGCGAACTTGTTCTACATTCACTGGAACCACTTTATCAATAAAAGTCGGTTTCCAGTTCAAACCAGGTTGAACGGTAGAATGAAACTCACCAAAACGTAACGTCACACCACGTTCCGCTTCTTTGATAGTGTAAAAACCGCTTGCACCCCAAATAATTCCCCCGATCACCGCGGCGATCGGTAAAATTTTACCTAAATTGAATGAAGGGATATTCGGCGAAGTATTATTTGAACCGCCTTTTTTATTACCTCCACCTAATTTTTTCAACAGATTATTGAATATTTCTTCAATATCTGGTGGTGATTGCTCCTGATTTTTATTGTCTCGCGAGCCCCAGCCATTTTCATTTTGCTTATCTGATGAATTATCTGACTGTTTTGGACCGCTGCTCTGTCCCGGTTTACCCCAAGGATCTTGATCTGGACCGTTTTGCGACATTACGTTCTCCATTTGTCTAAAAATTTTAATGAGTTTATCGAAATAAATGGGGTTAGTCTATGAAAATACAAGTGGCGAATCAAGTTTTATAAAATAAAAAATCCTTGAATATTTTCAAGGATTTTCTTTTATTCATTTACTTGGTAAATCAAGGATTTTTTTATATTTTTTTTGAGTAATTTTTTTCCATTCCAGTGATAAAAGTGCGGTTGAATTTTTGACTGATTTATAAATGCCGCAAAGTAAAAAGGCAATTCATCCGTAAAGAGCAACGCACCTTTCGGACAATAATCTGAAAAGATCTGCAGTTGTTCAGGCAAATGCGTCACACTTGATAACTTCACTATTCCTATGCCTTGTGATTTCAATACAGCTTCACGCAAACACCAACAACGATAAAAGGCCAGGTCTGCATCAGGCTGTTTAGCAAACCATTCTTGTTCTGCTTGTGTCGCAAAATGCGCCATGAGCGCAGAAAAATTCCGTTTTTTTGAAAATTCAATATCAATACCGACCGCACTTTTTTCTGATTCATTAATATGCAGCAATACGGCGACCCAATCACCAGAGTGACTAATATTAAAATCAATATTCTCGACGGGAAATTGTGGTCTATCACTTTGTGTACGATAAATTCGCCCTAAAAGTGCGGTTGATTTTTCCGCTGTTTTTAGCAACTGCCAAAGTAAAAAATGCGCCAATCGACGGCATTGATGACGTTGTGTTATCCGAGAATTTCCCTGCGGTTCTATACACAAATTTTCAGAGACAAGATCCGTAGGGATTTCATCAAAAGAGAAAGGTTGTTGAATATTGGCGTAGGCAATAAAAGTTGTCATAAAAATAATGAATAAACATATCAGTTTGATTGCATTATAAAAGGAAATCCACCGCACGCCAACATAAGCTAAAACTCATCAAAGCAAGGTGTTAGGTTGAAACTGTGAGCGGTTTCACAGATTTTTCTCTTTAAATACGTTACATTTCAAAAAAGTAATCACAGGAGGTTCTATGTTTAAACAACTTCAACAAGTCGGTAAGGCATTCATGTTGCCGATTGCTATTTTGCCTGCTGCAGGTCTTTTACTCGGGATCGGTGGTGCACTTTCCAATAAAGCAACGGTGCAAGCTTATCCAATTTTAAATAATGAGGCGCTGCAAGGTCTGTTTCAGATCATGTCAGCAGCCGGTAGCGTGGTGTTCGCTAATTTGGCCTTATTATTGTGCATTGGTTTAGGTATCGGCTTAGCTAAACGAGACAAGGGTGTTGCTGCTCTTGCTGCGGTTGTCGGGTATCTCATTATGACGGGTACCATTGCCGCATTAATTCCGATTTTCTCTCCTGATGTAAAAAGTATTGATACAGGTGTGATTGGTGCATTGGTGATGGGCTTGATTACCGTTAAATTACACAATCGCTATCACAACATCCAATTACCACAAGTATTAGGTTTCTTTGGTGGTTCTCGCTTTGTGCCAATCGTGACGGCTTTTTCAGCTATTTTCGTTGGATTAGTTTTCTTCCTCATTTGGCCAACTTTCCAGCAATGGCTCGTATCCGCAGGTAAAAGCATCGCATCCATGGGAACATTTGGAACATTCTTATACGGTTTCTTAATGCGATTATCTGGTGCGGTTGGCTTACATCACATGATTTATCCACTATTTTGGTATTCTGAATTAGGTGGTGTGGAAATGGTCAATGGCGAGATGATTGTTGGGGCACAAAAAATCTTTTTCGCTCAATTAGCTGATCCAAATCACCATGGTTTATTTACTGAAGGGACGCGTTTCTTTGCCGGCCGTTTTGATACCATGATGTTTGGCTTACCCGCTGCCTGTTTAGCTATGTATCACTGTGTACCGAAAAAACGTCGTGCACAAATTGGTGGTTTATTCCTTGGTGCAGCCCTAACATCATTCATTACCGGCATTACAGAACCGATCGAGTTCATGTTCTTGTTTGTTGCACCATGGCTTTATGTGTTCCACGCATTCTTAGATGGGGTGTCTTTCTTTATTGCCGATTATTTAAATATCTCTATCGGGAATACTTTCTCTGGTGGTTTTATTGATTTCTTACTCTTCGGTATCTTACAAGGTGATGAAAACACCCATTGGTTGCGTGTCATTTTCGTCGGTATTCCTTGGGCTCTGCTCTATTATTTCTCTTTCGTTTTCTTGATTCGCATCTTTAATGTGATGACGCCAGGACGAGGTGAAGAAACCGAAGAAAATGTAGAACAAGAAACCAGTTCACTGACTGAAAATGCACATAAAATTATTGCAGCATTAGGTAACGCTGAAAATATTGAAAACGTTGATGCGTGTATTACTCGCTTACGTGTTTCTGTTAAGGACGTGAAAGCCGTTGATAAAGCCACATTGAAAAAATTAGGCGCGATTGATGTGCTTGAAGTCGGCGGTGGTGTACAGGCTATTTTCGGTGCTAAAGCCGTACTCTATAAGAGTGAAGTGAATCAAATCTTAGGAAAAGAAGATTAATTCTTAAAAATAAAGGGCGTTTATCCCGCCCTTTTGAGTGATAAAACAAAAGTGCGGTCAAAATTGATCTGCACCCCAAAAGTTGGACTCAACAAACCAACAATTGAGGTGCAGATTTTTTATG